>CAYHGN010000124.1:0-11307 GCA_964356005.1 uncultured Sphingobacterium sp.
ATCGGAATAAAAATCGAAATAGCCATCTGCTCGGATGGTGGAACTGGTAGACACGCAGGACTTAAAATCCTGTTCGCCCTAAAGCGAGTGCGGGTTCGATTCCCGCTCCGAGTACAAAAGCTCTTTGGAAACAAAGGGCTTTTGTTTTTAATATACCTACCGTTTAATAAGCAGATTTGATTCCTTCCATAATTCTTTCTTAGATTCCTGAAAATTATTTTTAATGTTTTCCACCTATATCCTAAAATCTCAAAAAAGCGGCAGATATTATATTGGGCATACAGAAAATATCCCGAAAAGATTGCTCAAGCATAATAATGGCCAAGTAACTGCAACTAGAAATAAAGGTCCATGGGTTTTAGTATATTTCGAAAATTTCAATTCCAGAATAGAAGCCAATCAAAGAGAACTTGAAATAAAATCCACGAAAAGCAAAATTTTTATCGAAAAATTGATCGCTGATGGTGGAAAGTTATTGGACTAAATGAGATGCAAGTAAATTAGATTTAACTGGAAATTGGTGTATTATTTTCCGCTTTGAGAGTGGGAATGCAGAAGATTTGGATTTACTGGATATACATTAGATAATTGATATGGAAAGAGGAAAAGATCATAATATACAACCGGGGGAGTTGCTGTATGAAGATATTTTAAAGGAAAATCATTTGACAGTTTCTAAAGCTGCCCAACTTTTAAAGGTAACCAGGTCTTCTTTGTCAAATGTTCTAAATGGAAAAGCTGCTACATCTCCAATATTGGCCCTCAGGCTTGAAAAAGTATTTGGCGGCAGTGCATCCTTTTGGATTAGAATGCAATCGGCTTACGATTTACAGGAAGCGGAAAAGGCTTTTCGAAAAACCTCCTTACAGTTAGAGCGCTATGATTTTGAACATTCTTAACTCATAAGAAATTTTAGTGACAGCTACCATTCAGAAAGAATACACATCCTAATGGGATTTTACACTGGTTCGACAATGGTTAATTTTGTTTTACCAAAGTTTTAACATGCATCGCTTATCTTTGTGTATGGAAGAACCTTTTGATATTTTTATAGGATCAACAACCTATTCCGTATTTCCGGAAGAGGATAATACGTTTACAATCTTCAAAGAAGGCAAAGAATATATCCACATTCAAAAGGATACTGAAGGCGTATGGCTGAAACTCGATTATGAAACCGACCTTCCAATTTTTAATGAAGATCCAGAGGTAAATGATATTGGTCGCCAGATAAATTTACACCAAGCCGATTAATGTTATCACTAATTATCGCATTAGATAACACTATTATACGGTTGACCTATGCTCTTTAGTTTTAAGATTACACTGTGTATTTTATATTCAAAGGATGCTCAAACTCCTTCAGCTCTCGAATTTACGATAGGTCATAACGTCACAAAAAAAGAAGATTAGATTTAGTGACCACCCAAACACAAAATGCCGGTGCCTTAATTGTTAAATCAGCTCAGGATAATTTCATGGTAGCTATGCGGCTTATTTACAGGATCCTGATGGTCATCTTTGGGAAGTAGTCTTAATAAATGTTTGGAATTTTATATCTTCAATAGAACAAGGTTACAGCCTTAGGCGACCGATAAAAATGATTGTTCAATATAATTTGTAAATTTGTTAAATGGAACGGCTGATTATCAATATTCCTGAAAAGAAAAGCACTTTGGTCAAGCAAATACTAAAGGTTCTGGGTGTGACTATACAGCCAGCAGCAAAGTCCATTCCCTCAACTTATAAACAAAACCTGACCAGGGTGTCAATCTGGTCAGATGACGATCTGATAATTTTTGAAGAAAGTAAAAAAGCCTTTGAAAATTTGAAGCCACAACAATGGTAATTTATACGGGCATATTCATTGAGCATCTTCGTGCTAAGGATAAGTCCACTACCACTCTTTATCGCCTTTCTGACAATTCCAATATTTTTATTTCTGCTGTTACTCTTTATGAATTGTACATGGGAGCCACAACAAAAGATAAAGAGAATGATATTAAAATTTTAACTGAATATCTTACAGTCCTTCCGTTTACAGACCTTGTTTCAGTTAAAGCAGCTAAGATTTACCACCAACTCAGGCTTAATAACCATATGGTAGAATTCAGGGATATATTTATTGCAGCTACCTGTATCATCAACGAGCTTCCCATTGTTACCCTAAATACAGAACACTTCAAGCGCATTGATGAATTAAAAATCACACGCTAATCAAGCCTTTAACTTTAACGAAATAACATTTAGCAGAATTAACATTAGCTTCCCAAAAGGGAAACGGTAGGTAAACTGTCAGTACATTCACCCTTTTCTTAACTCAGTGATTAATTAATAGTACTCCTTAAAAACACCTCTGCAGGTATTCCCAATTTTTGGTGCAATACACTCGCAATCCGGAGAGTAATTTCTCTTTTTCCACTTAATATTGCTGATACATAACTTTTAGAACCAATATATGGCTGTAAATCTTTGCTCTTAAGTCCTAATTCATCCATCTTTAGTTTGACGGCCTCTAATGGATCAGGACTTGATATAGGAAAATGTACATCTTCGTATTCATTAATTAGTAAACCCAAAAGTTCTCCCTCTTCGAAAAATGGGTCATCGGGTGCGACATCAAAAATCTCATCAAGTCTCTCAATAGCGCAGCTATAATCTTCTTCTGTCTTTAAAATATTCCATTGTTTCATAATCCTGGTATTATTTCCTGTAGCTTATTGTTGCAGCGTCAATTTTATCATACTCTCTGTGTGTACCAAACCAAATAATAAAGATCTGTTTGGTATGAAAGTTTATCTTAACAACTAATCTGAAATAATTGCCATTTATATTAAATGTAATTCTATTATTAGCGATAATACTCGCCGATTTATAAACTTCCTTGAGTTCATTAAGACTCTTAAACTCATGCTGCTTTATTTCTGAATACCATAGTTCAATGGCTTTTTTGGCTTCAGGATGCCTAACATAATAGGCTATCAGTATTGAACGCTTAATTATTCTAAAATAATTCATGCTCTGCAAAGATAAACAATAGTTCACAAATTGTAAACAATAAAATAATAGCATTAAAATAATAATCCAACCGATCACTCAGGATTCACGCAGCAATGTAGATGCTGCACCATGATCATTCCCTTTTCCATTTTAAAATTGAGTTTCAGATCATCATTGTATTAACAAAAAGTATTTTTATTTCACCCTAACCGACGATTCCCTAACAATCAACAAAGGTTCAATAACAATTTTATCAGGTTCTCCATCATAGGGATTAGCTTTATTACTCATTTTAAAAAGCAGTTCAGCAGCCACCTCTCCCATCTCGACTGTTTTCTGATTTATCGTCGTTAAACTTGGAGAAATATGCTCACTAAAACCTTCGTTCGAAAAGCCGACAACCCCTACATCCTCAGGAATCCGGTATTTTTGTGCCTTTAAGGCTTTTATTGCTCCCAAAGCGGTGAAATCTTCCACAGCAACGACGGCATCCGGAACTATTTGAAGCTGCAATAGCTTTTCCATACATTCTGTCCCGGATTTTATGGTGTTTTTACCATAAATGATCAGTTCTACTTCAACAGGGATATTATATTTTCTCAAAGCGTCCAGATATCCGCGCAAGCGCTCATTAAAAATGGGAATATGCTTTAAGCCTGAGATATAGGCAATCCGTTTATATCCATTTTGAATAAGGTGCTCCGTTGCGATAAATCCGCCTTTGTAATTATCTATCGTTACCGTAGGTACAGGAATATTTTCGTTGACAGTATCAAATAAAACGAGCGGAATATTGCGTTTCTTTACTTCAAGGTAGTGCTGATAGTTAATTGTCTGCTTCCCCATCGTAGCAATGATCCCATCCACGCTCGACTGGATAAACGTATCAATACCTTTTATCTCATTTTCGGGCAGTTCATGCGACTGATATAATAAAACACTATAGCCATTTTGGTTAATGATATTTTCCATGCCGAATACAATTGAACCAAAAAAGCTCTTATCTGCACTCGGAATAATAACGCCAATAATTTTCGTCTGACCCGACTGCAATGAAGAAGCAATTTTATTCGGCCTGTAATTTAACCTGGCAACTGCTTCATTAACCCGCTGTTTAGTTGAAGCACTGATAGCGGGATGCCCGCTCAGAGCTTTTGAAACACCCGAAATAGTCAGGTTTAATTCTTCAGCAATATCCCGGAGCGTGGTTCTTTTTGCCATTCTATTTAAAATGCATTAAAATGATTTGAAAATTGAAAATTAAAAATATACATTTATTCAAACGTTTGAATAGCTAACAAATTAAATCATTAACCCTATTTAGCATTATCGCTTAACAAGCGCTAAAGATACCTTATGATAAGTATAAATAAAACCCTGAAGCCTTCTGACCTTCAACCCAGGCTAAAACAATTCTGGAACCTGTCGGGGCAAAAGATTCTGGATCTGGACAAGAACTATGATGTTTCGAAAGGATCTCCTGTTTTCACTGTTAAGGGTAAATACAGTACCCGTGGCTGGACTGAATGGACTCAGGGCTTTCAGTTTGGTTCTGCAATTTTACAATTTGATGCTAGCGGCGATAGAGAATTTCTGGAGATCGGCCGTAAGAACACTCTGGCAGTGATGGCTCCGCATATCAGCCATATTGGAGTTCATGATCATGGTTTTAATAATGTGAGTACCTATGGCAATCTCCTGCGCTTAATGAACGAGGGAAAAACAGAATATAATGAATGGGAAAAGGAATTTTATCAATTAGCGCTTAAAATTTCTGGTGCTGTGCAGGCAAGCCGCTGGACAAACATCAAAAATGGCGGTTTTATTCATTCCTTTAACGGACCGCATTCCTTATTCGTAGATACGATCCGCTCCTGCCGTGCCTTATTGGTGAGTCATCTTCTGGGTCATGTATTTCAAGCTGAGGGTGATGTAAAGATCAATTTACTCGAGCGGGCTATATTACATCTGAAAGCCACGGCAGATTATTCAGTTTTTTATGGTGAAGGCCGTGATATGTATGATTTATGGGGCAGAGCGGCTCATGAGAGTGTTTTTAATACCAAAGACGGGAACTTTCGCTGCCCAAACTCGCAGCAGGGTTATACCGGATTCAGCACCTGGACACGCGGATTAGCCTGGGCTATGTGCGGTTTTGCCGAAGAACTTGAGTGCTTCGAAAAGCTATCGGATAAAGAGCTTGAACTGTTTGGTGGCCGCAAAGAACCGGAAGGCTTTATGCTGAAAGCAGCAAAAGCTACATGTGATTTTTATATCGAACATACTCCATCTGATGGCATCCCCTATTGGGATACCGGTGCGCCCGATCTTCATAAACTGGGTGATTATCTGAACCGCCCTGCTGAACCATATAATGATTTTGAACCTGTGGATAGTTCCGCAGCGGCGATTGGAGCACAGGGATTACTTCGCCTGGGTAAATATCTGATCAGGAAAGGTGATAAGGAAGCAGGCGAGCGTTATAGGCAAGCCGGTTTAACCGTATTGAATACTTTATTTGATGAACCATATCTGAGCACAGATACTAATCATCAGGGTTTGATCTTACATTCTATTTACCACCGTCCAAATGGATGGGACCATGTCCCGCAAGGTAGTAAAATCCCGAATGGTGAATCGAGTATGTGGGGAGATTATCATGCCCGGGAAGCTGCATTATATCTTCAGAGGGAGATAAACCATGAATCCTATTTATCATTTTTTGGAGGTTTAAAATGAAGCTGGAACAATTATGGGATTTTTCGAGATTATGTGTTCATACCATTACCACTAAACCCTGGACTATTGAACAGGCTGCAAAGAACTTTTCTGAGGCAGGAATTGGAGGAATTACAGTCTGGCGGGATGCGCTGAATGGAAGGGATATCAAACAAACGGGGCAAATGCTTCGGGATTATAATCTGGATATCATCTCACTTTGCAGGGGAGGCTTCTTTCCGAATAGTTCAGCATCAGGGCGGCAGGAAGCGATCGATGATAATCGTAAAGCCATCGATGAAGCCGAAGCATTGGGAGCTCCGTTGATCGTTTTAGTCTGCGGTTCAATGCCCGGGCAGCCCTTAACTGAATCTCGCAAACAAATCAGGGACGGAATTGCTGCTGTTTTACCCTATGCTGAAGCTGCAGGAGTAAAACTTGCCATTGAACCTCTCCATCCGATGTATGCAGATAGCCGATCAGCGATCAATACGCTAGGTCAGGCAAATGATATGGCTGAAGAATTAAACTCTTCATGGCTTGGAATTGCGCTGGATGTGTATCATTTATGGTGGGATCCTGATCTGGAACAGGAAATTAAACGCTGTGGCCAAAATGGCAATATTTCAGCCTTTCATATTTGTGATTGGAAAACCCCTACATTGGATATGCTTAACGATCGGGGTTTGATGGGTGAAGGGTGCATCAATATTAAAGAAATACGGGGCTGGATTGAGGATAGCGGTTTTAATGGATTCATAGAGGTAGAGATCTTCTCTAACTTATATTGGAAAGAGGATCAATCTGTATTCCTAAAAAAAATTACAGAAGCATATTTAAAAAATTCTTAAGAATACATAATAATGAAATTACATAACATAGGCATCATCATGAACGGCGTCACCGGACGCATGGGCACCAATCAGCATTTATTAAGGTCGATAGCAGAAATAATTAAGCAAGGTGGCATAAAGGTTAGTTCTGACGAAATCATCATGCCTGATCCGATCCTGGTCGGCCGTGATATTCATAAATTAGAAAAGTTAAGTCAGCTTTCGGGGGTTAAAAAAATGACCACAAATGTGGATGAAGCATTGGCCGATCCACATAATATCATCTATTTTGATTCCCAAACAACAGGCAGAAGAGCAGAAGGCGTTCGAAAAGCCGTCCAGGCTGGCAAGCATGTCTATTGCGAAAAGCCGATAGCAATTGATACCAAAACTGCACTTGAGTTATATGAGCTCTGCAAAGCTGCGGGATTAAAAAACGGGGTTGTGCAGGATAAGTTATGGCTTCCCGGTATCATGAAGCTCAAAAGGCTGATTCAAAATGGCTTTTTTGGGGAAATCCTATCTGTTAGGGGCGAATTTGGTTACTGGGTTTTCGAGGGTCACTCCATCCCTGCTCAAAGGCCTTCCTGGAATTATCGAAAGGAAGACGATGGTGGTATCATTGTAGATATGTTATGTCACTGGCGCTACGTGCTGGATCATGTATTTGGAAAAGTAAAAGCAGTATCCTGTCTGGGTGCAACCCATATCCCGGAACGTATTGATGAACAAGGAAAAGCTTATAAATGTACTGCAGATGATGCTGCTTATGCCACTTTTGAATTAGAAGGAGGCGTTATTGCTCATTTTAATTCATCCTGGACGGTTCGTGTACGCCGCGATGATTTGCTAACCCTGCAGGTTGACGGAACAAAAGGCTCGGCAGTCGCAGGTTTACGGGAATGCTATACGCAGCATTATGGAAACACACCAAAGCCGGTATGGAATCCGGATATCGAACAGCCTATTAAATTTTTTGAGGGCTGGTCTAAAGTGCCTGAGCAGGAAGTTTTCGAAAATGCATTCAAAGTGCAATGGGAGCTATTCCTAAGACATGTTGTAAAAGACGAACTATTCCCATGGGATTTAAGGGAAGGTGCAAAAGGGGTACAATTAGCAGAAAAAGGCATTGAAAGTTGGGAGAAGAGGTGTTGGGTGGATGTACCTGAGCTGTAAGCTGTAAGCTGAAAGCTAAAAGCCGAAAGCTTAAAGCTAAAAGAGTAGATTAATAGAATTTATTAGCCATAAGGGATGCAGACAAAGAAAATAGCATTTATAACCGGGGGGACGCGTGGTATTGGTTTTGGGATTGCACTGGAACTGGCGAAGGCTGGTTTTGACCTTGCCATTAATGGTGTCCGTGCTGAGGAAGCAGTACAGGAGGTAATTCAGGAACTTGAAACGCATGGTGGACGAGTAATCTATTGCCGTGGTGATATCGCTTCAAAAGATAACCGGATTGCGATGATTGAAAAAATCAAAGCGCATTATGGGGTTCTGAATGTTTTGGTTAATAATGCCGGGGTAGCACCAAAAGAACGTAAGGATATTCTGGAGGCATCCGAAGAAAGCTTTGAGTATCTGCTGTCCACCAATCTCCAGGGGCCCTATTTTCTGACCCAGGCTGCAGCAAACTGGATGATTGCTCTGCAACATGAGGATAAAAACTTTACAGCTTGTATAATCAATGTTTCATCGATTTCAGCAACAGTAGCTTCGGTTAACCGCGGAGAATATTGCATTGCAAAAGCTGGTTTAAGCATGGCAACACAGCTTTTTGCCACAAGACTTGGCGAATTTAATATACCGGTGTATGAGGTTAGGCCGGGTATAATCCATACCGACATGACAGCAGGTGTTACCGAGAAGTATGATAAATTGATTGCTGAAGGCTTATGTGTTCAAAAGCGCTGGGGAGAAGCTTCTGATGTGGCTAAAGCGGTGCTGGCATTGGCAACAGGTTATTTCCCATACTCAACCGGGCAGGTCATTATGGTCGATGGCGGCTTAACCCTTTCCCGTTTATAAATAAAAGATCAATAAACCATTTGAAATGAAGCAAAATCCTATAGATATTCAAGCTACTGTTCAGGACTCTTCTGAGCCTGTTAATTTTAAGTATATCATCAAACAATTGGTACAAATTCCAGTACTGGTTGCAGCATTGGGCTACCTGGTGGATATGTATGATCTGTTTTTATTCAGTGTGGTACGTGTACCAAGTTTATTATCTCTGGGAACTTCCCAGGAGGCCTTATTGGACGATGGCATCATTTTATTGAATTTACAAATGGCCGGACTATTAATCGGAGGAATTTTCTGGGGCATCCTGGGGGATAAAAGAGGACGATTATCAGTCCTTTTCGGCTCAATCTTAATCTACTCTCTGGCTAATATTGCTAATGGCTTTGTCACTTCCTTTGAGCAATATGCGGTTTTAAGATTTATTGCAGGTGTGGGTTTGGCTGGTGAACTGGGTGCAGGCATTACACTTGTAGCTGAAGTGCTTCCACGCAAAATCCGGGGTTACGGGACTACCCTTGTTGCAACAATGGGGGTCTTAGGAGCTGTTCTGGCTTATTTCATGGCCGATCTTTTTGATTGGCGGACTTCTTACTTCATTGGTGGCGGACTTGGCTTATTGTTGCTCGTGCTGCGGATGAAGGTGTTTGAATCTGGGATTTTTGTAAAGATCAAAGATAAGAATATAGAACGGGGAAATGTTTTGATGCTATTCAATAATAAGCAAAGGTTTTTTAAGTATCTTAAATGTATCCTGATCGGTTTACCCATCTGGTTTGTTGTTGGCATTCTGATTACATTCTCACCGGAATTCGGTAAAGCACTTGGCATCACAGAACCGGTCAATGCAGGCAAGGCCGTGATGTTTGCCTTTACAGGACAGGTGCTCGGCGATCTGGCAAGTGGATTTTTAAGCCAGTATTTCCAAAGCAGAAAGAAAATCATTTTGACATTTATGCTGATTTCCTCTGGTATGGCAGCGGTTTATCTATTATTCCCTACTAAGGATATTGTGGTTTTCTATGCCATTTGTGCACTTTTAGGCTTTGCTAACGGCTACTGGACACTTTTTGTGACCGTTGCCGCCGAAATGTTTGGAACTAATCTACGGGCAACAGTCGCTACTTCGGTTCCTAATTTTGTTCGGGGGTCTGTGATACCATTGACGGCTCTATTTATTCAATTTAAAATGAGCTGGGGTATTATTTATGCAGCAGCCGCAGTTGGATTTTTGTCATTTGTAATTGCTATGATTGCACTTAGGTATTTAGATGAGACGTTTCATAAGGATTTGAATTATGTAGAGGAAGATAAAAAGTAATTGAGAGTGGAGAGTTGAGAATGGAGAATGAAACAAACAGATATCTAGAGATAAACAATTATAAATGAGGATATTATTTATTTTTTATTTGATGATGGGGATGATCATAGAGACATTTGCCCAAAGGTCTGAGAAGGTTCGGATTGTGAATGATCATATTGTAAGAAAAAATAGTATTGTCAGGTTCAAATTAAAGCCTGCAGGCGGCGAGGAGAACCTATATCTTATCGATAAGGACAAAAGGAAGTATCCTGTACAATTTCTAACAGACGGATATGCCTGTGCGATTATGAGTCTTAGTCCGGGGGAAATTAAAACCTTTAAGACGATCAGAAAATCCGGTTCAATAAGCAAAGCAGAAATTTTATTAACAGAGGAAGAAGCAAAATTTACGGTCAATGGCAAGCAGGTAATCGGCCTGCAAACGGGTAAAAAAGATCTGCCGGCAGAGGTTGAACCTGTATTCCGTCGCGGAGGATATATTTTCCCCGTTCTCTCCCCTTCCGGACTTTCAGTTGCTGATGACTATCCATTAAATCACAAACATCATCATGGAATTTGGGCTGCATGGACAAAAACTGAATTTGAGGGTCGGAAGCCCGATTTTTGGAATATGGCCGATAAAACAGGTACTGTTCTGTTCGAGGGAATTAAAAATACGGAATCAGGATCAGTATTTGCGTCTTTAGAATCTGGAAATGCATATTATGATCTATCCGTAAATCCTAATAAAAAAGTATTGACTGAGGACTGGCAGATTAAAGTTTACAATTCAGAGGGTGATGAAAGGCCTTATTATGTTTTTGACCTGGAACTCAGGCAGCAATTATCTACTTCTTCAGTCTTAAAACTTCCGGAGTATTTATATGGAGGAATTGGCTTTAGAGGAAATGGAGAGTGGAATGGAAAGGATAATGCCTATTTTTTGACTTCAGAAGATAAGGACAGAAGCAATGGACATGCTACTACATCAAAATGGGTTCATATCAGCGGTAATATTAGTGGAAAGCTTAGCGGTATAAGTATATTATCTCATCCGGATAATTTCCGTTCTCCGCAACCCATGCGGATCCATCCTACAGAACCTTTCTTTTGTTATGCACCATCACAGGCAGGAGATTTTGAAATAAGGCCAGGAAAGGAATATATAGCCCGGTATCGCTTTATTGTTTATGATGGAGCACCTGAAGCTGCTTTTATCAACAGATTGTGGGATGATTATGCTCATCCATTGGTAATAAAGTAAATAGGATTGTAAGCATAGAAGAAAGATCAGTATGTATTCATTGCAAATAAAATAATCAATATGGCCTATTTAAAAATATTTATTGTCTTCTGTTTTTCTCAGATCATTATCCTCAATACCGAAGCACAAACTATCAATGATTATCCGCAGGATAAGAAAACAATTGA
>CAYHGN010000125.1:0-11172 GCA_964356005.1 uncultured Sphingobacterium sp.
GAATGCCGCCCTGTCACGGCGGAGGTCGCGGGTTCGAGTCCCGTCCGGTCCGCAATAAAGCCCTCATATGTAACGTATTGAGGGTTTTTTGTTTGAAGGGATTTTTGTTTGTCCGGCTGGTTAGAATGCCGCCCTGTCATCCCCAACATGGTTGGGGACGGGTTCGTTACTGTTTGTGGTGCAAATAAGCCCCCAAACGTAAAGTTATGGGGGGTTCTTGATTGAATGCGATCGGTTTTGCGATCGCTTTTTTACATGGCTTTGGCAAGTGTGTTTACAGGATTGCCCAAAAGAGTAGTGGCGACGATAGTCGATGAGCTTTAAGCACTCAGAAATGCACAGAGCATTTGGTGATAAACTTAACAGGGTGTAATATTAATTAAGCTTTGTAATCAAAACTTTGTCGATCCTTGTACCATCCATATCAATTACTTCTAACTCAAAATTTCTCCATATTATTCTTTTCCCCGTAACTGGATAATGATTCAGATGTTTGAGAATTAGTCCGCCTAGTGTAGTAAAGCCATCTGGCTCTTCAGCATCACTAAGTTGAAAATAATTTACGAATTCATAATACTGATACTGCCCATCAGCCAGCCACGAAGTTTCATCTCGTTGAACAATAGTAAAATCAGCACTTATAAGGTTCAAAGAGAGATTTCCAATTAGTTCATCAAATACATCCGTAATTGAAAGTGCACCTTCAATTGATCCGTATTCATCTACTACCATAACCATATGTAGTTTGTGTTCTTTAAACTTTTCGAGTGCTTTATAAGCCGATAGATTTTCGTGTACATATTGTGGAGGGAGTAATAAATCTTTCAAATGCAAGGCGTCATTAGAAAAGCTTTTGGTAAAAATTTGGTTCACTGATACAGTGCCTAAAAGATTGTCGGGTGATTTATCTATTACCGGATAAACAGAATGAGGTTCCTGTTCAACTTTTCTTCGTATTTCTTCCAAGTCATCGTCAATGTCTATATATATCAGATCAGAACGATGAGTCATCAGTTCCCCGGTTTTTCGGTCTCCGAGTGCAAAAACCCGTTTAACAATATCTTCTTCGATTTCCTGAATTTCACCACCGCTTGTGCTTTCGGCAATGATTGACTTAATTTCCTCTTCAGTTATTATACCATCTCTCTTCTCTTTAATTCCAAAAAGACTTAAAAAAAAGTCGTTAGTTTTAGCCAATAACCAGATAAAGGGTTTGGTAATTGATGAAAGGATATTCATTGGTCTAGCAACTAGAGTTGCAATTGCTTCAGGAAATGCGAGACCAATACGTTTAGGTAACAACTCTCCGAACACGATCGAAAAATAGGTTAGAATAATCACTATAATAACTACAGCCAGGGTTTCAGAGTACGGTGTGAAATAGGATATTTTATTTAGATATGTAACTAAATCGGTAGTTAGCTTCTCACCGCTGAAAATACCTGTCAAAATACCAATAAGAGTAATACCAATTTGAACGGTTGATAGAAATGTATTCGGGTTTGCAGCCAGATCAAGAGCCTTGCGAGCATTTTTGTTTCCTTTCCTTGCTGCACTTTCCAGTGTAAACCTTCGGGATGATACTAATGCAATCTCGCTCATCGAGAAAACACCATTTAATAATATAAGTAAAGCAATTATCAATATTTCCATCTCGCAAAGCTATGTGAAAAACTAAGGTTAATGGAGTATAGTTATTATTAATAACTCATTATGATCGATAGTTCAGTATCAAAGCTATTATTTAGAGAACTATCACGAGATCTGATCCTAATGTCCTGTCGTCTGATGTATATTATTCTTTCCAAGTTTATCCAAAGCTACTCTAAATGCATTTGCTAATTGAATTGCGGATCCCTTTCCCAGATAATGAAGGAATATCATCTTGCAGCTTCAATTGATGTTATTTCTGCTGGAGTTAAGGGAGGAGTCTTCTTTGCTTTTTCAAGAAATGAAGCCTCAGCTGTTTTCACATCAATGACGCTGGCACCAACAATCAGGGCACTTGCTTTGAGCCATGTTCTTCTGGTAAGTGCTGATATTGGACTATCTTTCATAATAGTTTATTTTGATAAATAAAGATCGGGATTACTTTCTTAAGAAGGAGTTCAATTGTGCTTTTCATCAAAGGCAAATTTGGCCCAGTTGTATAAAGCATCATAAATTTTAAGACCAATCTCGGGTTGTTCGTGATCGGTTGAACAGTTGTAAGATAAGCAAGCGGAAATCGCCCACAGACCAGCAGCTTCAGGCACGAGATCAAATCTATCCGTATACATGCAATTCCGTCAATCTTTAGTCTTTCGCGGCTAATCCATTTCATAATCGGATTATAAACTTTTAATGACCACTCCAATGATGGCAGCAACAAGGATGATATAGGGTTCCTTCAACTTCTTTATATAGATTAATGCCAAAACGGATGCGATAGCGATTATGGCAGTGGCTATATCAAAAATAGATCGCGTTGCAATAATAATAACAGATCCAACCAACGCACCAATAACAGCTGCTGTTATTCCATCAACAAAGGCTTTGATACTATGGTTCTTAGCTATTCTTTTAAAAGAGGGTGCTAAAAGCACCGTAAATAAGAAACAAGGAAAAAATGTTGCTAAAGCAGCCACTGATGCACCTGGAAAACCAGCTACAAGATAGCCAATAAAGCCAACGGTGATGACTATAGGGCCGGGGGTGATCATAGCGACAGCCACTGAATCCACAAATTCCGCTTCAGTTAACCAACCGTATTCCTGGACAACTCCTGCATGAAGGAAAGGAACTATAGCCAACCCGCTACCGAAAACAAATGCTCCTGCCTTTGTGAAAAATAATGCAATTTTAATTAAGACATCGCTGTTGTACTCCCAGAAACCAATACCGGCTAATAACACGGAAGGTAATATCGGCTTTTTGAACCATTGCGGAGGCGCTTTTATAAACATATAGATCAATCCTGCCAAAAGAAATAGGAGTACCTCCTCCCGCTGGGTAATAACGGTAATGGCGACACCGATCAAATAAAAAATCCAGAGCAGCCAGTTTGATTTAATAGATGGCCAGTTTATTTTACCAATGGATTTAATAGTGAGTTTATAAGCGCTCATCGCGATGATACCGATAACAGAAGCACCCACTCCATAAAATACCGCCTGCATCCACGGAAGTCCACTATATAACTTATAAGCCATTCCCAGCAGCAATACCATGATAAATGATGGTAACACAAAGGCTAACCCGATCAAAGTGGCACCTATTAATTTGTAATGCACAAACCCGATGTAAATACCCAACTGAGCGGCAAGCGGGCCGGGAGCAAGCTGGGCCAATGCCAACCCTTCTTTATATTCTTCTTCGGTCAGCCATTTCTTATCTTCAACAAGGTCGCGGTGCATATAGCCAACCAATGCTACCGGACCACCAAAACCCCATGTTCCGAGCTTTAGGAAATAGATCGTCAGATCTTTCAGCGAATATGTTACCATGATGCTCATTATGACCTTCTTCCAATAACATCAAGCCCCGCCACCTGAAGAGTAAAATCGTGGTTATCGGCATCTGTTCCCCTTGCTAAGGCAGCGATAGAATGCAGCGCCGTATCCTTTAACTGATGCTTTTTGAGAATATTATCAAATGTACATTGATCCTTACATTGGCTGTCTTCTTCTGGGAAAATAAAAGGAATTGCGCCGATCAGTTGGGCAAGAAATAACGCCTGGTCGTATGGCACGTATATAATTTCCGCATCAGCATCGACGAAGCATTTGATCAACCATGGGTAGGCGATACGATCTAATTTTGAATGTTCTCTCGTTATCCAACTGGTCATAATTAGTTCAGGGTTTAATGTATAATCTGCCTGCTTGCTATGATATCCAGACCAGTACAAATATTGAGTAAAGATTCAAAATCCACACGTTTTATTGGTCATTATGAAGATAGGCAATTGCACTCCAACTATGTGCTTTCACTATTTAAGCATATTCGGTGAGTGACCTTCGATCTGCTGACATATCGTTTTACATGACCTCAAACTATCACACTATTTTAAGCCCATGTCTAACTTACGATTTAAGTATTGAAACTAGCACTATTAACACTTGCTCTTGGATCTCAAAAAACAATTGGGTGGGCAATATTTGGATAAGGATGGGCGAGGTTGAGTTTCTATTAAATGTCAAATGAATTGCGATCGGTATTGCGATTGGTTTTTTTTAACAGCACTTTACTTAACCTAATTGTCTGGTAGTAAAACCCTGCTTAGAGAGC
Organism: uncultured Sphingobacterium sp.; assembly: GCA_964356005.1. GTDB lineage: Bacteria > Bacteroidota > Bacteroidia > Sphingobacteriales > Sphingobacteriaceae > Daejeonella. The sequence continues at coordinate 4,270 of CAYHGN010000125.1, forward strand.
TCATTAGCACTTTTTTTGTCTGATCTTTACTTAGCTTTTCTCATTGCTGTTGTCCGGTCCGCAAATAAGCCCCCAAACGTAATGTTATGGGGGTTTTTTGTTTGAAGGGAATTTAGTAGTTCACAGGTGGTTAGAATGTCGTCCTGTCATCCCCAATATGGTTCGGGTCGGGTTCGTTCCCATTTGGTGTGCTAACAAACTCAAAAGCCTTATTATGGGGTTTTATGGAGGCAAAAAGGAAATTAAACCGGCAATTTTCGAACAGAGTTTCTACGCCAAGACTCAACGTTTAATTTTAAACAGATTAGCAATATGAAAGCTCATCAGAGGAGGTTAATTTTTTATAAATCATAGTGTACTGTAATACACAAAGACCTTTGTTAAATCCTCGTTTTGCTTGAAATTTATCTTTTCTTTATTAATAAAAGCGTCTATCTCATTAGATTTGGATTTAAATATTTCTAAAAAATCTTTCTTTGAAGGCTTAAATTTTGTCATGACATTATCTTTCAACACATAATAGGCGAAATTATCAACAAATCTTTTTTCTGTTGTAGTAGAGTTGTAGGGCTTTACTTGTATTAAAGTTTTGTAGCTCTTGAATAGTAGTTTAATTCCTCCATCAAATAAAACCTGATAATAGGACCTGGTATTAAAATTATCAATTTCAGGAAAACCATTTCTGTAAATCTCAATTTTCCCGTTTGTAGTTAACGAAAATGCTGTTGCTGGTATAACAAAAGATAGCATAGAACCATCTTTAGGATTTTTAAAAAATAGCTCATCACTATAGGTATTATATTTCAAATCTACATCCTTGTAAGAAGTCTTGTTTCCTTGTTCTACGGTTCCTTTTAACCAATCCTCAAACAAAAATACAGTGCCTGATACATCAGAATATGCCTTTTCAACTAAGGGCTTTCCCTGTATATCGGATAAATTTTGAATAAACTGAGCATTTAGCCTGATTGTAAATATGAATAACAGCAGAAGGGTAGTTTTAATTTTTTTCATGTCTTAATCTTCTAGTAGTATAATAATAAATATATTATTTTTTAGAATATTGTTCTTGTTTTATCTGAATGATTCATTTAAAATTATTTCAAAAGTAAATCTTAATGCTGGGTTTTATTCCACTTTATGATTTCAGGAATTGCTTGTAAAAAATGAAAACAAGATTTGACAGAATCAGAGAATAGCATGTTGTTTAATTACATATTCATGTTGTAAATCATTTTAAACGGGTTACAGTGGCTATTTTATTTAAACCCAAAGCAATATTGGTAAAATAATACAAGAAATCTGCCTTGTCATCCTCAAGATTGTAATTCTTTCATCATGTTCATATAATTGGAAATTATGGACACATAGCAGGAACTCGTTCATATTTTATACTAATTTCTTGATTATGTTCATTTATTAAATTAAAATGAACATAAATCTTTGAGGGTAAAAATGCAAAATGTGGCTTGAATATTGGAATAACAACCGGGGCACAAACAAGGCAGCAACTATCCGAAGCCAATCCGGATTATATTATAGATGATATCTATAGTATTATAGAATTAATTGATAATATGAATAATATAGATTAGAAGGTTTATTTCAATCAAGAAATTTATCGTGTTAAATTCTACATATTATTCTGCTTTTTAAACAATTTAGTTTCTGTTTGTCTTTTTTACTAAACAATTAATCCTGCTAATTGAATATAATAACAATTTGCTGTTGATGGCTTAATATTCAGATAATAAGTGTTTTACACATTTGTGTAGAAAATTTGAAAGAATTGAATCAAATCCACTCTTTTTTATCTGAACTTATCTTCAACCTCTTTTTTATTCGCTTTTCTAAAATCGGTTCTATTTTTAGACATTAGCATGAAAAAAGGGAAAAGACAGATAGACATAATCGTGATTTCGGATGTACATCTGGGTACTTATGGTTGCAGGGCTAAGGAGCTTTTGCATTACCTGAAATCAGTCAAGCCAAAAGTTGTTGTTTTGAATGGGGATATTATTGACATTTGGCAGTTCAGTAAAAGTTATTGGCCTAAATCACACATGAAAGTGATTAAGCATCTGATGAACTGGTTAAGTAAGGGGGTAAAAGTTTATTACGTGACGGGTAATCATGATGAAATGCTTAGGAAGTTTGAAGGCTTTAAAATGGGATCATTTAAAATCGTTAATAAACTTGTCCTTAATTTGGATAATAATGAGAAGGCCTGGATTTTTCATGGCGATGTTTTTGATGTAACCATGCAGCATTCAAAGTGGCTTGCAATGCTTGGGGCCATAGGCTATGATTCATTAATTATGATCAATAGTTTTGCAAACTGGATTTCAGAGCGAGTATTTAATAAGCGAAAGCTTTCTTTTTCAAAAAAAATAAAAAATAGTTTAAAGGGGGCAGTTAAGTTCATCAACAGCTTTGAACAAACAGCAGCAGATATTGGGATCAGTAATAATTACCAATATGTGGTATGTGGCCATATTCATCACCCCGAAATGCGTATGATCGAACAGGAAAAGGGGAGTATCATGTATTTGAATTCCGGCGACTGGATAGAAAATCTCACTGCACTTGAGTATCATAACAGTAACTGGACCCTTTATCGTTTCGGTGATTTAGAAAGAGTGGCCATGCTGAATTTACCGGATGAGGAATCCGATGATATGAACATCAGACAATTGTTTAATCAAATGTTAGCTGAGTTCAACTTAAAGAGTTCATGAAAATTTTATACGCAATTCAAGGCACTGGAAACGGACATGTAACACGTGCAAGAGAGATTGTACCATTACTCAAAAAGGATCATGACCTTGATATTTTGATCAGTGGTATCCAGGCAGATGTAGATTTACCATTTGAAGTCCAATACCGTTTTCATGGCTTAAGTTTTATTTTTGGAAAAAAAGGTAATGTAGATATTGCCGAAACCTATAGAAAATCCCGCTTGAAGCGGCTAATGAGAGACATTAATTCACTTCCTGTTGATGAATATGATCTGGTAATAAGTGATTTCGAACCTGTATCCTCCTGGGCCTGTTATTTTACTGGCAAACCATGTATTTCAGTCAGCCATCAGGCTGCTGTTTTAAACAAAAATTCCCCTAAATCAAGAAACTTTGATCCAATAGGAAAAGCGATTCTGCGCTCTTATGCACCTTCCACCAGTCAATATGGTTTTCACTTTAAACCATATGATAATAATATATTTACTCCGGTTATTCGAACGGAGGTAAGGATAAAGGAGCCATTGAATTTAGGGCACTTTACAGTTTACCTACCTGCTTATGATGATACAAGAATTATAAAAATCCTATCTTTGATTGAGGATGTAGATTGGCAGGTATTTTCCAAACATAATAAGCAGTCTACTCGAAATGGAAATGTTTGGATTAGACCAATAAATAATGATGAGTTTATCGACAGTATGTCGAAGGCAACAGGTATTTTTTGTGGTGCGGGATTTGAAACTCCTGCAGAGGCGATGTTCCTTAAAAAGAAACTGATGGTAATACCGATGAAGGGGCAATACGAGCAGCAATGTAATGCTGCTGCTCTCGAAGAAATGGGCGTACCGGTAATTAAGAGTCTCAAAAAAAAGCACTTGCAAAAAATAAGGGACTGGGTTTCAAAAGGGGAAATAATACCTGTAAATTATCCTGATACAACTGAAAAAATATTGGGTGATATTATTGCGACTGAAACAAAGGCAAGAATTGACAAAATGACATTGATGACCAGACAATCAGACTTTCAACTATCTGAGAATACTAATTTTCTTAAAAAACTCAATAAGATTGCTTCAGGAAGGTTCTGATGGTTAAAAGAGCGGATTTTGACAATGATTTTGTTTGGGGTGTTGCAGCTTCTGCATTTCAAACTGAGGGAGCAGTAGAGGCCGATGGGAAGGGCTTATCAATATGGGATGAATTCTCAAGAAGAAAAGGTAAAATCTATCAAGGCCATGCTGCAGATGTTAGCAGCGATTTTTACAATCAATATACCCGTGATATTGCCTTGATGAAATCATTGCATATCAATAATTTTCGATTTTCATTTTCATGGTCCAGAATATTTCCGAACGGTACAGGTGAGGTAAATCCCAAAGGTGTAGACTTTTATGATCGTGTAATAAACCTTTGTTTGGAATTAGGTATAACACCCTGGGTAACTTTATATCACTGGGATCTTCCATTAGCCCTGCAACAGAAAATGGGTTGGGTAAACAGGGATATCGTCGACTATTTTTCTGAATATGTCGCATTTTGTGTCAATCACTTCGGAGATAGGGTTAAACACTGGATGATCTTAAATGAGCCTATGGTTTATACTGGTGCAGGATACTTTTTAGGTATTCACGCACCCGGAAAAAGGGGTGCAGATAATTTTATTCCGGCTATACACCATTCTGCTTTATCGCAGGCAAGGGGTATCAGGATTGCTCAGAGTTTAAGAACTGATCTTGAAGTAGGAACAACATTTTCCTGTTCCGCTATACATCCGCATACAACGAGCAAAAAGGATATCAGTGCCGCCAAACGGGTTGATGCACTGGTCAACAGACTATTCGTAGAACCCTTGAACGGTTTGGGCTACCCGATGCAGGATCTTCCATTTTTAAGAAAGATTGAAAAGTATATGCATCCCGGGGATGAAGTTGCATTACAAGCCGAACCAGACTTTATAGGTATTCAAAATTATACGAGGGAGGTTGTAAAGCATTCCTATTTTACACCTTACATAAATTCATCTCTGGTTAATGCAAAAAACAGAGTTGACGAAGTAACTGAAATGGCATGGGAGATCTATCCACAAGCAATGAATGAGATGCTTCATCAATTTTCAAAATACAAATTCAAAAAATTATATGTTACAGAAAATGGCGCTGCTTTCCCTGATATTGTTGAGGATGGGAAAGTACATGACGCTAAAAGAATAAATTACCTCCAGTCTAATATTGCTGAAATTTTGAAAGCAAAAAAAGAAGGAGTTAATGTAGAAGGATATTTCGTGTGGAGTTTCACAGATAATTTTGAATGGGCAGAAGGATATCGCCCCCGTTTCGGTCTGGTGCACATAGACTATGAAACCCAAAAGCGAATTATTAAGGCATCCGGACATTGGTACAGTAATTTCTTGGCCGAAGTTTAGTTTCTCTTCCAGTTTCATATCCACTTTGCTCACGGGCGCGCAATGTCATTATTTAAGATTCCGGTTAGGCTCTTTGGAATAAAATTGCTTGTGGGATATTTTGGAGGTTCCCAATCTTTAAATAATGACATTGGGTGCGCACCTGTGGCGCGTGATTCCTGATATCCCTGTGGTTGGTTTTATCACCGACCAGAGGGGAGTAGATTACGATTTCTTGCCGGAAATACTCCGGAGGAAAGGGCTGAACCAGCCTATAATACACAGGTATTGATTTCCAAAATCAAATTATTGAGACTCCAGAGCATTTATCTGAATAATTACAAACCTATCTTTAACCTTCCTTAAATCGAACTCAGTTAATTAGGTTTTTAATTTCACAATATTTTATTTACTTTAATTTAATGTTTTATAATTAACCCTAATATTAAACCTTTAAAATTAAATTTGTTATGAGTCAAACTATTAATGCAAACCGCCTCTTTCTGGCGAGTTGTTTTGCACTGATTACCACGGCATTTTCGTTTAGTATTCGGGCGGGAATCTTAACCCAGCTTGGTACTGAAATGAATCTGGACCCGGTACAGTTAGGTCACATTAATCAAATGTGGTTTTTGGGATTCCCAATTTCCATGATTCTGGGAGGTATTTTTTACTCCAGTATTGGCCCCAAATTGATTATGCAAATTGCACTATTAGCGCATGCAATCGGTATAATTTTAACAATTTACGCGACCGGGTACGACACTTTATTGATTTCTACTCTTTTAATTGGTCTGGGTAATGGCTGTACCGAAGCAGCTTGTAATCCAATGATTGCTGATTCTTATTCTGGCTTAAATTTTAGCAAAAAAATGAATCGTTTTCATATGTGGTTTCCGGGAGGAATAGTTTTAGGGGCATTAATCTCTAAATTCATGACTGATGCAAGCATGAGCTGGCAGTCGCAAATTTGGGTAATTTTGATTCCAACCATCATTTATGCTGTTTTATTCTTTGGACAAAATTTCCCAAAACCCAGAATCGTCGAAAATTCAACTTTGGATAATTTTAAAGCGATGTTAAACCCATTGTACATTTTCATGGCAGCCTGTATGGCATTAACGGCAATATCTGAATTTGGTCCGCAGCAATGGGTTGGTCCTATTCTGGCAAAAGCCGGGGCAAGTCCAATGCTTATTTTAGCTCTGGTAACCGGCATAATGGCTGTTGGAAGGTATTTTGCGGGCTCCCTGATCAAACAATTAAATACAGTAGGGGTATTGTTAGGTTCTGCTGTTTTTGGTGTGATTGGTATTTACATGATGAGTACAATGGACGGTACCATGCTCTATGTGGCCGCCGTTTTTTACGCCCTTGGTATCTGTTATTTCTGGCCAAATATGATCGGCTTTATTGCAGAAAATATGCCTCAAACCGGAGCTCTCGGACTTTCAATCATGGGTGGTATCGGAATGTTTTCATCTTCCTGGTTTCAACCAATCATCGGAGGATGGATTCAGAACAATAAAATAGTTGCTGTATCTCAGGGCTTAGCCGGAGATGCAGCAGATCTGGCAGCTGGTCAGGCGACATTATCAAACATGCTGATTTTCCCTGCTAATCTGATCGTCGCATTTCTTGGACTTTATATCTATATGAAAAAACGAAAGGACCTGAATCCGGCTGTTTGATATAATTAGAGAGAGGGCAAAAGTCCTCTCTTTTGTTTTAATTCCTATCTGATTAGAGTTTGAATAGGTA
>CAYHGN010000126.1:0-10980 GCA_964356005.1 uncultured Sphingobacterium sp.
TAATTTTAAAACAAGACATCAAGAATCTCGGAGAGAAAGATGATGTTGTGAATGTGAAACCTGGTTTTGGACGTAATTACCTTATTCCAAAGGGTTATGCTACACTGGCTACAGAATCAGCAAAAAAAGTATTAGCTGAAAACTTGAAGCAAGCTGCTTTTAAGCAGGATAAAATTAAAAAGGATGCAGATGCAATTGCTGCCAGATTGGAAGGTGTTAAACTTTCAATTGGTGCAAAAGCTGGTGAAAGTGGTAAGATCTTTGGATCTGTTAACACGATCCAGATTGCAGATGCTTTAAAGAAAGAAGGCTTTGACGTTGACCGTCGTCGCATCACTTTCGATACTGAGCCTAAATTTGTAGGTGAGTATACTGCAAACCTTAACCTGCACAAAGAGGTTAAAGTTAAAGTGCCTTTTGAAGTTATTGCAGAGTAATTTCCTTTTTCCGTTTTAATTGCGGAAAGAAATCAGGAAAAAAATTATATTTTTATTGCCTTCTGAATTTTCAGAAGGCAATTTTTTTTTATGATAATTTAGAAATATAATCCCCTGAATTTTAAAAATTGAATACTTTCAAGATAATTATCGGGCTAATTCAAAAAGCGATCTTTTGGTTCCTTGCTATCTCATTAGTATGGGTACTTATCTACCGGTTCATCAACCCACCCATAACTTTCCTGATGCTACAACGCGCTGTTGAGCGCAAAATCGATGGTAAAGACCTGAGAATTGATAAATCATGGATACGAATAGAAGATGTTTCAACCAATTTGAAGAGAGCAGCTATTGCCGGTGAGGATGTTAATTTTCTGAATCACAGAGGCTTTGATTTCAAGGCTATGGAGACTGCATTTGAGAAAAATAAAAAGGGTAAAAAAATCAGGGGAGGGAGCACAATCAGTCAGCAGACCGCTAAAAATGTTTTTCTCTGGCCCGGAAGATCTTATATCCGTAAAGCCTTTGAAGCTTATTTTACCATCCTTATTGAATTATTATGGGGCAAGGAGCGTATACTGGAAGTTTATCTGAATGTGATCGAAATGGGTGATGGTATTTACGGTGCAGAGGCTGCTGTACAGAATTACTGGGGGAAATCAGCAGACAGCATGAGCAAGTCGCAGGCCGCACTGCTGGTTGCTATATTGCCCAATCCTTTGCGATGGAGTCCTGCCCGGCCAACAAGATTTGTTTATTATAAGCAGGGATTGATTTTGAGGAATATGAGGAGTTTGAAGAAATTGCCTTTTTGAGATAATATTCATTAGCATATTGGGTTGAAAATTTCAATTACCTATTTATTGTCTTTGTTCCTTGGTTCTTATTCTTTTCTCAAATGGAAAACACGTTAGCATGCCAGCTCTCTGATAAAGGAATGTTCCATGAGGTTTCAAGTTCCTTTCTACAACTAATCAGATTATTGAAAACCAGAGTCTGCCCATCAACAATGCCCTTTTTGATCCTATCTTCAAACTCTTCACGGCTGCAATTGATGATATCTTCACCCGATCTGTAGGCGATTCTGAACCGGTCGAACAGGTTGATGTTAAATTTAGATTCTATTTCTTTCATCAGGTGAAATGATTTATCGATGCTGCATCCCGAAGCACCAGCTATTTGCTCATCAACTGATAGAACGATAAACTGATGATGATAGATCTCAGCCAGAGCAGCCAGGGCATATTCGTGTGCCTGCCATTCACTTGTAAAATCGTTCAATATCTTCTGTATAGCCTGCTCTTCCGCATTTGTAAAGAGGCGGTCTGACTGATAGATCCAAACACTGGAATTTTCTGAAATATTCATATGGTAAAATTACGAATTCATGGTGTACTACGGATCTTTTTCTTGCAGGTTTACAAAATCCTGATCAAAATACCTAATTGGAGGTATTTTCTTTCTAATGCCGATATGATATCTTCGGGAATCAAATTTAAATCGTTTAAAATCAATATTTTGTCGTTATTTTTAAATAGTAATAACTCAAACACTCACTAAAAATTAAAAAAATGAAAAACTTATTTTTTTTGCTCTTAATCTTAATGTTCAGTATCTCTGGCTTTTCACAAGTTAAAGATTCGATGGAAAGCAGGAAACTAAATATGGATTCCGGGAACAGCCTTCTGAAAGTGAATCTTCTTTCATTACCATTACGGAATTTTTCTCTTGCCTATGAGTATAAGATAGGCCGGAAAGTGACTGCAGGATTGGGGCTTCGTATTATGCCAAAAGGAGGCCTTCCAATGCGCAATGCAATTTCAAATGCAATTGATGATCCGGATACTGACAGACAACTGGATAATTTCGAAACCGGTAACGTGGCTTTCACCCCTGAGATCCGATTCTACATGGGAAAGCAGGCTATGAGGGGTTTTTATCTTGCTCCATTTGCCCGGATCAGTAGCTTTACGGCAGAAATGCCATTTGAATTTGATGTCAATGGAACAACTCAAACTATGCCTCTCAGTGGTAAATTGAACACCTTCACAGGTGGCTTATTGCTAGGTGCGCAATGGAAACTTGGAGGAAAAGTGTATCTCGATTGGTGGATGCTTGGACCACAATATGGCTCTGCTAATGGATTACTGGATGGAAAAAAAGCACTAAATGCCCAGGAACAAACTGAATTAAGGAAGGAACTTCAAGATCTTGAAATCCCATTTGCAGAAACAACAACAACCGTAGATGCTAATGGTGCCAGATTGGATATCAAAGGTCCTTGGGCGGGTCTGAGAGCCGGTCTATGCCTTGGAATCCGCTTCTGATTGATTTTTTTTCTCAGAAATGCTGGGTTTTGATAAAAATCCGGCATTTCTTTTTAATTTAAACAGGAATTTGGTTTCTTGTTCATGCACAATGGGTTTATAAGAAGTTTAAAAAGAGTTAGTCTTCCCCTTGTTCTTGCAGGGTGGTTTATGCTTTTTGGCAGTGCCACAGCAGGGGCTGACGAAGAACTGCATCAACTCGCATTGCGTACTCAGGTAAAGCTAAATACGCTCCATAACGCTGAGCCTGGATCTGTTAGGTTCCGGCAATTCGAATTGCTTTTGAACGATGAGGGTTTCTTGAGATACCGTCGGACTTATATTAACGGTAAACAGGAATATTATTCTTTAAATCTGGTGCGCATCAAAGCCATTGACTACCTCGGGAATACTTTTTCCGGAGAACTGTCTATTCAAACAATGGAAGATGATGTGATTGTTCAAACATTTAATGATCGTAGGGGGAATGTAGATTCGATGGCTACCCATTTTCGCCTTCCATTAAGCAGTGTTGAGGCTGAAGATCTTGCAGTTCTCCATAATGACCTGCTCGAAATGAAGCGGCTACTGGACCGCAATAAGTGAGGGAAACTCTGAAATTATTTTTGAATTATACCCCTTTATGGGTATTTCTATTATGGTTGGGGAACTGTAAATTCGTTTGCTTTAAACTCTAATCAGATTTAGTACCTTAAAAAGCGATTATTAAGGATTGGATTGGTTAAATTAATTATTTAGAAGGTGCTTTCGTGATTGAAAGCACCTTTTTTTATAACAGAAGCTTAAAGTCCGTTTGCCCTTGCAGTAATTTCAGCAATATCAAGCACTTTTACTTCCTGTTCTTTATTATAGTTTTTAATTCCATCACTCAGCATTGTCATGCAAAATGGGCAGGAAGATGCTACAATGTTAGGATTCAGCGCCAATGCTTCATCGATACGTTCAATATTGATGTCTTTTTTCCCTTTTTCTGGTTCTTTAAACATTTGAGCACCGCCGGCACCGCAGCAGAGACCGTTTGATTTACAGCGTTTCATTTCTACCAGATCGGCATCCAGAATTTCAAGAGCCTTTCGGGGAGCCTCATATACATTATTGGCTCTGCCCAAATAGCAAGGATCATGGAAAGTGATTTTTTTTCCTTTGAACGATTCTCCGCCTTCGGCTTTCAATTTGCCTTCATCAATCAGTTGTTGTATAAGTTGAGAGTGGTGAATTACCTCATAATTTCCGCCCAATCCCGGGTATTCATTTTTGATTGTGTTAAAACAATGCGGACATCCGGTAACTATCTTTTTGATATTATATCCATCCAATACCTGTATATTGCTCATCGCCTGCATCTGAAAAAGAAATTCATTTCCTGCACGTTTAGCCGGGTCTCCGGTACAACTTTCTTCAGTACCAAGAACCGCAAATTTAATACCCACATGCTGCAAGATCTTGCAGATATCACGCGTTATCTTTTGTGCCCGTTCATCAAAGCTGCCTGCACACCCAACCCAGAATAAAATCTCCGGACTCTCACCTTTTGCAGCCATTTCGGCCATGGTTGGAACTTTAAGCTTGTCCATATGTATTTAATTTGTCGATTATTCGATTTGTCTATTTGTCAATTACATCCTGACTGATTTGTCAATTATTTGATTTGTCTATTTGTCAATCGCATCAGTAGACGATTGAAATTTGTTATTAAAATCACAATCAGGCTTGTCTATATTAGAAAAAAATATTCTTGTTACTAATATTTCAATCGACAAATCAACAAATTGCCGAATTGACAAATCAACAAATTGCCTAATCGTTTTTCGCCCAATTCATCCTGTCCACCGCCGCATATTTCCATGGAGCACCATTATTCTCTACGTTTCCGAACATCGCATTGATACTCGCCGGAGCCTGTGATTCTTCCATAACGGCAAATCTTCTCAATTCAACAATGATGGATAATGGATCAATATTTACCGGACAGGCCTCTGTACAGGCATTGCAGGTGGTGCAGGCCCAGATTTCTTCTCTCGAAATATAATTGTCTAATAAGGATTTACCATCCAGATAATCCTTCCCGTGTTTGTCAATGTTTTTTCCAACTTCTTCCATCCGGTCGCGGGTATCCATCATGATTTTACGGGGAGAAAGCAGCTTTCCTGTAATATTTGCCGGACAAACAGAAGTACACCTTCCACATTCAGTACAGGTATATGCTTCCATTAATTTTTTCCAGCTCAGGTCGCCGATATCTTTAGCCCCGAAACGCCCCCCTTCAGGTACTGGCTCGGGTGTATAAGTAGGATCCAGCATCGCTTTAACCTCATTGCTCACAGAAGCCATATTAGTGAATTCACCCTTCGGCTCAAGATTCGAAAAATAAGTATTCGGGAAAGCCAGAATGATATGGAAATGCTTGGAATAGGGCAGGTAGTTCAAAAAAGCAAAAATTCCGATGATATGGAACCACCAGCAAGATCGTTCAATAGCAATCAATGCCGCTTCTGAATCGGGCAGGAGTAGAACGAGAAAGCTGCTGACAGGAAAGGATCCAGCACCGATATAATGCAAAGCACCTAATTGCTGAAGTTTATAATCCGCGGCATTCATTGTTAAAAAGGCGCCCATTAATAAAACTTCTACAATCAGGATAATGTTTGCATCTGATCGGGGCCATTTGCCCATTTCTGTGCCACTAAAACGTTTGATATGAACAATATTCCTTCTTGCAAAGAAAACGATGACCCCGATCAATACCAATGCTGCCAGCACCTCGAAAGAGGCGATCAAAACATTGTAGAGTCCGCCCAGTGGTTCTGCAAAAATGCGGTGCGTTCCAAAAAGCCCGTCGATGATGATCTCGAGTACTTCAAGATTTATAATAACAAAGCCTATGTAGACAAAGAGATGCAGGACAAAAGCCACCGGTCGTTTCGCCATTTTTGATTGCCCGAAAGCAACCTTCATCATGACAGCTAATCGCTCAGATGGCCGGTCTGAACGATCTTCAGGACGCCCCAGATTAATATTGCGGATAATCTTGCGCACATTCAGGCTGAATAGTGCAATAGCTGCTGCAGCAATGATCAGAAAAAGCATTTGTAGAACCATATACTTATAGGTTAATAGGTAAAAATAAACATTATCCCTTAAATCAATTACTATGCAAGCATAATATTTATTTTTTATTATTGCTTCTTATGCTTTAAGTCCCTTTATAGGATTTCTTTGAATGCACAACTATTTTCATATGACTTATATGATGCAAACCGTCAAACATGAATCTCATTAACCCCGGCTAAAGCTGGGGCCTATTGAGGGGCCGTACTAAGGTCATTCATAAATACTTTGTCGAACAAAATGAAATACTAAGGAGGTTAGATTAAAATGGCAATTACCTGTGACTATGCATGATAAAATTATTGAAACTCTATTCGTCAATTAATGCTTGAGATGACACGGGAGAAATGATTGAGTAAAAAGTACTGTGCTTTGGGATAGCCGTATTGTTGAATAGCCCGGTGCTTTAGCTCCGGGTAAAAGGAACCGGTGTTCAGACCGGGCTTCAGCCTAAAACCTAAGCGAACTGAACGGAACAAATACTGGTGCTTCAGCACCAAAATTTCTAGCTATCGGGCTAAAGCCATATTTAATTGTTCCTCACTTGTTGCTGATGTTGGGCTGAAGCCCGCCCGGATGAACTACGTTCGCACCGGCCCGAAAACGAACAAACTTATTAACCCCAGCTAAAGCTGGAGCCTATTGAGCGACCGTACTATTAACTCCTTCCTAAAGGTCTCTGTATCAAGAGAGATGACGCTCTATGACCAACCGGCGTTTGTATTAAACAAGATATGCTGATAGGAAGCACAATTAGGATTCTAATTCCACCAATAAGTGAACTTCAGCACCAGGGCTCGATTCCGAATGGCAAAAGGAGATGGGTAGTAATTGTCAGTGAATACGAGGAAAAGATCACTTGCGGGCTTATACCGCCATTGAAAGCGGGTGTTGATATTCAAATTTTTCTGTTGGTTATTGTACTGAATAAAGGTTGTAAAAAACAGTTTATTACTGAAGGTAACATCAGTCCTCGGACCAACCAGCCAAAAATTAGTTGTACCCCATGGTTGAGGCAAAACAATATGATTATAGCTGGTGCTCATTGCAATATTTACATAAGGCTGAAAGCGGTATCCAAGATCTGCGGATAAATTCAAACGGGTTCCATCAGCAAAGTAACCACCATATTGACTTGAAAAGGAATAGGTGTACAGTTTCTGTGGCTTTGAGAAATAATTTGCTCCCCAGGTATTCCATAAATGCTCGGTTCCCGTACTTAAATTACCCTTTCCGGTATTTACAGGATCAAAAGGTCTTAGCAGACGGATGAAATTATCAGAAGTCCAGACCTCGAAAGTGCTCTGATTCCGGTGTGTGAATTTATAATTTAACGAGGTTTCATGATCCGTCTGATTGAAAGATTTGTCAAAATAGAGTGTTGAGCTCAAAATAGGCCCATGGCTTAATATTTTACCACTTTTAGGGAAGAACTGATAACTTAATTTCGGATTCAGTTTGATGTAATTAATACGGGGCACATAACCAACTTCTGCGGTATAATTTTCGCCAACATATTCATGTTGCCAGCTCAGGAGCCATTTTTTACTGCTGTATTGTAGGTTGGCGGCATGCACAAGGTCATCGCTATTTTTAACAGGCCCAAACGATTTAACAAACATCGATTTTCCTGTCCAGAGGTTATTGGTTGAAGCAAGATTGTATTCGAGTCCGATATTCCGGTTAAAGGCATTATATATCGGTTTCCCGGGATGCATAGCCGGGTCATAATTCAGTGATTGTTTGTTCACGAACATAAAGCGGATATTAGAGCGTGAGAATACCCTTCGCTGCAAGGCAAGAACCGCAAAATTCTGAGTAGGTAGGCCCGTATCATCCATGCTCTTGGTCTGCATATCCATTGCTCCGATACGCCATTTCTTATTCAGGCTTCCGCTCAGGCGTGCCCCAAATTCAATGGGTACACCCAGGCCTATTCTACGCGAAAAGAAAGGTCTGATTGTTGAATAGCCGAAATTTGCAAAGAGATCAGCATTTTCGAGAAAGAATTGCCGGCGTTCAGGGAAGAAGAGTTCGAATCGATCTAGGTTAGTGACCTGTTTATCCACTTCAATCTGTGAAAAATCAGGGTTTACCGTAAGATCCAGATTTAAAGATGAAGTGATCCCAATTTTCGCATCTGCCCCAATATCCCTCTTGAATTTAGTGTTCGTATTGTTCTCATAATTCTTTGTAAACCCACCTAGAACATAAGGAATCACAGAGATATTGGTTCCGGCTTCAGGTGGCGGATTATCCCAGATCAGATTTCCGGTATAGGCCAGTGATGCCACATTAAATTGTCTTGGGATTTTTGCCCAGGCCGATTTTTCGGGAGCCTTGATATCCAGTCTGCTGAAATTGATTCCCCAGGTTTGGATACCTTTTTTATAACGAATTGATTTAAAGGGGATAGCGGCCTCAAAAACCCAGCGATCGGCATAATGTTTCACTTCTGAGTACCATTTATTGTCCCAGCTCAAATCATAGCCGTTGCTATTAAATATAAGTCCGTCCCATTGTGCACCTGCGGCATTCACACCAAAGGTAAATCCATTGGTCTGGTCGTCGAATGGGTCAACAATAAGCAGAAAATTATCGTTTTTGGTGTAAGCAAAATCACGCCTCAGCGATTCAACCGCATAATTTGTATTCGGTTTGGGTTCGTAGCAAATGGCAGAAATATACAGGTTATGCTGGTCGTAGGTCATGCGAACAGTCGTTCTGACTTTTGCGTAACTGGTATCCATTGGACTAACCATGAAAAAATTTGCAGCAGAATCCCTTACATTCCAGGCTTCCTCATCAATAAATCCGTCAATTACTATGGGAAGTTTTGTTTCAGAAATATGAAGTTTGTAGGCGCTGTTTATTTTTTGAGAATAAAGTCGGTTGCCGGAAAGAAAACAAAATATAAACAGGAATAAATATCTCAAAACAACAAATAGTAAAGCGGTGAAATCCTTGTGGGATCGGATTTAAAATTAACATAAATTGCAGAAAGCTGCTGATATTTAATTACATAAAATCAATTAATTCCGCTATTTAGTGTATTATTTCTGCAACATGTTTTCTGATATTTTCGCCTATTTTATCAATTGGAAGATCGTCAGGGTCTGTGCCGAAAGGATGTGTCTATGTGGGAATAGGGAATTAGCAAATTAGCAAATGAGAGAATTAGCAAATGAGAGAATTAGCAAATGAGAGAATTAGCTAATTAGCAAATGTGCCTGAATTTCTAGCCAATTAACCAACAACCAACCAACCAACCAACCATGTACCGTCATCTCGACGAGCGAAACTGATTTTTTATTTAATATGGATATTGCGCGAGGAGAGATCTGTTTCAATTTAAAACGATTGCTACCTTGTTGAGTATTAGATATAGAAACTGAACCACCATGTCATCCCGACGCAGGAGGGAACTCAGCTAATGAGCTAAGAGTTGAGAATAGGAAATTTTAATGTGTTTTAAAAAGGAACTCTAAATCCAATAATCAGGCAAATCCTCAATTGTTCATTAAAAACTCGCAAATTTGCTTAATAAGGGTTTCAATAAATAAATTATGCTTGTTTCGTTTGCGGATCTGAAAAAGGAGTTTAAACGAGTCTTACTCAATTTGTCATTTACTGAGGGGAAGGCCGAATTATGTTCGGATATCTTTGCTGCTAATAGCAGGGATGGAGTTTATTCCCATGGTTTAAACCGGTTTTCTGCATTTGTGAATACAGTAAAAGAAGGGGCAGTTGATATTCACGCGGAGCCCGGTTTTGTTGAATCTCATGGTATGATTGAGATTTGGGATGGCAATTCGGGCGCAGGAATGTACAATGCAACAAAGGCGATGAACAGGGCAATTGAACTGGCTAAAAGCAATGGGATCGGCTGTCTGGCAATGCGAAACACTAATCATTGGATGCGCGGTGGAACCTATGGCTGGCAGGCCGCAGATGCAGATTGTATCGGCATCTGTTTTACAAATACGATGGCCAATATGCCACCATGGGGAGGTAAAGAACCCCGTTTGGGAAATAATCCTTTAATTATTGCTGTTCCCCGTGCTCAGGGACATATTATTCTCGATATGGCAATGACTCAATACTCCTATGGTAAATTACAGCAAAGCAGATTGAATAATAAGGAAATGGAGGTTTACGCTGGCTATGATGGGGAAGGAAATTTAACTAATAATCCTTTAGCAATAATACGATCTAGAAGAGCTTTACCGATAGGTTATTGGAAAGGATCAGGTTTGGCTTTTGTTCTGGATGTCCTGCTTACTGCAATCAGCGGGGGGAAGTCAACAGCTGCGATCAATTCTACAGTTAAAGAATCCGGGGTGTCCCAGTTTTTCCTGTGTTTATATAAGAGTGATTACAATCAGGCACTGATTGAAGAGATCATCCGGTATACAAAATCAAGTACTCCGGCAGAACCCGGCGGACGTATCAGCTATCCCGGAGAAAATACCCTGGCAACCCGCATATTTAATGAAAAGCATGGTATTCCGGTAGATGAGAGGATCTGGGGAGAGCTTTTGAAAATGTAAAAAAGCTCTTGCAAAGACGCAAATGTGCATTAGCAAATTAGCAAATTAGTAAATTGGAATCCTACTTTCCATTGTAATATTCCATAAACAGAATTGAGAGTTATTTTAAGATAATTTTCATTTACCGTCATCTCGACGAGCGAAATGAATTTTCAGTTTAATCTGACTTTGTCGCGAGGAGAGATCTGTTTAGTTGACAGTTGACAATTGACACATAATCCTTTGTGTCGCTGGTTCGCCCCGATAGCTATCGGGGCCAGCTATTAATCAAAAGTTTTATACCACTTTAAACTGATGTTCAGTACGTTGGACATAGATACCTTAGAATCTGATAAAAGTTGTCAATTACGATAATTAGACCCTCCCAAAAAAATTCAAATATTATTTTCTTAAACCAAAAAAGACACTACATTTGCGCCATGCTAAAGCGGATGCCTGTTAGGCGTTCCTTTGGAACAGTCCCGAAGAAAACGGGTATGGTCCGGTACCATAGCTCAGTTGGTAGAGCAAAGGACTGAAAATCCTTGTGTCGCTGGTTCGATTCCAGCTGGTACCACC
>CAYHGN010000127.1:0-10865 GCA_964356005.1 uncultured Sphingobacterium sp.
GCAAAGTAAAACTCAATTGGGATGCTGTATTCTGGATCAAATTTCCGCTGCAGTCCTTTAACCCGGAAACACTTAATACATAGTTTTTCTCTGCTGAAAATTTCTCTTTAAAGCTGATTGTCAGTTGTTTATACTCTGTATCAGGAATAATATTTCTGATGGTTCCTGCTTCAGGAAGCATTGTAAAATTTTCCTTAAGGACTGTAGATTTATCCAGATGCCGGTTAAAATAGACAATGATTGAGGTATCTGATAATCTATTTATGCTGTCCGCTTTTGGGGTTAAAAGGTCATAATTCATTACATAAACTGAATTCTTTTTCCCCGGTGTGCCTCCTGTTGAATCTATTGAAGCGGTCCAGTTAAACAAACCCTGACAAAGTGATTTAGGATCGATGCGCTCAAGGCTCCATCCCCCCTGCTTTTTTTCAGAACTGCGATACCAGTCATCAGCGTAATTTATGGAATCAATTAATCTGTTTTGTGCATTTCTCAGTTTTAGCACATCACTGCTATTGTTTAAACCCGGCCAGGGAGAAACTCCGATTACATGGCCAAATTTTTTAAATTCCGAAGTGTCATTCTTTGCACACAGAATTATTAGGGACCCTGGTTTAATGCTAACATTCCCCAATGTTGCCATGCTTGTCGGATCAAGAAATTTCCAATTATTTAAGTAGATTGTCTTATCACTTACGTTTATTAACTCCACATATTCAACTGATGGAAGGTCAATTTGTGGTGAAGGATCAGGAAATATCTCATTAATTATAATATCCCCGAAACTACCATAATATGGTTTTATGTAGTTAAACGAATAGGAGTTGTTTAATTTTATTTTATTCCCATTTCTATCATTCACATTTTGAACAGTCAATACAAAACTACCCGTATTCAAGGGTTCTGAAAGTCGAATTCTGTATTTCTGAGGATCAGCATCTGTATTTATTTGCAGGATATGCCCCTGGAAATTCTGGATACTGTAATTTATTTTGTCTACAACACTCAGGCTATCCATGGCTTCACTGAATCGAACCTCCAAAGTGCTGGAGTCCTGAACTGTAACCATGCTTAATGATGGAGCAATAGTATCCGTATTCAGGTTTCCAATCTTGAAATCATCAAAGAAATGTTTCTGAAAAAATGAGGCCGTTGATTGCTGTATAAAAATCCCGAACGATAAGGTATTGACATGACTGTTGTCAACAAATGTGCCCTCAGTAACTAGGGCAGAATTATTACCAATCACTTCCCGACTGAGGGTAAAAAGGCCTAAAAGATTCCTGCTGACCCGAATTTTTACAGTATTATTACTTGAGCCAACCGAGCCATTGATGCCATCAATAATACGGATACTACTACCAGTAGAACCTGACCTTTTGTATAAACTAATTTCATCTTCCGTATTACCTACTCTGATAAAATAGCCATTAATCATTGTACTCTGAAGATCTGATTTATCTGATACCAGATATATATCAGTGTAGTTTAAGCCCGAGGTACTGAACTGCAAATTGATCCAGAATTCCCAATAGCAGTTAAGAGCGAGCGTGTTGGCTATACTCAAATAAAAATTTCCGGATGCGTTGTTTGATGATGACCTCAGACGATTGTTTATTATGGTAAAATCCCTTCCAGAATTGCTGCCGCTCCATTCGGGGTTTGCATTGAAATTCCCATCTGAGAAATCATCAATTACCTGACTAAGGCCCGAATTGTTGCAAAAAACGAGAAGGAGAATCAAAATATTTTTCATTTGCGACAGGTAGTAACAGTATTAAGTTAATTCCTGTCCAGTTTCTTGGAAAATAGAATGAGTATCCGGTATGCCGGGCTATTATTATCGGTAATTTATGGGGTTAATGATATTAATGGTAACAATTGACGTGAGAATCAACCCTCAGATGAAGGAATCGGGTGAAAACCCAAAGAATTTCCCATATTTGCTTAAATAATATTTGTTTAACACTAAAAAGATTAAAAAATGAAAGTCGCAGTAGTAGGCGCTACCGGCCTGGTTGGTTCGGTGATGTTAAAAGTTTTAGCAGAGCGCAATTTTCCGGTTAGTGAGTTGATACCAGTAGCTTCAGCAAAGAGCGCAGGTAAACAGATCGAATTTAAGGGAAAGAAGTATACTGTTGTGACTATGGATGATGCAATTGCAATGAAGCCTGATGTTGCCTTGTTTTCTGCCGGTGGCAGTACCTCTCTGGAAAATGCTCCCCGTTTTGCGGAAGCAGGGACAACAGTTATTGATAACTCATCAGCATGGCGGATGGATCCCTCAAAAAAACTTATTGTACCGGAGGTAAATGCAGATCAGTTAAATGCTCAGGACAAGATTATCGCCAATCCAAACTGCTCTACCATCCAGATGGTGGTGGTTTTAAAACCATTGCATGATAAATATAAAATCAAGCGCGTTGTTGTTTCAACTTATCAGTCTGTAACCGGAACAGGTGTAAAGGCCGTTGATCAAATGATGAATGAGCGTAAAGGGATTGATGGTCCTATGGCTTATGCTTACCCAATTGATTTGAATGTAATACCACAAATTGATGTATTTCAAGAGAATGGTTATACTAAGGAGGAGATGAAAATGATCCTCGAAACCAGGAAAATAATGAGTGATGATTCAATTCGTGTAACCGCAACAACGGTTCGCATACCGGTTATGGGCGGCCATTCAGAATCAGTTAATATTGAATTTGAAAATGAATTCGACCTGAAGGATGTTCGTTCAATACTTGAAAATGAGGAAGGAATAATTGTTGTTGATGATCCGGCAAACCTGAAATATCCAATGCCGATGGATGCGCACGAGAAGGATGAGGTTTTTGTAGGCAGAATCAGAAGAGATGAATCTCAGGATAAGACCCTGAATCTCTGGATAGTTGCAGATAATCTTCGTAAAGGTGCGGCTACCAATGCTGTGCAGATTGCTGAATATTTGCTTGGCAAGAAATTGATTTAATCCTGATCAGAATAAAATCAAAGCCTGGCAAATAGCCGGGCTTTTTGTTTTATTGAATTTGCCAAACTGGCGATTTATTGGCTTGCAAGTTCTATTTGCCTTTCAAATGTATTTTCAATAACTATACTTGCTGAGCCCAGGATGCCAGCACTATGTCCCAGAGTAGACAGGACGATCTTTGTCTGTTCCCTGATTCTGGTCATGCAATAGGTATTAATTGCATGTCTCATGGGGATAGTAATGTACTGCTTTGCCTCGGCTATTTTACCGCCAAGTATAATAAGTTCAGGATTAAACAATTGAATAAGGGTTGCAACAGCTTTTCCTAAATTCTCACCAACCTGCGATAATATGTTAATTGCATATTGATCGCCCTTATTTGCAGCATCAATCACAATCTGAGGCTCAATCTGATCGATTTCTTCTTCAGATAGTGCATTTAAAAGGGAGGTTTGGCCTGATTTTATTCCTTCTTTAGCCATTCTTGCGAGTGCAATTCCGGAAGCGACTGTTTCAAGGCAACCTCGTTTACCGCAATGGCAAAGTTCTCCATCTTTAACAAATGGAATATGACCTATCTCTCCCGCAAAACCCGACATTCCACTCTGCAGTTTACCATCCATGATGATTCCGAGACCAATTCCCCAATCCATTAACAGAACCAATGCATCTTTCTTATTTAATGCAAGTCCAAATCTGCATTCCGCCAGGGCATTGGTTTTGACATCATTTTGAACATAGACTGGTTTTTTAAATTTTTCTTCCAGAATATCCTGCAAACTGTTAGGTTCACCCGAACTACTGACAAGATAAGTATAGTTCTTGCCTGCATCTGAATCTACAAGTCCCGGCATACCAAGTCCGATTCCTACTAATTTAGTTGTATCTATTCCGGAAGATGCAATTAATTGCTCTGCAAATTCATGAAGTAGTTTGACTGCACTTTTATCTTTTGTTAATTTGAAGGCAAAACTTTTTATTCCTGTTATATTGTTGTTGTTGTTATCCAGAATTGCCATTTCGGTTTTAAACCGATCCATTTCTATGCAAAGAACGTAGAATGAATTATCCTGAAGTGAATATAGTTCGGGCTTTCTCCCCCCAATTGATTTGCCTTTCCCTTTTTTTTCAACAAGCCCTTCGGTAAGCAGTTCATTTATCAGAATAATTGATGTCGGTGAACTAATATTCAATACCCTGCAGATATCTGCATTTGATTTTGCCCCTTCTGCATGCAGCAATTTAACGAGTCTAACTTTTTGTAAATATTTCTTTCTTTCAATATTGGTCAGTGAGTCTAAATAACACTTTTCAAGAAGTATAGATTTCATTATCAGCAGTAGATTGATTTAACATATTTACTATTAATAATTGTGATTTCATAAAGAACCTTTTTCAATAGGAAGATCAGCATTAAGCATTGAAGATTTTTAATTATACATCTTACAACCCAAAGACGCATCACTGAGATGTTACAAAATTGTTGATGTGATCGAAAATTGTTAAAATTCAGAGTAAATATGCCTTATTTCATTAAAAATGCAGGATAATAGTATTTTGTATGTTCTCAATAGTGTTCACCGATATTACTGAGGTAATTTATTCTAAAGTTAAGCCCATTGATTTTTTATTCATAAAATATTGTAAAACAGATAATTGTATTTTTTTAACGGCATTTATGATTTATTTCAGGCTTTACATCCCTTGGATATTTTAATTATAATTTCCAATATTTACTTTATATTTAGTTTGATTACCGTAAAAGATGCAGAAAAGAGAACAAATTTGCGATTTTGAATTAATCACCCGGATCAAAGCGGGTGATGAAGTTGCATATCGTATAGTTTTTGATTCCTATTCGAGTAAACTCTTTTATTTTAGTCTAAGGTTCCTAAAAGATAAGGAGCCTTGTCAGGAGGTTGTTCAGGAGGTTTTTATGAGCCTTTGGATCAATCGTGAAAAGCTTGATACCCAGTATCCAATCGCACCATATCTGTATACCATCACCCGCAGGTTAACCTTAAATGTACTTCGTCAGGTTGCAAATTCTCAAAGTGCAATGGAAAAAATGTGGTTAAATCTTCAAACAAGTAGTAATGAAACTGAAGAGCTTGTATTTCTTGAAGATCTTGAGCGATTTACTGAACAAGTACTGGCAAGTTTGCCGAAGCAGCAGCAATTGGTATACAAAATGAGCAGGCAACAGGAACTTAGCTATGATGAAATTGCCGAAGAACTCAACATATCCAGAAATACTGTGAAAAATCATCTGGTCTTGGCCCTTAAGACTCTCAGGACTCAATTGCAGAAAGCATTTTCTATACTTTATTAAATTACTCTCCATCTGTTTTTTTCTACACAATAAAAAAACGAATAGTGTCATCTCACGCATTAATTGACGAATAGAGTTTCAATAAATTTACCTTCTCATCGTCAAGGATAAACTACCATTATTTTAGCGTCCTTAGTATTCAAATGTATTCGTCAAAATATTTATGACATGACACTAGTCCTATTTTGTTTTTGGGGTGTATTAATAAAAATCAATTTGAGTTTTTGATAAGCGAGAATGAATCAAAATAAATTAGAGGAGCTTTTAGGGCTTTTTGCTGAAGGAAAAATCAGCAGGGATGATTTCAAGCACTTATTTGATTATTTAAAATCAGAGCATGATGATGATAGCATCAATTATGCTATTGATCAGGAACTTAGGAAAAGGAAAAAATGTGCTTCTTTGACCGATGGGGAAAAGGATGCAATATTTAAAGGCATTATCGCAAATGATAAATTTGGACAAGGACCAGGTTATGACAGATCCGGCAAGCATGTTGTCAGAGCTTGGTATCAGGTTGGTATAGCTGCAAGTATACTTGCAATGCTTTCGATTGGCCTTTACTTTTACACTAACAGAACTATTGATACACAGATAGCACTTTCTGAGTCAGAAACCATAAAGGAAAAGGCAATAATCAAACCCGGAGGTGATAAGGCGGTTTTGACACT
Organism: uncultured Sphingobacterium sp.; assembly: GCA_964356005.1. GTDB lineage: Bacteria > Bacteroidota > Bacteroidia > Sphingobacteriales > Sphingobacteriaceae > Daejeonella. The sequence goes on from CAYHGN010000127.1 coordinate 5,978, forward strand.
TTCTGATGGTTCGAAAATTATTTTAGAAGACGCAAAAAATGGTTTATTAGCGAACCAGGCAGGAGTAAGTATTCAAAAAACTGCAGATGGCGAGCTGCTCTATTCATTTGCTAAGAATGTAAGTGTTGTGTCCGAGGAATTGCCTGAAGAGGTGATTTATAATACAATAGAAACTCCTTTTGGTGGAAAATATCAGATTAATTTGCCTGATGGAAGTAAGGTATGGTTGAATTCAGCTTCAGCGCTGCGTTTTCCAGCCTTGTTTTCCGGAAAAACACGTGAAGTTGAATTAAACGGTGAAGCCTATTTTGATGTGGCTAAAAATCCTAATAAGCCATTTAAGGTAATCACCAGGGATCAGATTGTGGAAGTTCTGGGTACCCAGTTTAATATAAACTCTTATGCGGATGAGGGAACCTTTAAAACAACATTAATTGAAGGTTCAGTAAAGATTATTTATAAGGACAGGGTTGTTTTACTAAGTCCGGGGCAGCAATTTCAACCCAATATGAAATCTTCCAAAGTGATTGATGCCGATACAGAAGAAGTGACAGCCTGGAAGAACGGATATTTTTTATTTAAAGATGAAGATATCCGGAGCATCATGAGGAAGGTATCAAGATGGTATAATGTTGAAGTTAATTATTCCGGAAATATACCGGATGTTGGTTTTGGAGGAAACATTTCCAGATCAAAAGATATAAATGAAGTATTAAATGTACTTCAGTTAACTAATGCCGTTCATTTTAAAGTTGAAGGAAGGAGGATTACTGTTATGCGATGAAATAGTCCCTTGAAAGCTAATGGTAACCTTACAAAAAAAAGCCAGGAGCGGTTGCAACGCCCCTGACCATATTCGGGTTACTAATTTAATTGTTGTGAACAAGTATTAACTAAACCCAAACGCGCAAAGATATGAAATTCTATTCATTAACCATATGTAGGCCATCTGATTACATAATAAAACTCTTGTTGATGATAAAACTAACTTTTGTTTTATTGGTCACAGCCCTACTTCAAATAAGCAGTGCTGCATCATTTTCTCAAACGGTGAGCTTAAAATTTAAGAATGCCAAACTTGAGACAGTTTTAAAGGAGATTGGAACCCAAACGGGTTACGATCTGGTGTATATTACCCCATTGATTAACGAAGCCAGACCGGTGAGTATCAATGTGAATAATGCACCTTTAAAAGAGGTACTTGAAAAATCTTTTTCAAATCAATCCCTCACTTATACCATCAGTAATAATACCATCATTGTACAGCAAAAATCATCGGCTTATTTATCTGCTGCCCTGATCGATATTAAGAAACTTTCTGAAAAGGCACTTCCTACAGAAGTGAGAGGTCAGGTTCGAGATTTAAAGGGAGAATCATTGATTGGTGTTAGTGTTAAAGTGAAAGGAACTGGTATTGGTGTCAGTACCGATGCTAATGGTCGTTACATCATTAATGTTCCAGATGGTTCAAGTGTTTTAGTGTTTACTTATATCGGTTACACTACCAAAGAGGTTCCCATGTCGGGCCGTACAAGCCTTGATGTTACTCTGGAACAAAATGCTGAAGCACTTCAGGAAGTGGTGGTAGTTGGATATGGTACACAGAAGAAAAGTGATTTAACAGGTTCTGTAGTATCTGTAACTGCAAAGGATATAAAAGATCAGGCCTTTTCTAATATCAACCAGGCACTGCAGGGAAAAGTTGCCGGTGTTGCTTTTACCAGTACTTCAGGTGATCCGGGAGAAAACGTAAACGTTCGGATCAGAGGGTTAAATACTTTTGGAGGATCAGGTCCACTTTATGTGCTGGATGGTATGCCAATGGAAGCCTCAGATATCAATAGCATCAACCCGAATGATGTTGAATCGACCACCGTATTAAAAGATGGATCTGCAGCAGCAATTTATGGTGCCAGATCTGCAAATGGGGTTATACTAATTACTACCAAGAGTGGGGGGAATCGTACTCCTTCAATCAGTTTTAATTCTTACTATGGTATTCAGTCCTTCAATAAATTTATTCCATTACTGAATTCTCAGCAAATGGCAGATGTAATCAATGAGGCCCACGTAAATGGAAACTTCTTTCCTTTACAACCAGCAATGAATGACCCTGTGAATTTAAGGACAAATACTGACTGGCAGGATGCAGCAATTAATCCTGCTCCAATACAGGATCACTCCCTTACAGTTTCGGGAGGTACTAAGGATGCTAGTTATTCTATTTCCGGCGGTATTTTTGACCAGGAAAGTGTATTGGCATTCCGTACTTATAAACGATACTATTCAAGGGTAAAAACTGAGTTTAAAATCGGAAAGTTAACTATCGGACAATCATTAATTGCCAGTAAAGAAGAGGGTCTGAACTTAAATTTCGGTAATAACCTGGATTTGGCTTACATGATGGGTGCTGCACCTACTATGCCAATTTATGATCCTCTTAATGATAGCGGTTATGCCGGTCCTTCACCAGCAACAACCGGTGTGAATAACAGGGATAATATTCTTGGCCGTCGTGACATGAACCGTGCATATACCTTTAATAATAAGATCATCGGTAGTGCATATGCTTCTTACAAAATTCTACCTGATCTGGAGTATAAGTTAAATGCAGGTATGAATATGGGTCTTAGAAGATTCAAAAATTATGTTCCTCAGTTTCAGATGAATAACAGGGGAAGTAACGCGAGATCTTTAAACACAAGTTTGAGTGAGTCATACGAGTATCTTGTTGAAAATACTCTGACATACAATAAAGTAATTAAGGAAAACTACAGGATCAATTTACTTGGTGGTTTCACTCAGCAAAATTACTTCGGTAATGGTATTAATGGTACAAGAAGAGATTTTCCAAGCAATGATATTCAGGTATTAAGTGCGGGAACCGGTGTGTTTACCGTTGGTGGATCTGAAAGTGAGTGGGCTTTGAGATCTTTCCTGGGCAGAGCAAATATTACCATGTTCGACAGATATTTGATTACTGCCACCATACGTCGTGATGGTTCATCAAGATTTGGTGAAAGCAATCGTTATGGAAATTTTCCTTCATTGGCAGTTGGATGGAACGTCGATCAGGAAAATTTCCTGAAGGATTCGAAATTGATCAGTGGCTTAAAAGTAAGAGCGAGTTGGGGACAGTTGGGTAATCAGGATATAGGTAACTATAGTAATCAGACAGTGGTATCTACCAATGCCCGTTATTTCTTTGGTGCTGACCAACTTGCACCTGCAGCAGTGGTCAACAACCTTGGTAATCCAAATCTTCGCTGGGAAAAGACTACTCAAACCAATATCGGGGTTGATTTAAGCTTCCTTCAGAATAAAATTTATTTCACTGCCGATTATTGGATTAAAGATACTGATGGAATCCTGGTTCGGACTCCAATTTCAACTGTAACAGGATTTGGCCGAGATTCTGGACCTTTCCAAAATGCTGCTCAATTGCAGAATAAGGGTATGGAGTTCTTATTAGGTTATAGAGGAGGTACGGGTGAGTTGAAATATGGTGTTTCCGGTAACTTATCAAACGTACGTAATAAAGTAATTTCTCTTGGTACAGGAACCAGTATCATTAACCTTGTGGAAAATGTGTACTACTCAGGAACATTTACCCGCACCATGCCGGGATTACCTATGTCTCACTTCTATGGTCATATTAACGATGGCATCTTCCAGACTCAGGCAGAAATCAATGCTCATCCAACTCAGGTTGGTGCTAAGCCAGGTGACAGAAGATTCAGGGATATTAATGGTGATGGTAAGGTAGATGCAAATGACAGAACCAATATTGGTGATCCATGGCCTGATTTTGATTACGGATTTGCAGCTGATGCAAGTTGGAAAGGTTTTGATATCAATTTGAGTTTCTACGGAACCAGCGGTAAAAAACTATATGATTCTCAGGGTGTATATCTTGAAACCATGCAGGGCGAATGGAACAATAAAACCACCGTTTTAGATCGCTGGAAAGGGCCCGGTACCTCTAATACTCTACCACGTGCAGTACGTGGTGATACCAATCAGAACAATCGTAGTCAGTCTGGTTATGTATTGGATGCAGATTTCTTAAGGCTGCAGAATTTCCAGATTGGTTATTCACTTCCTCAAAGTCTCATTAAGAGAGTGGGTGCCAGAAACGCAAGAATTTATTTTAATGGACAAAACTTATTTACTATTACCAAATATCCAAACTACAACGCGGATACATTGGGGGGAGTAGGTTTCAATGATGACTCAATGAGTCCACTGGGTTTTGGAGTAGATACAGGTTCAACTCCTATCCCCAGCGTTTATTCATTTGGAGTTAATTTGACTTTCTAATTGTTTAGATCGTAGAATTATCTAATTAATCAGTTCATTAAGAATTTAAAATACAAGAAAATGAAAAATCTAAAATTAGGTATATCAACCATGTTAATGCTGTTGTTGTTCGCAGGTTGTAAGAAGGAGTTTTTAGAAAAGTCACCACCAGATGCTTTGACGGAGGTTGGTTTCTATAATTCCGCAGAAAGAGCTCAATTGGGAGTAAATGCTATTTATGTTTCACTTCAAAGTGCCTGGAGTATCAATCTTCAGAGGATTTATGATGTTCCATCCGGTGAGGTTTTACTTTCCAATACAGTTCCGTTGGAGTATAATAATTTCACTTACTTTCCGGCTCTGAATCAAATCCATGATACCTGGAGAGGTTTATATGAAGGAATATACAGGTCTAATCTTGCCATTACAAACATTCCTGGAATTACTATGGCAGATGCCCTGAAGAATCAATATGTTGGAGAAGCTAAATTCCTAAGAGCTCTATTTTATTTTGATCTCGTCAATATATTCGGTGCAGTTCCATTGGTTACACAACCATTGCCTGATACCGATGCATCGCTGATTGCAA
>CAYHGN010000128.1:0-2413 GCA_964356005.1 uncultured Sphingobacterium sp.
CAACAATTAACTTACAGTTGACTAAAATCGGTCAAGGCTATTCAGGCATGCATAAGAATACTACCGACAACTAACAACCAACAACTAACAACTAATCCATGAGCGCAAGTCCCTACAACTACCGGAATCTTCTTGAAGCAGTAAACGGCCTTCGAGAAAGAGGTTTTAATTATGATTATAAGTATGTAGACGCCTGTCTTTTTTGTGAAATGATAAGTGAAAAATTTCAGGCAAGTGATTTAAAGATCACCGAGTACTATCGCTTTGAGGGTATGAGTGATCCTGAAGATAGTTCTGTGATTTATGCTATAGAAAGTAAACAGGGACACAAAGGCATTATCATTGATGCTTACGGAGCTTATTCAGACGGACATATTGCTGCCTTTATCTCTGATATTGAAGTGATTGATTAGAGTAGCTTGCTGATGATCATTTCAGTGCTGATTCCTTCGGCTTCAGCCTTGTAATTTTTTACGATCCGGTGTCTGAGTATCGACTCGGCAACAGCCACGACATCTTCTTTGTCAGGGGAGTATTTACCACTGATCGCGGCATGGCATTTAGCTCCAAGAACAAGGAATTGAGATGCTCTCGGACCTGCACCCCAGCTTAAGAATTTATTAACATCTTCAGTTGCAGAAGCTGTTCCCGGACGGGTTCTTGCGGTAAGTGAGACGGCATATTCAAGTACATTATCTGTTATGGGGATATTTCTGACAAGCTGCTGAAAATAGCTGATCTCCTGCGCATTCAATATCTTTTTCAGCTCTACATTCCGGTTTGTCGTTGTATTTCTTACTACCTGAAGCTCTTCCTCAAATGAAGGATAAGTTAAAAACACATTGAACATAAAACGATCCAATTGTGCCTCCGGTAAAGGATAAGTTCCTTCCTGTTCAATCGGATTTTGAGTCGCCAGAACAAAGAATGGTTGTGGTAAGCGATGAGTTTGCCCTCCAACTGTTACGACTTTTTCCTGCATAGCCTCCAGCAGAGCCGCCTGAGTTTTTGGCGGAGTTCTGTTGATCTCATCAGCCAGAATGATATTCGAAAAAATTGGTCCGCGAATAAATTTAAATGTACGGTCTTCTCCAAGAATTTCCGATCCAATAATATCGGATGGCATCAGATCGGGGGTAAACTGAATCCGGTTATAGCTAAGATCGAGAACCTGCGCAACAGTTTGTACAAGTAGTGTTTTGGCAAGTCCGGGAACCCCAACCAGCAAACAATGTCCGTTACTAAAAATAGAGATGAGTACTGATTTTACCACATCATCCTGACCAATAATAACCTGTGAAATTTCTTCCCTGATCCTCTTGTAAGAGAGACACAGTGCATCCACAGCTTCTACATCAGTCTGATATGTTTTCATTTTCTAATTTTTTGCAGTTGTCCAGCCAGAAAGCTCAGGGCAGGTCTGAAACTCAGCGTCAATCTTAATAAACGTTATCTTACGACGTTTCTCAAACCATTCACTGATTGTACGATTGTTTTTATCTTCGAAGGCAACGTCCTTAATCTTTGGATAATCCTGACCAAGATTAGCCTGATGCGGACCTGTTTTTGATTTAAGACTCAAGAAACGGTAGCCCGTCTTACCGTCGGCTTGTGTGAATATCGCAGGCTTTGAGATACTGCCTACCTTCATTGTATCTACCGTTAAAAATACCTGAGGATCAAGTTTGTCTGTTGGTATAAATGTAGTCCGGCTTTGAACATTATCAGCGTTTAGCATCATTCCACCGTTGTATTTGGTTTCATTATTGTCAGAATGGAGTGATGCTGCTGCTCCAAAATCAATCTTTTTATCTTTTACTGATTGATAGATACTGTCAATATGCAATTTCGCACGCTCAAGACTTGCCGGTGTTGATTCAGTTTTGATCAGTATGTGTCTAACATTCACCTGCTCTCCACGTCTTTCAATTACCTGCAGCACATGGAATCCATATTCAGTTTCAATGACCTGTGATAATTCACCAGACTTCAGTTTAAAAGCTGTGGCTGCAAATTCTTTCACCAAACTGGTTCTGTCCATAAATCCAAGGTCGCCACCTTCACGTGCAGAACCCGGATCCTGGGAATACAATCTGGCAAGTGTTGCAAAATCTTCACCACCCTTAATTCTCAAACGTAAGGCTTCTGTTTTATCATGAAAAGCTTCCTTTTCTGCCTTATTAAGTTTTGGGAAAACCACTATTTCTGCAATCTCCACTTCTGTATTAAAGAAAGGTAAACTGTCTTTCGGAATTGCATCATAATATCGCTTAACATCCAGCGGTGTAACAGCTACATTCTCTGTGATCTTAGCCTGCATTTTCTGAGCCACCAGCATTTCCTTTATGTCTGGTCTGATCTCATCCTTATACTGGATCAATGAACGTCCCAGGAATTCTTCAAGGCGTTCCTG
>CAYHGN010000128.1:2513-10786 GCA_964356005.1 uncultured Sphingobacterium sp.
GCTCACAAGTAACAGTATAGTTAATATCCCTAAGGTCTTTCTCATTTCTAAATTTCTAATTTATTGCGATTCAGGGCCGCAAAATATCTCCCTTTTTAACAATCCAGCTCTATAAAAAAACAGATTCTCTAAGCAGAGACCTCATCAAACTGAATTTGCAAAATTATCAGTTATTATTCATAAATCAATGATTTAAATGAAGAGGTGTTGAATATTCTGTAATATACTTTTTAAAAATTCAGGCAGGAATCAATACCTGCAAGATTGGCTCTAAGTTAAGCTTTTGAAAAAGAAGCAGAGTGCTTTTAACTATTTTTAACAGATGCTTTATTAAGTTTGCAAACACAATCAGCGAAAAAAATAAAAGATGTCAAACCTGCTTACCAAGAATAGCAATGCCCTGCGGCTTTTGATGACAGAGGATTTGTATATTTTACCTGAAAATAAGCAGCCAATACCCAACAAAGTTGAGCAATCTTCAGAAATTAACAGTCAGAAAGCAAGCGAAGTTCCCGATCTGCCAGTTTCTAAAATTCCAGTTCAAGTATTGGAGGAAGTACCGCCGCAAAAAACTGCAGAAATTGAAAAAACAAAAGCGTTTAATTATCTCGGAGAAAACAATAAGTATTTTCTGATCCTCTTTAATGAGCCCAATCAAAAAGATATCAGCAATATTCAGAAAGAAACACTGCTTAAGATTATGTCTGCAAAAGGCCTGGAATTGCGCGATCTAGCAGTACTCAACCTTAATCAGTATCCTGGAGTAAATTATACTGATTTGAAAGAATTCTTTAGTTTCAATAAAATAGTATTATTTGGAATTGATCCTCAACAGATTTCTTTATCATCTCAAAGTTCTAACCAGATTGTAAAACTGGAAAGTGCAAAGATCCTTTGTACTTACGGCATTGATGAAATGATTAAGGATACAACAAAAAAAAGGGAATTCTGGAATGTAATGAAAGACTTTTAAGATGGAATTAGTTTTTGCAAGCAGTAATGAGCATAAAGTAAATGAGATTCGCGCGATAGCCAGTGATGCTATACAACTGAAAAGCCTGAATGATATCGCTTGTTTTGATGATATTCCCGAAACAGGCAGCACATTTGAAGAAAATGCAGGACAGAAAAGCAGGTATATTTTTGACAGGTATCATTGTGATTGCTTTGCTGATGACTCCGGACTTGAAATTGATGCCCTGACTGGAGAACCGGGGGTCTATTCTGCCCGCTACTCAGGCAGCCGCGATTTTGAGCAGAACATGCAATTGGTTCTGGACAAGCTTGAAGGGCAGAAAAACCGAACTGCGAGGTTCAGAACAGTCATTTCCCTGATACTAAATGGTGAAGAGCATCTCTTTGAAGGAAGTATTGAAGGTAAGATTACATTGCAGCGATCAGGATCCGGGGGGTTTGGCTATGACCCCATTTTTCAGCCAGATGGATATGAAATTAGTTTTGCAGAAATGAATCCTGCAGAAAAGAACAGGATTAGCCACCGGGCAATTGCAGTTACAAGACTGATCAGTTTCCTTAAAACCCAAATTTAATTCTGCTGTTTGCGCAGAGGCTGCTTAGGTGCCTCTTTGGCCGGCTCCTTTGTTTTCTCAGGAATTTTGGCCTTTGCTTCTACCTTTACCGGAGTTTTTGTTGTAGTTTTTGCCGGAGCTTTACTCTTAACATCCGACTTTTTCTCTGCTTTTGCGAGCTGCGGAATAATCTCTTCTTTAGATTTAGGACGATCTCTGGGTTTCCAGATAAAACCTTTTAAAACCTTTTCTTCTTCTCTGAGTTCTGCCATAGGCGTGATAGAGGCATCAACAGAGCGAATTGCAGTAATACTCTGGAGTTTATTATCGTTCAACAAAATCTTCAAACGGCCGCTCACCAAATGATTTAATCCGGTGTAGGATGAATCCTCTTTTACATAGTAAACACTCTCTGCATTACCATCTACAAACATGCTATTCAGCTTATTATCTTTGAAATAGCCTGTTATTACTTTGCCTTTTATCTGATTAAAGTTTGTTGAATCGACATCTTCTGTATTCACTATAAAGCTATTATGCTGTAGCAGCATATTATCCATTTTCTTATTCTTCATCTGCAAATAGACAGTATCACCCGAAAGTTGCGAGCCCTGAGCCCAGATCATTGGGTTTACATAGCATCTTACAGTTGAATCAGAATAGCTAAAGAACATAGAATCTGCCCGGGCCTGCAGATCCGACTTGAATATTTTTGCCCGATGGTAGGCAATTACAATTCTGGTTTTCGCAGTATCGGTTGAAACTGAATCCGAAAGCAATGCCGCTGTTTTTAAGCTATCTGATTTGCCCTTCTCAGAAGAGGAATCATTATTCTTTGCATTCTTTGATTTAGGCGGAGGCTTCTGATCAGGTTTCAGCACCGGTTTTTCCTTATCCGGGGGGGGAATCAGCTTTTCGGGCTCTTTCATTTTCCCGGGTGTTTTAAGTGAGTCGGGAGCATCAGAAGTTTTATCGGGGACAATTATCGCCCGCATGTTTGCCGGATTATCCGGGACTTCCTGAGGTAGTGCTGCCGGTGCTTCCTTAGCTGCAAGCTGATCATCCGGAACCATTTCTTCCTTTTTGTATGGGATCAGGTCGCGGGTAAATATCACTTTGCTGAAAAGAGTATCTGCTGTCATCCAAATAGAATCTACCTTTGCAGAATCCGATTCAGAAATGATCACGACATAGGGGTTTATTGTTACCAGAATACTTTCTTCAGCCTTCTGATAAATACCTATCCCACCCCTGAGTTGAGCCTTTTCGGCTGTATCAATAAAGATAACATTGCCGATCGCCCTGCCATAACCTGCTTTACGATCGTAAAAAAGGCTATCACCTGTTAGTGATTTACTGCCCTGAGTATAGAGGTTATTCTTACCGAAACGGGCCTGATCACTTTGGGTATTATAGGTTCCGTTCTCGGTATAAAGTGTATCATCTTTACCGTAAATATTTGTAGGGCCGTAGAAATAAGCAATTTTCGAAGTTGAATTATACCTCAGTGTATCTGTTTTGATCAATGCATCGGGAGTAGTTAGAACCACATCGTACCTGAAATAGGCATCCCTTGAGGTTTCAAAATAGTATCCGTTCTTGCTGGTCAGCACATTTTTACCATTCACAATCTTACCTCCACCAACATAAGTACCAATCTTGGTCGTCATGTTATACGTCAAATGATCGGTAGTTAATGTTGCATCCCCATCAATTAATCTTACATTGTTTGTCAGAACTGCAAGTTTGGTATTTCCATCGTAGTTCAGATGATCTGAATAGATAACGGTTCCGGATGGCTGAGTAATTACAACATGCCCGAATGCCTCAAAGGTATTTGCTGCCTGATTAAAATCAGCACTGTCGGAAGCGAGAGTTGATCCTTCATGCACAAAAACCGGACGGATAATCCTTGCAAAACCGGATGCCTGAAATCCTTTGACCAATTCAGATGATCTGATCTCAATCTGCCGCCCCTGAGCAAAAGCCGCGACCGATAGTATTGAAAACAGAACTGAAAATATGACTTTCCTCACCTTACAAAAATAGTTTTTTGGCTAAGGATTTTTAATTAAATAATTTTGAGCTTATGGAAGCCCTTAGCCGACTGCAATCATTCATCAAACAGCATGCCCTTTTTCGTGAAGAAGAGTCTGTTCTCCTTGCAGTTAGTGCCGGCCGTGATTCTGTTTTGATGGCCCGTCTTTTCAAGGATGCGGGCTATCGTTTTGGCATTGCACACTGCAATTTCAATCTTCGGGCAAAGGAATCTGAACTGGATGAGCGCTTTACAGAGGAGCTTGCCGATGAACTGGACGTGCCATTCTATACCCATCGCTTTGATACTATGGAATATGCATCTGCGAATCATATTTCTGTTCAGATGGCGGCAAGAGATCTGCGCTATGAATGGCTGGAAAAGATCAGGACTGAGTTTGACTTTCAATACATCGCAGTCGCCCATCATCAGAATGATGTGATTGAAACTATGCTCTTGAACTTAACCCGCGGGACCGGTATTGCAGGATTGCATGGCATTTTACCCAAAAAAGGGAAACTCATCCGACCGCTTTTAGTTTTAAACCGTGATGAGATCGATGAACTGGTTCAAAATGGAGGTTTTACTTATCGTGAAGACAGCTCAAATCTATCGGTAAAATATTCCAGAAATAAACTCCGTCTGGAAGTAATTCCTATCCTGAAAGAGCTCAATCCGGCATTGGAGCAAACATTTGAAGCCAATAGAAAACGTTTTGCAGAGCTTGAGATCTTACTTGATCTGCGTGTTCAGGAAATCAAAGAACGCCTGTTTATTAAACTTGCTGATGATGAATTTGAGATTAGTATTACCGAACTTAAGAAGTTAAATCCGCTAAACACTCTCATGTATGGACTGTTTCATCCTTACGGATTTACAGAAACAGTACTTAATGATCTTGTCCATGCCTGGGATGGGAAACCGGGTAAGGTATTCCATTCTGCCGGATATCAATTGCATTTAGACCGTGGTTGTATAATTCTGAGCCGGATAAACCCGGATAAAGCTGAGGATGTTCTGCTTGAATCCACAACTTCGAACTGCAACTGGAACAAGCAGAAATTCAGATACAAAATTGTTCCAATTACTCAGTTTGAACTAAGCAAGGCTGAAAATATCGCCCAGCTTGACTATGATTTGCTCAGCTTTCCCCTAAAATTAAGAAGCTGGAAAAACGGAGATTATTTCCAACCACTGGGCTTAAAACTAAAAAAGAAATTAAGTGACTTTTTTGTCGACAGAAAAATTAGTCTAAACCATAAAAAAGACATTGGAATACTGGAAAACAGTAATGGTGATATTCTATGGCTGGCCGGTTTACGTGTAGATGAGCGCTATAAAATTAGCCCCAACACAAAAAAAGTTTTTATCTTAGAACAATTGATCTGAAATGTACGAAAACCAAGCAGCTTTCATAGAAAAACAATACCTGGGTCGCGATTACGGTCGCATCAGTATCCGTATGGTGCTGGCCTTGTTTTGTTTTGGAGCTTACTACCTTTCGGGCAGTCAGGGTCAGAATGCAGAACTTTTTTTGGTTGTTGGTTTTGGTATACTGATTGGCTCAGTGATCATGATGTTTATACTTCATTACAAAACCACTGTAAACAATAAAAGTATTGTCCTTAATGGAATCTGGACCACCAAAATGGTAAAGATCGACCTGAATAGTATTGTTAAAGTTGAGTCTGTACCCTACAGCACTTATATAATCAATAACCCCGTTTATAACCTCCACCAGAAAGGCACGGTTCATTTCTATGCAGGGGGTAAGGATGCTGTCAGACTCACTGACCGCGACGGATTGAAATACATCATCGGAACCCACCGCCAGGCAGAATTGGAGTTGAGTATTAAGGGGGAGATGAAGAAGTAGCCTTGTTGTTATTTGGTTAGTTGTTGGTTGTTAGTAAATCTTGCTTCTGAGAAAGGAATAAGTCTTGCATGTCATCCCGAACGTTTTGCATGTCATCCCGACGCAGGAGGGAACTTAGCCATTATGAAGCAAAATTTTGATCTTATAGCACGATTTCCCTCTGTTGCTGAAGGGCAGAATTGGCCTGCCTACCAGTAGGCAGGGATGACATTCATACAAAAAAAGGGAACCTGCAAATTGCAAATCCCCTTTTAATTACCATTCAATTCCACCTACATCTTCAAACCAATCTCCCTCAATCTTTCATCCAGATACTCACCGGCAGTCATGTCTGTATATGCTTTCGGGTGTTCTGCATTGATACAAGAGTTTAGGGCAGTCAGGTTCATTTCTGCTTTAGGATGCAGAAAGAACGGGACTGAAAACCTGGAAGTTTTCATCAACTCTCGTGGTGGATTTACCACACGGTGAGTAGTTGATTTCAGTTTATTATTAGTTAATCGTTGCAGCATATCCCCTACGTTTACCACAATATCTTCTACATTAGCTTTTACAGGATACCATTGGCCATCGCGGGTTAAAACTTCTAATCCATCAGCACTTGCACCAATCAAAAGGGTGATAAGGTTGATATCTTCATGAGCTCCGGCGCGGACCGCATCAGCTGGAATGCTATCCGGATTTTCGATCGGGAAATAATGAATAGCCCTTAAAATGGAGTTTCCATTATGTACTTTATCATCAAAATAATTTTCAGGAAGGTTTAGATATATTGCAATAGCCCGCAATAAATGCTTGCCGGCATATTCAAGGCGCTGATACACCTCACGTGTTACCTTATTGAAACCCTGAAGCTCATTCACCTGAACATTATCAGGATATTCCTCTTTCACATAATCTCCGTCAGTAACTACTTGTCCGATTTGCCAGAATTCCTTCAGGTCGGGGGTTTTTGAATCTTTTGCCTTCTCCCTGCCCTTGCATGTATATCCTCTCTGACCGGCAAGTTCCGGAATTTCATATTTTAATTTCTGCTCATCAGACATGCCGAAGAATTTTTTTACTTCATTATAAAGCTCATTAATAAGCTCCTGAGTCATTCCATGATTAGCAATGGTTACGAAACCGGTATCATTAAAAGCCTTGCCAATATTATCGGAAAATTGCTTTCTCTGCTCAGGTGTACCCTTGATGTAATCGTCAAGATCAAGACGCGGGATATTTACTTCTGCTGTCATAATTAATTGGTTAATTAAAGGAATAGAGATGTCAATTTACGCTTTTATGTGATGATATATCTTATATTGATTAATCCCTCCTTCCCATTGCCAGTTGTTATTGCGAGTTTATAAATTGGAGCCATTCTGAAAGATAATTAACACATGGTAACAAATAGAAGGATTTAGCTATATAGATAAAAATTCGATCTAAGTTCACTGAGTTCTCTCAGCTGCTGAAGGGCAGTTTTCGGGATGACAGTGCTTTTTAATGACGTTTAGTAGTCTTAGTTAAGGGATTACTTCGCTACACTCCCAATGCCCCGCACAAAAAATAAAATCACTCTTGTTTTACTAATATTTTAGTATAATTTTACCCCCCCCCCCATGACTGATCAGGAAAAAATCCAAGCCGCAATAAGCCTATTAAAAAAGCTGCAGAGAATGGTTGGCTTTTTTATGAAAAAAGAAATTGCAGAATTGATAAATAAGCTATAAGATGGAGGATTGAATCAGGCATTGAGTACACCTGTAAAAAAGGAAATCCAACACTAACCTGTGAATTTCTTATTTCTTCTGCGTCAGCATAATTCCGGATCTGATCAGTCCCTTATCTTTGGCTAATAAACTGACCACAACGGTGCCTTTATTACTTGTAGGTATCGAAATAGCCTTGACAGGCTGTCTTAAAAGTTCTTTTATTTCTATACCCGGTTCCAGATCAAACACCATCATCCTCTTGCTGACATCCGCTTCGTTAAAAGAGATGACATCATTATTACAGATTAATTTAACAAGCTGTCCGTTATCCATAATCAGGCTGACTTCAGTCCCCCTTTTTACAGTTGCAGCAATTGGCAGATTCAAAAGCAAAAAATAGGTATCATCAAGTGCCCTGATTGAGAAACTCAGTTTGGTTACACCTCCCCCATTCTTAAAAAGGTACATGGAAGTTTGTCTTATATGCTCATTGGTCCGTTTATCAACCCTGTTTACATTCAGAACCGGGGCCTGCGAAAATGATTCAATAGAGAAGAGAAGCAAAAAAAATATTAAAACTGTGGAGCGCATTTTCTTATATTTTGTTTAAAGATAATTTAAAAAAATCTAAAATTGAGATCAGACCAAAGATCTGATACTCAATTACGGCTGATCAAAAATACAATACCCAACAAAAAAGGTGCCGCAACAATAAATTTATCCTAAACCTTTTTCGGAGGCAGATCAAAAGCGATCGCATCATGCTCAAAATGTCCGTTATGTGATCCATCACAGAATGGCTTGTTTTTCGATAGTCCGCAGCGGCAGATGGACAGAACTGTCCGGCCCTGAAGCCCATACAGTCCACCATTCCGGTCAACGATCTCAAAATCGCCTTCGATTTTTACCGAACCATTACTATTGATTGTAAGTTTTGTCTTTGACATGATTGTTTTGTTTGGAACAAAGGTAAGGAAATTGGGAATAGGGTATGGGAATGGAGAATTCTCGAAGATCTGTTTAAACTATGAAATGAAATATTGGGAAATTATTGAAAAAGAATTACATTTTATTTCAGTAGTGTCCGGAAAAAATTGAAATTATAGCAATAATTATCTTATTCCTAACTCATA
>CAYHGN010000129.1:0-10688 GCA_964356005.1 uncultured Sphingobacterium sp.
CGGAGGTAATTTTACGTAATGAGAAGCGTATGCTTCAGGAGTCTGTCGATTCATTGTTCGATAACTCACGTAAAGTAAATGCAGTAAAAACTGAAGGTAATCGTGCTTTAAAATCACTATCAGATATTCTTAAAGGTAAGCAGGGACGTTTCCGTCAAAACTTATTGGGTAAACGTGTGGATTATTCAGCACGTTCGGTAATTGTTGTCGGACCAAACCTGAAGCTTCATGAGTGCGGTCTGCCAAAAGATATGGCTGCTGAGCTGTTCAAACCATTTATCATTCGTAAAATGATCGAAAGAGGAGTGGTGAAGACGGTTAAATCTGCAAAGAAAATCGTAGACAAAAAAGATCCTATCGTTTGGGATATCCTTGAAAATGTATTGAAAGGTCACCCGGTATTATTAAACCGTGCTCCTACATTGCACCGTTTGGGTATCCAGTCTTTCCAGCCAAAACTGGTTGAAGGAAAGGCGATTCAGTTACACCCATTGGTATGTACTGCATTCAACGCGGATTTTGACGGTGACCAGATGGCTGTGCATTTACCTTTGGGTAATGCTGCAATTCTGGAAGCCCAGATGCTGATGCTTGCTTCACACAACATTCTGAACCCTGCTAACGGTACTCCAATCACAGTACCATCACAGGATATGGTTTTAGGTCTTTATTATATTACCAAAGGCCGCAGAACTGATGAAGGACGTGTTGTATTAGGACAGGATCAGATCTTCTATTCACCTGAAGAAGTAATTATAGCTTATAATGAGCGTAAAATCGATCTTCATGCTTTCATTAAGGTTAAAGCCAATGTGAAAGAGAAAGACGGTTCTATTGTTAATAAACTAATTGATACTACTGTAGGCCGTGTGTTATTCAACCAGAGAGTGCCTGTTGAAGTGGGATATATTAATGAATTACTGACCAAAAAATCACTTCGTGATATCATTGGTGATGTAGTTAAAGCGACCGGTATGGCTCGGGCAGCAACTTTCCTTGATGAAATCAAAGAATTAGGTTTCCAGATGGCATTCCAGGGTGGACTTTCGTTTAACCTGCAGGATTTGAATATCCCTGCTGAAAAGGCTCATTTAATTGACCAGGCAAGCAAAGAGGTTGAAGAAGTAATGAACAACTATAACATGGGATTCATTACCAATAACGAGCGTTATAACCAGATTATCGATATCTGGACCCGTATCAACAACCGTTTAACAGCTAATGTGATGAATCAGCTTTCTAGCGATAATCAGGGCTTTAATTCGGTATACATGATGCTGGATTCTGGTGCCCGTGGTTCCAAAGAGCAGATTCGTCAGCTTTGTGGTATGCGTGGTCTGATGGCTAAGCCTCAGAAATCAGGTTCAGGTGGTGAGATCATTGAAAACCCGATTTTATCCAACTTTAAAGAAGGATTGTCGGTATTAGAGTACTTCATTTCTACTCACGGTGCGCGTAAAGGTTTGGCAGATACAGCATTGAAGACTGCGGATGCGGGTTACTTAACCCGTCGTTTGCATGATGTGGCACAGGATATGATTGTTGGTGAAACCGATTGCGGTACTTTAAGAGGTATTTATACTACTGCCCTTAAAGATAACGAGGATATTGTTGAACCATTATACGACAGAATCTTAGGTAGAACCAGTTTACACGAGGTTTATGATCCATTATCAGGAGAACTATTAGTTTCTGCAGGTGAGGATATTGAAGAGCATGTAGCGGTTAAAATTGAAAGCTCACCACTCGAAGGAATTGAAATTCGTTCGGTATTGACCTGCGAAAGTAAGCGTGGTGTTTGTGCGCTTTGCTATGGACGTAACCTTGCAACCGGTAAGCGTGTGCAAATGGGTGAGGCTGTAGGGGTAATTGCTGCACAGTCAATCGGCGAGCCGGGAACACAGTTAACGCTGCGTACCTTCCACGTGGGTGGTACAGCATCTAACATTGCTGCTGAATCTCAGATCAATGCCAAGTTTGATGGAGTTATCGAGTTCGAAAATGTGAGAACTGTAAGTCACGATACTACTGAGGGAACTCTGGAAGTTGTATTAGGCCGTTCAGGTGAATTCCGTATCGTTGAGCCGGGAACCAAGAAGATGATCATGTCAAACAACATTCCTTACGGTGCATTTTTGTATGTGAAGGATGGCGCTAAAATATCTAAAGGCGATAAGATTTGTAGTTGGGATCCATATAATGCGGTTATTATCTCTGAGTTTGAAGGTAAAGCTGAATTTGAGGCAATCATCGAAGGTGTTACCTTCCGCGAAGAATCTGATGAGCAAACCGGTCACAGAGAGAAAGTTATTATTGATACCCGTGATAAGACTAAAAACCCGGTTATCCGTGTTGCGGATAAAAAAGGTAATGGTTTAAAGGGTTATAACATACCGGTGGGAGCACACATTGCAGTTGAAGAGAACGAAAAAGTTAAAATCGGACAAATTATTGCAAAGATTCCACGCTCTACAGGAAAAACAAGGGATATTACAGGTGGTTTACCAAGGGTAACTGAGTTATTTGAGGCTCGTAATCCATCAAATCCTGCAGTTGTTACCGAAATTGATGGTGTTGTAACCTTAGGTGGTGTTAAACGTGGTAATCGTGAGATGTCTATCGAATCAAAAGATGGACAGATAAAGAAATATCTGGTTCCCTTGTCAAAACATATCCTTGTTCAGGATAATGACTTTGTGAAAGCCGGTATGCCATTGTCTGATGGTTCTATTTCACCTGCTGATATTCTTGCAATTAAAGGCCCTGCGGCAGTTCAGGAATATCTTGTCAATGGTATACAGGAAGTTTACCGTTTACAGGGTGTGAAAATTAACGATAAGCACTTTGAAACTATCGTTCACCAGATGATGCAGAAAGTGATGATTGAGGATGCCGGTGATACCCGATTCCTTGAAAAAGAACTTGTTGACCGTTGGGATTTCCAACTGGAGAATGATGAAATCTATGATAAGAAAGTAGTTACTGAGCCAGGAGATTCTCCGAACCTTAAACCTGGTCAGATCATTTCTGTACGTAAACTGAGAGATGAGAATTCAGTATTGAAGCGCAAGGACATGAAACTTATTGAAACCCGCGATGCAATCGCCGCAACCTCAAGTCAAATGCTTCAGGGTATTACCCGTGCCTCATTGGGTACAAAGTCATTCATCTCTGCAGCTTCCTTCCAGGAAACTACCAAGGTGTTGAATGAGGCTGCTATCAGTGGTAAACGTGACAACCTGCTGGGTCTGAAAGAAAACGTAATCGTAGGACACCTGATTCCTTCAGGAACAGGATTGAGACAATATGAGCGTATTATTGTTGGCTCTCAGGAAGAATACGATAAATTACTGGCTTCGAAATTAGAAGAAGCAGAAGCCTAAAAGCCCAAAGCTTAATGCCGAAAGCTAAATACAATAAAAAAAAGTCGTCTCATATGAGAGGACTTTTTTTTATTGATAAAATTTGATTGCAGAATTTATAACTTTGTGGGATGGAAGAGCAAAATATTGAAAATCAGTTAAATATTGAACTTTCTGAGGAGGTTGCAGAAGGTATCTACTCCAATCTGGCTGTGATAACCCATTCAAACTCAGAATTTGTGCTTGATTTTATTAGAGTAATGCCCGGTATTCCAAAAGCAAGAGTTAAATCGAGAATCGTACTAACTCCTGAGCATGCCAAGCGTTTTATGGTTGCTCTTGAAGAGAATATTGAAAAGTTTGAGGCTCAGCATGGCAGAATAAAAATCAATCCCGAGCAACCCGGATTTCCACTCAACTTTGGTGGTCCAACAGCCCAAGCCTAAGTGAGAACGCGTTTAAATAAGCTCGTTTTTGGGAATCAGAATTCAGGGAAGACGAGGACCTCTAAACATACTCACCATTTTACAAAGATTCAGGATGTATGGGATAGTATTCATTACCCTGATTTTGGAATTGAACGAATACTCAGGTTGTTTCTGGTTGGGTCAAAAATCTTTTTTCCTGGTATTTATATTGATTATCTGACCCAAAACTCAACGCTTTACAAAAGAAAGTTAGTTGGTGAATTTTATGTGATCTTCAAAACCATGGTGCCTTTCCTAATGCTATATTTTGGCTTGTGGAATCTGATGGGGCTTTACATATTTAATATTTACCTGCTAACAGAGACTTTTCTACACCTTTTTCATAAAATATTCTTGCCTGAGCATGACCACAGTAAAATGGCTAATCGCTCAATTATTCTACTATTTTTCAATTTTATTGAGGTAATAGCGTCATTTGGAGTTATTTATTCAGCAGGTGATTATTTAAACCAGCCAATTCAAGGCTGGGTAGATGCTCTTTATTTTAGCTTTATTACCGGTGTTACGATTGGATATGGTGATTTTCACCCGGTTAATGAACATGGAAAGATTCTGGTGATGCTCCAAATTTTGAGTACCATGGCTTTTCTATTCTTGTTCTTTAATTTTTTTGGTCCCCGTTCTGGAGAGAGGATGATGCAGGATCAAGGAAATCCAAAATAGCATTAAGTTCAAGTGGATTAAACCACTTTATATCTTCTGATTTTTTAAACCAGGTAAGTTGTCTTTTAGCAAACCTTCGGGTATTTTGTTTGATCTTATCTATCGCGTCTTCTTTGGATAGTTTTCCGTCAAAATATTCAAAAATTTCTGAATATCCAACCGTATTAAGTGCATTTAGATGCTTGTATTCGCTTAGCCCCTCAACTTCCTTAAACAATCCCTTTTCAACCATCTGATCGACCCTGAGGTTGATTTGTTCGTATAATTTTTCACGTTCAGGACTAATAGCGAGCTTTATGATGTTGAAATTTCTCTGCTTTGGTGTTTTGGTTCGGTAGGATGAAAATGGATTTCCAGTACTTTCGAATACCTCCAGCGCACGTATTACACGCTGAGGGTTGTTAATGTCGACTTCTGCATAATACTCAGGATCAGCTTTCTCTAATTTTTCCTGTAAATGTTCAAGTCCTTTCTCAGCAAGAATATGATTTAACCTGGCCCTTGTTACTTCTGATGCTACCGGTAATTCATCAAAACCATGGCATACTGCATTGATAAATAATCCGGAGCCTCCAACAAGGACTACCTGATTATGACTTTTGAAGAGTTTTTCAAGGAGCTTGGTAACCTCTTTTTCAAAATCACCAACATTAAAGGAGTCTTTTATGGAATGGCTGTTAATTAAATGATGTCTGACAGCTTCAAGCTCTTCCTTTGAAGGTTTGGCGGTACCAATATTCATTTCACAGTAGAACTGCCTGGAGTCGGCTGATATGATCTCAGTTTTGAAATGTTTTGCTATTTGAATGGCCAGTGTGGTTTTTCCTGCTGCCGTCGGACCCGCAATAATGATCAGTGTTTTGCTCATATAGCTTCCGGTTTTTTAGAGGATTATTAATCAATATTCATCCTTTTGAAGATCATCGGCATCATAACCTTCATTATCAGAGAATTCATCCATAAATTCATCTTTTTCCTCTTCTTCTTCCTCAACTACTTCTTCCCCGGTAGTGATTCCCATATCGCTCATTTGCTCAAGTTCTTCGGCATCTTCAGGCTGGAAGTTTAATTCATTCAGGAAATCAAATTCTTCAGATATTTCTATTGCAGCAGCGGTTGGTATAATTCCTCTTCCGGTAATTTTGGGTGCCTCACCCAGACTCCGGGCAAGAAATGGGTATGTTTTTCCCGACTCATCATTCAGGAGTATTTTAACCAGTTCAACATGAAAGTCGAAAGGTCTGTCAAAATTATAGGTATAGTAAAATTTTTGGTGCGGGTCATCAATAAAACTACTGAGTTTTGAATTGCTCATCAGGGCAACACCATTATTAACTTTCCTCGGATTAGGCAAAAATGCAATTTCTTCATTCTTTTTCCACTGATCGTTGCTTACATAAAAGGAGGAAGAGGCCTCAACCTGATATCCTGTCGACTGATGGATAGCCCGATGAAGGTCTTCAAATGTTTGATTTGATTTAATGTCAATATCTCGCTCAATATCATCATAATCCTCAAAAGAAACCTTGAATCTATATATTGCCATGTTCTTGTTTAATTATTTACAAAAATACTATTTGATTGTTTGCTTAAAGATTTTTATTCAGCTAATTAAAATCTTTATGGTTTTAATTTGACAGGGATAAGTCCCAACTCCTTGCCTCTCTCAAGCATGTACTCATAGGCTTCTTCCTTTGAGTTTTTTATTTCGCCCTCCAGAATTGCCTCACGAATTTGAGTTTTGATGATCCCTACATTCCTGCCGGCACTGATATTAAAAGCCCCCATAATATCTTCGCCGCTTACCGGAGGTTGCCAGTTTCGGAGCTGATCGCTTTGCTCAACATCCTTCAGCTTTTGTTTTACCAGATCGAAATTACTTCGATATTTTTTTATTTTATATTCATTTTTGGTTGTGACATCGGCATTGCAAAGTAACATAAGCCCGTCAATTTCTTCGCCTGCTTCAAACAGCAAGCGTCTTACCGCTGAGTCTGTAACTACATCTTGTGCGAGTACAATTGGCCGGAGATGAAGTTGTACCAATTTTTGTACCAGTTTCATCTTTTCATTCAAAGGTAATTTAAGCTGGGCAAAAATTTTCGGAACCATTCGTGCACCCCGGTCTTCGTGTCCGTGAAAAGTCCAGCCATGCCCGGGTTCAAAGCGTTTGGTCGCAGGCTTGGCGATATCATGAAGAATCGCCGCCCATCTTAGCCAGAGGTCTTCGGTGTTTTCTGCGAGGTTATCCAAAACCTGAAGGGTATGATAGAAATTATCTTTATGTCCTTTTCCGGCTATAACTTCAACACCATGAAGTTCGGCCATTTGAGGGAAAATATGTTTAAGTAAGCCGGTATCGAATAAATGGATGAAGCCGATTGATGGCTTCTTCGCCAGAATAATTCGATTTAACTCATCCGTAATCCGCTCGGCTGATACTATCTTTATTCGTTCCGAATTCTTTTTGATGGCTTCAATGGCATCTTCACTAATGGTAAAATCAAGCTGAGTGGCAAAGCGTATGGCTCTCATCATCCTCAAAGGATCATCTGAAAATGTCTCAATTGGGTCCAAAGGTGTACGAATTAGCCTTGTTTCAAGATCATCAACACCTTTAAATGGGTCTAATAATGTGCCGAAATTGGCGGTATTTAAACCCAGAGCCATTGCATTAATGCTGAAGTCGCGTCGTTTCTGGTCATCTTCCAATGTGCCGTTCTCAACGATTGGTTTACGGGATTCCAGACGATAGGATTCTTTCCTGGCACCTACAAATTCAACTTCAAGATCTCCATGCCTTAACATTGCCGTGCCAAAATTCTTAAATACAGAAACTTTTGTTTCTAAAAGTTTTCCTGCGGCTTCAGCGAATTTGATACCATTACCAATTACCACAATATCAATATCTTTTGATGGCCGGTTTAGGAAAATGTCCCTTACATAGCCTCCAATTACATAGATTTCTGTGCCTGTAGCATCTGCCAGTTCACTAAGCTTTTTAAATATTGGATGTTGGAGGTGTTTTTTCATATTGAATTATTTACGAATGAATGAAAAGAGTCCACCAGGTTCAAGCTTCATTATGGTTGATGGCTTTTTTTCTTTCCTGTCTTCCTGTTCCCAGTTAACCACATAATCTACACCTTGCAGGATTGCTTCATCAATATCTTCGAAAGTCGCCGGAGATGGATGGCCGCTCAGGTTAGCCGAAGTAGATATCACCGGCTTTCTGAAGCGTTGTAACAATTGCTGACAGAACTCGTGTTTCACTATCCGAATACCGATGCTACCATCCTTTGCAATGGCGTTTGGAGCAAGATTTTTAGCTCCGGAATAAACGATTGTGAGTGGGTTCTCAGCATATTCAATCAGGTCATACGCTACTTCAGGAACCTCATTGATATAACTTTGAAGTTTATTGTCGCTATCCAACAGCACAATCAGACTCTTTTCTTCCGCACGGCCTTTTAGTTTATAAACCTTGTCAACGGCTTCAGAGTTTGTAGCATCGCAGCCAATTCCCCAGATTGTATCAGTAGGATAGAGGATTAAGCCCCCATTTTTTAATACTTCAAAAGCTTTATTTACTTCGTCTTTTAGCATTTAATGATTTTTTGATATAATTTATTTAGCTGCCCGGCAATTTTTTGATCCGAGAACTGTTCCAGATGTTCGAATCCGGACTCAATCATAGTTTGTCTTATTTCCGGATTATTTAATACCTTCCTTATTTGTGTTGCAAGTTCTGAACTATTCCTGGGATTAATATAAATACTTCCTGCTCCACCTGCCTCTTCAAGGCATGAGCCTGTTGCAGCAATCACAGGTACACCCGAACTTAATGCCTCAACCACCGGTATTCCAAAGCCTTCATATTCTGATGGGAAAAGGAACAGATCAGCCATCTGATAGATTCCAGGAAGGTCGTAAAATGACACGTTTTTTAAAAAATGAACTCGGTTATTGAGGCCATGCTTATTGACATAATCCCTCACTTTTATAGCATAAGGAGTATCTTTCCCAATTATAATCAGTTGAATATCAGTATCAAGCTCCCGGATAGCCTGAACAGTCAGCAAAGCATTTTTCCTCGTTTCAATGGTACCAACATTCAGGAGGTAGTTCTCAGGTAAATAGTAGAGAGATCGTATCCTCTGTTTTTCTGCATCGCTAATTTTATTTCTGAATACAGGATCGCAGTTCTGATAGATCACTTCAATCCTGTTCTGATCCACATTAAACAGATTAATCAGATCTGATTTTGTCCTCTCACTGATTGCTATGATCCTATCGGCATGATCGGCAGCATAGCGCATTTTATATTCATAGATCTTTCTGTCAAACCAGGGATAGTATTGAGGAAACCGATAATAAATAAGATCGTGAAAGCTCACGACCGAGGGAATTCCCTGCTTTTTCAATCCAAATGGAATCTCATTACTTAAACCATGATAAAGATCTATTTCTTCACGCTTAAGATTTTTAACTATACCGAAACTTCTCCAATAGCTTTTCGAAAAGTGTCTTTCCGGATACTTAAATTCTATGGAACCAAATTTTTGAAGACCCTCAGATGCTAACGAGTCTGTTGCAGCAAAGACCTGATATTGGTTTTCGGGATGGTATTCTGCCAAAACTTTAAGCACATACCTGCTGTAATTGCCTAAGCCGGTGGAGTTTTGGGTTATACGTTTACCATCAAAGCCTATCTTCATCTTTTTGAATTAAAACTAAAAAAGGATGAGTATAAATCATCCTTTTTTTAATTTAAAAAAGCTTGAATGCAGGGATTATACCGCTACATTATTCTCTCTCAGGGCATCATTAAGAGAGGTTTTTTTATCTGTTGATTCCTTTCGCTGACCAATGATCAAGGCACAGGGTACCTGATATTCACCTGCCGGGAATTTCTTGGTATAAGAACCCGGAATAACTACTGAACGGGAAGGAACAAATCCTTTATATTCGATTGGTTCATCACCAGTAACATCAATGATTTTGGTAGAAGCTGTCAGAACAACATTTGCTCCTAAAACTGCCTCCTTTTGAACGTGAACACCTTCTACAACGATCGCTCTGGAACCAATGAAGCAATTATCCTCAATGATTACCGGAGATGCCTGTATAGGCTCTAAAACGCCACCGATTCCAACACCACCACTCAGGTGAACATGTTTACCAATCTGCGCACAGGAACCAACAGTTGCCCAGGTATCAACCATGGTGCCTTCGTCAACATATGCTCCGATGTTTACGTAAGATGGCATTAATATTACCCCCTTTGCAAGGTATGCACCGTAACGCGCAATCGCATGCGGGACAACCCTCACACCGGTTTCTTTGTAATCAGTCTTTAATTTCATTTTATCGTGGAACACAAATGGTCCCACTTCGATTTCTTTCATCTCGCGGATCGGGAAATAAAGAATCACTGCCTTTTTAACCCAGTCGTTAACATGCCAGCGATCACCGATTTGTTCGGCAACTCTGATTTCACCTCTATCCAGGTGTTGAATCACACTTTCAATCGCAATTCTGTATTCTTTGAAATTGGTAAGCGTGCGATCTTCCCAGGCACTTTCAATTAGTTTTTTATATTCGGTATGCATACTTTTAATTTAAAGCAAATTAAAGGATTTTTCTTCCAATTTTCCCATCCTTTCGTCAATTCTTACGTAATTTTGAAGGATGCAGGGATCTGAAAAATTACGTATCGACAAATATTTATGGGCTATCCGCGCATTTAAAACCCGGAGTGTTTCTACAGAAGCCTGCAAGGCAGGAAGAATAAAGCTTGATGGGAATAATCTAAAAGCTTCCCATATTGTTAAAATAGGAGAGGTTTATACTGTTCAAAAAGGTAGTGAAAAGAAGATCATTGAAGTTATCGCACTCCTGGATAGAAGAGTTGATGCCAAGACCGCTGTTAATTTTTACAAAGATTTAACCCCAATTGAAGATACCCAGGCCTATAAATCAATGTTTCATACCGCCAACCTCAGCAGAGACAGAGGCACTGGCCGGCCAACCAAAAAAGATAGGAGAGAGATTGATGATTTGCAGGAGGGATGGTTCGATAGTTAATTGACAGTTGACAGTTGATAGTTGAGAATTGAGAATTGAGAATTTCCGCCTTTTGAACACCTGACGGTGGCAAGAAATTATGTCACAA
>CAYHGN010000130.1:0-10600 GCA_964356005.1 uncultured Sphingobacterium sp.
TTTAAAAGTACTTTGATTTTCAAAGTAAATAATAATAATTGATAAATGCAATAGCGCTTTGATTTTTTAACAACATAGAAAACATAAGAATCGTTTGTAGGGTAAATGCATAAGGTAAGGATCCAACTAATAATTTTCTAGAAGTTGCAGGCAAGTGCACCACCATCATGCTCCAGAACAAAATTTCCTTAGCGACAGTCCTAAATACAGTGATATTTGCTACTTTTAACAAATGAGTTTGGACAATAAAGATTTACAACCTTTAGGTGAAGTTTTTGGCTTTCCCATTGAAAACGAAAGCGATAGAGCAAAGCGTTATCGGGATAACAAGTTATGTCCTTACAATAATATTGTTTCTAACTGTACTAAAAACAGCATCGAATTCCCCTTGGGTGTATGTAGTTTAAATCATAAAGGCAAACAGGTAATTGTATGCCCGATAAGATTTAGGGAAGACTGGACAATAATAAGTGATGCCGCCAACTTCATTTTTGCTGGTAAAACAACATGGACTCATGTTGGTGAGGTGCGATTAAAAGATAAGCACGGTAAGTCGGCTGGCAATATCGATTATGTTTTAGTTTCCTATGACCTCAGAGGCCGGGTCTTGGATTTTGGTTCTTTGGAAGTTCAAGCGGTATATATTTCAGGAAATTTAACCGGACCGTTTACCGCATATTTGGAGCAGTCATCGCCGGAATTTAGCTGGACAAATGCGTTTAAGTATCCGAAGCCAGATTATCTTTCATCCTCAAGAAAACGACTTATCCCTCAAATAATTGCCAAAGGCTCTATTTTGAACCAATGGAATAAAAAGCAAGTTGTTGCATTACAAACAAGTTTTTATAATACCCTACCTGCATTACCCGAATTCGACAAAGCGGAATCTGATTTTGCGTTCTTTCTTTACGACCTTATGCCAAACGAGGAAACGAAAACCTTGTCTCTTAAACTTCAAAGAATTGTTTACACGAAGTTTGCGAGTGCTTTAGAACAAATAGCAAAATTCGAAGCGGGCTCTATAAGTCTATTTACTGAAATACTGCAGAAAAAGCTTGATTCAAAAAGGGCTGGCAATTCTGATGTTGATAACCTTGAAGATATAGTTGTAGAATGAAAAATCAGATGACAATGTTCGACATGGGGGAACAAAATGCTGCCCGATCAATTATTAATGTATCATCTGTACCTCAGCGAAGCCCATTTCGTTACCCAGGTGGAAAGACTTGGCTTATCCCAATCGTTAGGCAATGGCTGAAACAAGATAATAAGCCTGTAGACAAGTTAATTGAACCTTTTGCTGGTGGAGCCATTGTAAGTTTAACGGCAGCCTTTGAGAAACTTGCGGAGCAGATTACAATGGTGGAAATTGATGAGGATATTGCAGCGGTGTGGCAAATTATTTTGAATGGCAAAAACCAATGGCTTGCTGACAAAATTTATTCTTATGATCTGACGCATGCGAACGTAAAGGCCGAATTGGAAAATCCAAATAAAGAATTGCAAGATATCGCTTTTTGTACTATTTTAAAGAACCGGGTTTTTCATGGAGGCATTCTCGCTAAGGGTTCGGGCATGATTAAAAATGGCGAAAACGGGAAAGGTATCACCTCACGTTGGTACCCCAAAACTTTACGGGACAGAATACTTGCTATCAACTTTGTAAAGGACAAAATTGATTTCATTTCCGGTGATGCTTTTGAAACTTTGGAGCAAAATATTGAGGAAAAACAAGCATATTTTTTCATCGATCCTCCTTATACAATTGCTGGTAAACGGCTATATACTTATTTCGATATAGATCATGAAAGACTATTCATGCTCACTGCGAAAATTCAAGGAAAGTTTATGTTGACCTATGATGACACGCCCGAAATAAGGCTTTTGGCAGATAAATACAATTTGAAATACAAAACAATACCTATGAAGACAACGCTTCATTATGAGAAGAATGAGATAATTATTTCGGACAATTTCTCATGGTGGCGGGATAACAATTAATAGCAACGAACGCTTAAATCTAACAACCCCATATTAGAGAACTGCAAGCACCTGCCTGTAACAACGGCTTCAAGCTATAGCGGCCACTGCTATTTTAAACTACCTGCTTTCTAACTATTTTAGTGCTAAAGGCCGGGCGAAGTGCAGCTAAGCGCTACAGCTTGGAGCCTTGAACGGTATCGCATTTTGCGATACCATATCTTCAAATCTTCCCAGGATAATTGAAACATGAAATTTGCTGGGAAGCGTGTTTTATTGAGTTTTAAAGGCTGGTGCGAGCCTGTGACTCGTACCTCTTTTCACCCCCTATCACCCCGCCCATCCCTCCCGGTCCAAACTCCGGTAATGTATCGCTTCAGCCAGATGCTCCAATTGTATCTCTTCACTTCCGGCAAGGTCAGCAATGGTTCTGGAAACTTTCAGGATGCGGTCGTAGGCTCTTGCGGATAATCCGAGTTTTTCCATCGCCTGTTTCAATAAAACCTGTCCGCTTTCATTGATCCTGCAAATATTTCTGACCATATTAGGACTCATTTGGGCATTGCAGAACACATCGGCTTTTTCTTCAAATCGTTTAAGCTGAATGTTTCTTGCAGCCGTTACCCTTTCGCGGATAGCTTCGCTTTTTTCGCTGAGCCGTTCTGAGGAGAGCTCATTAAAATTTACCGGGGTGACCTCCACGTGAAGGTCGATGCGGTCAAGTAAGGGCCCCGAGATTTTGCTTAAATATTTCTGAACTACTCCCGGTGCGCAGATGCATTCCTTTTCAGGATGATTGTAGAAGCCGCAGGGGCAGGGATTCATCGAAGCCACAAGCATAAAACTTGCGGGGTAATTAACACTTAGCTTTGCTCTTGAAATTGTTACCCTCCGCTCTTCCAGGGGTTGCCGCATCACTTCCAGAACGGTGCGTTTGAATTCGGGCAATTCATCCAGAAAAAGTACGCCGTTATGGGCGAGTGAAATTTCTCCGGGTTGAGGGTTGGTACCTCCTCCAACCAGGGCCACATCACTAATCGTGTGATGGGGAGAGCGGAAGGGCCTGACAGTCATCAGGGAATCGGATGCGGAGAGCTTTCCGGCAACCGAATGGATCTTGGTGGTATCAAGTGCCTCGTACAGATCGAGCGGAGGCAGGATAGTGGGCAGGCGTTTGGCGAGCATGGTCTTACCCGCTCCCGGCGGACCGATCAGAATCACATTATGTCCTCCTGAGGCAGCAATTTCCAGTGCACGTTTGATATTTTCCTGTCCCCTGACATCCGAGAAATCGCTATCATAATTGTTGATATTATATTTAAACTCTTCCCGGGTATTAACTATTGTTCTTTTTAGTTCAAGGCTATTATCAAAAAATCCGATCACTTCAGACAGCTGGCCCACTCCATAAACCTCAAAATCGTCTACAATTGCTGCTTCCCTGGCATTTTCTTTTGGCAGAAGCATTCCTTTGAATCCATCCCGTTTACCCTGAATAGCAATTGGAAGAGCTCCCTTAATTGCCTGGATGCCTCCGTCAAGTGAAAGCTCGCCCAGAATAAGAAATTTATCCAGTTTTGTGCTAAAAAACTGTCCGGAGGCTTGTAGAATACCAATGGCAATCGGCAGATCATAGGCAGAACCTTCTTTCCGAATATCAGCAGGAGCCAGATTGACGATGATCCTTTGCCTGGGCATATGAAAGACCGAATTATTCAGGGCGCTTTCAACGCGCAGCATACTCTCTTTTACCGCATTATCGGGAAGACCGACAACGAAATAATTGAGTCCGCCGCTGATATTAACCTCAATAGTTATGGTGATCGCTTCAATTCCAAAAACGGCACTTCCAAAGGTTTTTGCTGGCATGGTTACATAAGTTATGGAACCATTTGATAGATTGGACTTAAGTATTTAGTAAAAGGTGGAATGGAGTGAGGGAACGGTATTTTTACCCGGAGGGGTTGTGGCTGGTATGGTGACAACACCAACCAGAGGGGAAATGTGCGGGTTCAAATCAATATTGGGCTATAAAAGGTACTGCCAAGCACTATTTCGTAAAACTATACCCAAAAGAAACACCTGCAAAGTATGGGTCAAGACTGCCTCCTCTGCCTATTATTGGAGTCCAGCCCATGCGTATTATAAAACCTTTTTTAACAGGCTGAAAGCGGTAAAGAACATTCAGGTTTCCCCAGGCGTTCATTCTCTGATCATCCTGGGGTTTACTGACAGCATATTCCGGAGTAATTCCTATACCGGTTTCCAGCCCGCTACGGCCCTTGCCAAAGATATGGTTGACCATTAAAGGTACTGCCACACGTCTTATAAATTCATCTTCGTTGTTTTCATAACCTGTGCCAATTCCGAGTCCTATCCGTACGCCAAATCCGTCATTACCGGATTTTAATCTCCGATCGTAGTTTAGGGAAATCAGGCCTCCACTGCCGAGAGCTTCTAAAAAAATGGCCTGACGAATCAGCCCGTCTGAAGGTTCAATGGTTTTTTCATTCTTCCGGACATTGTAGCCATATTGGATGCGGATGCCGGTAAAGTCTGTTACGGGTTTGAAATTTGTCTGGAATGTATTTCCATTATTTGCTCTAGCAGTAAACTGGCCACCCCCGGGTTTAGATAGACCGAGATTGCTGATCAGACTGATACCAATGCGACTTTTTGAGTTTATCGACTTTATGTAGCTTATTCCACCGTAAATATTTGACTGGAATTTAGTTTGGTAGGGCGCAACACGGATTTCGAAAGTTGAAAATTCCAATGGATTGGCCGACTGATAATTATAACCATAGCTGGAATATCCGTTGCTATGAAAATAACGCAGATCAGCACCTCCAAAGAACTCAAATTCTGACCTGAGCCATTTGAATCTGTAAACTGGTTCTATACTTAAAGTATTATACATTACAACAGAGCCAAGTAATTGGTCACTTAAACCATTACCCGGATTACGATTAACAATTAACTTTGGCCTGAAATAACCGAGGTTAAACCCTGCCCTTAAGCCAAGCCCTGAGTTTGTAAAGTGAGCGTAGCTTAGCCCGCCAAGACCCGCAAACTGATCTTTTCCCTGGGCTATTTGACTTGTTTCATCTAATTTAAGTGCTGAAAGCCAATGAGGAGTGAGTTGAAAGCTTAATTCATTGTGCTGAGCAAATACTGCGGAACCCGGCAAAATCGCATAGACGAATAAAGCCAGGAAGATTAGCTTTTTCAAATTCATTTTTCATAGGTTAGGTCATCTAACTTACAAATAATTACAATATAGAAATGTTAAGCTTTATTAAAATAGGTAACGGGACCCTAAGATTTGCTTTTAAAACCCTTAAGCGCAGTTTCCCTGTGGCTGATATTATCTAAACATGGGATATCGAAACCTGTCATCCTGAACGCAGTGAAGGAACTTAGCAGACTGAAGCAAAATTGGTCTAATTCAACGAAGTTCCTTCCCGCTAAGGGCGGATCGGGATGACAGTATTTTCGGCGTCAGTAGCTTTATTTTAGTCGATCACTCCTTTTCCCTGCGGATGGTGTTATCACCAACCACGGAGAAATTCCTGAGTATCTCGCTTAATCTGCAAATATTTGAACTGGACAATTTCCGAATCGACGGTTCGAATTTTGGGAATTCTGTCTCGTTTAAGGGTTCCGTTAAGATCACTAAAATGCTTCTTGAAAATGATGACTGTGTTCAGGGTTATTAAAGGAATTACTTATCTGCGTAATGCCCCATTGCCATTATTATAGTTACAGTGATAATTTTATCGTCAATTCTGTAAACCAGTCTATTCTTTTTATGGAAGATTTATCGCCAGATTTATAATGGGCTATTAATTCTTTTTGAGCCGCTTTTTCAACTATTACAGCAAACTTTCCCATACATTCTTGGGGTCTTTAATCTTGATAAAATCACCTTGTTTGATGTTCTTCTCTCTTTTATTTATTTCGACTACAAAATTAGGGTCGTATGGGTACTTTTCGAAATTGATATTCCAGGATTTAACCAGCGCCTTCAAAGCTGCCAGCTGCTCTTTATTTTCAAGATGAATAACTAATGTTTCCATATTCAAATTTACAATTTTTATCATTTATGGTTGAAAAACAGAAAAAAGTTTGAAAACACCTTGCCCTTTTCCCTGCGGTTGGTGTCATCACCAACCACATCATCACCAACCTCTACTTCCCAAACGGCATTTTAGGCATCCCTTTCATCATTTTAGCCGCCGCGGCCGGGTTAGAGAACTGCTTCATAACCTTGCGCATATCCTCAAACTGCTTGATTAGCTTATTTACTTCCGTAATATTGGTGCCTGAGCCTTTTGCAATTCTGGTACGACGATTTTGATTGATCGAATCGGGATTTTCACGTTCATAGGGAGTCATAGAGCGTATGATGGCTTCAATCGGTGTGAAGGCATTATCATCAATGTCTACATCCTTGATTGCTTTTCCAACACCCGGAATCATACCCATCAAATCCTTCATATTACCCATTTTCTTGATCTGCTGAATCTGGCTCAGGAAATCATTGAAATCGAATTTATTCTTTCGGATCTTTTTCTGAAGTTCGGCAGCTTCTTTCTCATCAAACTGCATTTGTGCACGTTCAACAAGGGAAACCACGTCACCCATCCCGAGAATACGGCTGGCCATCCTGTCGGGATAGAAGACATCCAGGGCTTCCATTTTCTCACCTGTACCAATAAATTTGATGGGTTTGTTTACAACTGATTTAATAGAAAGCGCGGCACCTCCACGGGTATCACCATCTAATTTAGTCAGTACCACTCCGGTGAAGTCAAGACGGTCGTTAAATGCTTTTGCTGTGTTTACAGCATCCTGACCGGTCATGGAATCGACTACAAACAAGATCTCATGCGGATTGGTTTGTGCCTTTACTTCAGCAATCTCTTTCATCAAACCCTCATCAATTGCCAGGCGACCTGCGGTATCGATGATCACCACATTTTGACCGTTCTTTTTTGCTTCTGCAATCGCAGCTTTGGCTATGCCAACCGGATCTTTGGATTCACGATCAGTAAATACCGGAACCCCAATCTGTCCCCCAAGCACTTCCAGCTGATCAATCGCCGCCGGACGGTAAACGTCACCAGCAACTAGTAATGGTTTTTTATTCTTTTTTGTGACCAGATAATTTGCAAGTTTACCTGAGAAAGTAGTTTTACCCGCACCGTTCAACCCGGCAATTAGAATGATCGTTGGATTTGCTGAAATATTTAATTCCTCAGCTGTACCACCCATCAAGGCAGCCAGCTCATCATTCATAAGTTTGGTTAATAGCTGTCCCGGAGAAATTGAGGTGAGTACATTCAGTCCGAGTGCTTTTTCTTTTACATCATCAGTAAAAGCTTTTGCAGTTTTATAGTTAACATCGGCGTCCAGAAGAGCTTTTCGTATCTCTTTCATGGTTTCAGCCACGTTGATTTCTGTAATACTTCCCTGACCTTTTAGAACCTTAAATGCTCTGTCGAGTTTATCCTGTAAATTTTCAAACATCTTATTTATCAGCTTTTAGCAGGTGCAAAGGTATGATTTCTAGCTTACAGGACTAAAATAATTGTTTATTCCTAAGAGAAAGGGTTCAAAATCAAAAATTTTCCATAATAAGAGTAACATTCCCATTGCTTAGTCTTAAAGTATGTAACATTTTAATTTCTTTGCAGCGTTGAAATTTATGAATGAAGGTTAGAATAATAATTGTTTGCATTTTTTGGGTGTTTGGGAATATTTGTGAGGCTCAGGAAGTCAGAAAATTCAATGCGGTACGTACGGATCATTCACCCAAGATTGATGGAGAATTAAATGACAGAGTTTGGAAAGAGACTCTGCCAGCCGGTAATTTCATTGAGTTTAAGCCTCTTCCGGGACGTCTTGAGACTGAAGATAGAAGGACCGAAGTAAAAATTGTCTACGATAATACAGCCATTTACATTGGGGCAAGGATGTATGATGTGCCCGACAGTATATTCCGTGAGCTAATGCCCAGAGATAATCTGGCTAATTCTGATTTTTTAGGAATTGTATTTGATACCTATCTCGACCGGATTAATGCTTTTGGCTTTTATGTAAGTTCTACAGGAACTCAGTTTGATGCCAAATATTCTAATTCAAGAAATGAGGACAAGAATTGGAACGCGGTTTGGGATAGTCAGGTAAAAATTGATAGTCTGGGCTGGACAGCCGAATTGAAGATCCCTTATTCTGCGCTTAGGTTTGGTTCGAATGACATTCAGGAGTGGGGTTTAAATATGACACGCCGTCGGCATATGAGTAACCAGCAGACTAGCTGGAGTTATATTGACCCAAAGATCAGCGGATTTATTAATCAGGAAGGTGAATTAAGCGGAATAAAGGGTATAAAATCACCCATCAGATTGTCTTTCTCACCCTACATTTCATCCACCGTTAATAACTATCCTTATAATCTTGCCGGGCAGAATAATACCACAGGCAGTTTCAATGGTGGTATGGATATTAAGTATGGCATAAGTCAGAGTTTTACTCTGGATATGACCCTTGTTCCTGACTTTGGCCAGATTCGTTCTGATAATCAGGTTCTTAATCTGAGTCCCTTTGAAGTCAGATTTAATGAAAACAGGCAGTTCTTTACAGAAGGAACCGAATTATTCAATAAAGGGAATCTTTTTTATTCGAGAAGGATCGGCTCTAACCCTGCGTTTATAGCAAATGTAAATTCAAAGCTACTTCCCGGTGAAACTATCCGGGAGAATCCTCCTGAAAGCAAATTAATCAATGCCACAAAGATTTCAGGCCGTTCAGCAAATGGTTTGGGACTTGGTTTTTTTAATGCGGTTACCAAACGCGGATATGCAAGGGTTGAAAACAGTTTGGGAGAAGAACGCCTGATTGAAGCTCATCCGCTAAGTAATTATAATATTCTGGTACTTGACCAGTCCTTAAAAAACAACAGCTCTGTCACATTTCTGAATACCAATGTTATACGTCAGGGTTCAGCATACGATGCGAATGTGAGTTCATTTTTAGCAAATCTGAATGATCGCAATAATAAGTATTATGTATCAGGGGCTGGTAAGTTTAGTTATGTGGGTGCAGAAGTTCCCGGTGGTTCAAATAATGCAGGCTTCAATTATGAACTTGGAGCAGGAAAGAAAAGTGGAAATTTTACCTGGGGCTATGGTTTTGATCTGTCTGACAATAAATTTGATCCTACTGATCTGGGATATTTTAATAACAACAATTTCATTAGCAATTCCTTTGATATTGGCTATAATATTTATACTCCGGGGAAGTTATTTAATCGTTTTAATACTTACCTGGGAATATTTCGAACTCATCGATTTTTGCCGCGTGCTTTCCAGTCGTCCAGGGCATCGGGCGGTGGATTTTTTGAGTTCAGAAATTTCTGGACCCTTAATCTGGACTTTTACAGGCAGTTTATGGGTAAGGATTTTTATGAACCGAGAGTGGCAGGAAAAGAATTCAACACTCCTGCCAGCACCTATGTTAATTTCAGATTGAGGACAAACTCAGTCAGGAAATATAACGCCGGCGTATTTTTCTCTGCCCGTTTAAGGGAACAGTTCCATGGTGTAGGATATGTGACAGGCTTTTACCAGAATTTCAGGGTTAAGAACAAGCTTTCACTTGGGTTAGATTTCAGTACACAACCTCAGTATGATTATTCTGCATGGTTAGGTCTTAGTAAAGCAAGGGAGATCATTTTTTCCAGATTTGACAGGAATACCATAGAGAGTAAGTTTGATGTCACCTATACCTTTAATAGTAATATGGGGATTTTGATCAGGGGAAGACACTATTGGTCGAATCGAGATAATAAAGCATTTTATTTTCTGAGAGACGACGGTGAATTGCAAAGCCATGATGGTGCAGAGTTCAAGGGTATCCACACAAATTATAATGTATTCAACATTGATCTGATCTATTCTTGGCGCTTTGCACCGGGAAGTGAATTGAGCGTATCTTATAAAAATTTATCACAAGATATGGAAAGCGAAAACAGGCCCGGCTATTTCCAAAATTTTGACAGGGTTACTGCTATTCCGCAGAATAACAATATTTCATTGAAAATTCTTTATTATGTTGATTATCTGCAGCTTGTAAAGAAATAATTGTTCTTTGATTTTCGGGTTTATTCCGGAAGGCCCTTCTATTTATTATTTTTTGCTTGTGTCCCTCGGATATTGGATATCTGAATTCCGATAAAACAATCATCCTGGCAGCCTTTTGGTACAAATTCGCAATTAGAGATCATTCCCTGATTCCCGTATGCTTGTTTGCCCTGTTCCTCCATCCATTGTGTAGGAAGTATACTTTCTGCCTGATACAATACCATTGATTACATAAACGATAGTACTATCGCCAAAACCTGCCCAGGATGCAGTTTTGACCGTATATGAATACGTATTATTCTCAGCCTTTTTAAAAGCTCGCAAAACTTTTTTGCTTTGTTCAATATCGGATTTAACATCATCTTTTTTGCAGGAGGGAAAAATCACCAAAAAAATGATAATGGGAATATAAAATTTCATAGGGTTTAATTTAGTAAAAGCGAATGAGCAGATGATTGAAACAAGTTAATAAC
>CAYHGN010000131.1:0-10053 GCA_964356005.1 uncultured Sphingobacterium sp.
GGAAAACATTCGCAAAATCCAGTTGCAAAAAATCACCATTAATTAAGCGTTCACCCATGTTTGCATATTTCTTTCTCAAAAAATCATAAGATTCAGTGTCAATATCGATCAGATAAGTTTCCAGATCCTTATTAGACAACAAAAAGTCGGAAAGAATTCCCATACCCGGGCCAACCTCCAAAACCTGCCTGTATTGATCGCCAGACTGAAGACTGTTAACAATCTTCTCTGCGATATTTTTGTCGGTTAAAAAGTGTTGTCCGAGATGCTTCTTTGCCTTTACTAAACTCATATCCGCTGCATTTGGTGCAAATTACGGAAAAATGAGATTAGAGGAATTAGCAAATTTGAAAATGAGCAAATTAGCAAATGAATTTGTCGATGAGTTGATTTGTCTATTTGTCAATGGAGATCGTACTGCTATGGAAGGGTTTTCTCAATTAATGCTAATAATTTGAAACTTAAAACCTATTACTTATAACTTATTTGAGTGTTCATTAAAACGGGATTTCAATTATTTGACAATTATCAACTATCAATTGTCAACTATCAATTACTTTCAACTTAATTGTAGTTTGGGATTAAAGTCTTTATTTTGCGTTAATTATTTTCATAAACGGGCAAGCAGGAATGAGTGATAAAATTAAAATTGGAATTTCTATAGGGGATGTAAACGGTATTGGCCTTGAAGTCATCATTAAAACGCTGATGGATTCCAAAATCATGGACTATTGCACGCCAATTGTTTACGGTCATACAAAAGTCGCATCCTTCCATCGTAAAACAATGGATGTCAACGAATTCAATTTCAATGTAATTAACAGTCCGGAAGAAGCGCATAATAAACGCGCCAATATGATTAACTGCTGGGAGGAAGATGTCCTAATCGAATTGGGCACGAGTACAGCTAGCGGAGGAAAATATGCATTCATATCGCTTGAAAGAGCATTAGATGATTTGATAGCGGGCAAAACAGATGCCCTGGTTACCGCACCGATCAATAAACACAACATTCAGAGTGATGATTTCCAGTTTGCAGGTCATACAGAATATATTCAGGCGAAGACCAATGCTGAAGATTCACTGATGTTTCTGGTAAGTGAAGATATCCGCGTTGGCGTGGTTACGGGGCATATTCCGGTAAATGAAGTACCTGAAAAAATCAGCAAAGAAAAGATCCTCTCCAAACTGACAATAATGAACCAAAGCCTTAAGAAGGATTTTTGGATTCAAAAACCAAAAATTGCTGTATTGGGCTTAAATCCCCATGCAGGGGATGGTGGCCTTATTGGAAAAGAAGAACTTGAGATCATAAGCCCGGCTATTGCAGAAGCTAATATCCAGGGAATCTTTGCTTTTGGCCCCTATGCAGCAGATGGTTTCTTTGCAGCACATACTTATACTCAATTCGATGCTGTCCTGGCAATGTACCATGACCAGGGCTTAATCCCTTTCAAACAGATCGCATTTCATAATGGGGTAAATTTTACCGCTGGTTTACCTGTTGTCAGAACCTCACCTGACCATGGCACAGGCTATGATATTGCAGGAAAAAATCAGGCCTCTGCAAGTTCATTTAGGGAAGCACTTTTTTCAGCAATTAAAATCGTTGGACGACGTAAAGAAAGCGCAGAACTTATCTCTAATCCGTTAAAACTTAGCAAATTTTCTAAAGACAGGGATTAAAAGGTCTAAAAAACGGTAAAACCGAAGCTTTTGGGCAGGCAGATTATCTCATTTTTAAAAAACTGTTAGCAACTAAATAAATTTTCCTAAATTTGCAGGCTCAATTGGCGTGCTTTGAAATCGTTACAGCAATATAGCATTCCGTTTACCGGATTAAAACTTGGAATTCATGATTTTGAATTCGAAATGGATGATGCGTTTTTTTGTGAGTTTGAATATTCGCTGGTTAAGAGTGGGAAGCTGAAAGCTGAACTTGAACTGGACAAGCAGGAAACAATTATGATCCTGCATTTCCATATTTCGGGTGAAATGAAACTGGGATGCGATGTTTGCCTTGCTGATTATCCTTATTCTGTTGAAATTAAGGAGAGGCAGATCGTCAAATTGAATGGAAGCGAAGATCTTGAGGATGATACCGAAGAGATTATCGTGTTGAAAAGAAGTGAAACTGAGATCAATGTCGCGACATTGATCTATGAATTTATCACTCTTGCAGTACCATATATCAGTCGCTGTGCTGATGAAGGAAATACCAAGTGGTGTGATCTTGGAATGATCACCAAGCTACAGCAACTGGCTCCCGGGCCAAAGGAAGTTGAAGAAGAAGAAATTGCCGACCCAAGGTGGGAAGCGTTAAAGAAAATAAAAAAGTAATAAATTAATACATAGGAACAAATGGCACATCCAAAACGGAAAATATCCAAATCAAGAAGAGATAAAAGAAGAACTCACTATAAAGCAGTTGCCCCGGGTTTAACTACCTGCCAAACTACTGGTGCAGTACATTTACCTCACCGTGCATATACAGTTGATGGAAACTTGTATTACAACGGAAAGATGGTAATTGAAAAT
Organism: uncultured Sphingobacterium sp.; assembly: GCA_964356005.1. GTDB lineage: Bacteria > Bacteroidota > Bacteroidia > Sphingobacteriales > Sphingobacteriaceae > Daejeonella. The sequence continues at coordinate 2,539 of CAYHGN010000131.1, forward strand.
ACCTCTATTGCCTAAGTTACCATTCTGATATGAAGATTGGCTTAGATATTATGGGTGGAGATTTTGCTCCCAAAGCAGCAGTTTTAGGTGCAATAGAAGCTCAAAAAGCCTTATCGGCAGACCAAAAATTAGTTCTTTTTGGAGACAAAGATCAAGCTCTACCTTACATTTTAGAAGCAGGGATTAATCCTGATGTTTTTGAATTTGTTCATACCACCGAAATGATCGGCATGGGCGAACACGGAACAAAATCTGTACTACAGAAGCCCAACTCAAGTATTAGCCTGGGATTTCATTATCTCAAAGAAGGCAAAATAGATTCCTTTTCATCGGCCGGAAATACTGGTGCGATGTTGGTGGGAGCCATATTTAGTGTTAAGCCAGTTCCGGGCGTTATTCGTCCCGCCGTTGCTACCAATGTGCCTAAATTAAAATCCGGCTTCGGAATTATGCTGGATGTCGGGGCTAATGCCGACTGTAAACCTGAAGTTCTGGCTCAGTTTGGCATGTTAGGCAGCTTATATGCAGAACATGTATACCATATTCAGAATCCAAAAGTGGGTTTAATGAATCTGGGTGAAGAGGAAGAAAAGGGAAATGTTCTTACCCAATCCACATTCCCTCTGCTGCAAAAATCTGAAATCAATTTCATAGGTAATATTGAAGGCCGGGATCTTTTTAACGATAAAGCAGATGTTATTGTATGTGACGGATTTACAGGAAATGTCATGTTGAAATTAGCCGAAACTTTTTATATTCTCACACTCAAAAAAGGTTTTAAGGATGAATTCTTTGACCGTTTCAATTATGAACAATATGGAGGCAGTCCTATTTTGGGAGTAAATGCGCCTGTTCTGATTGGCCACGGTATCTCTAGTCCGGAAGCAATTAAAAATATGGTACTTTTATCGCGAACCATGATCGAAAGTCAGTTCGTCGATAAAATTAAAGAAGCTTTTAAATAATTATTTCCAATCTATCATGCCTAAAGTTCATGCTGCAATAACAGCCGTTAATGCTTTCGTTCCTGAATATATTCTTACCAATAAGGAACTTGAAGGAATGGTTGAAACCAATGATGAATGGATTACCAGTCGCACAGGTATTAAAGAACGCCGCATCCTGAAAGGAGATCTTGGAACCTCAGATATGGCTACCCATGCAGTAAATGGTTTGCTTGAAAAGCGTGGGATTAGTGCAGCTGAGATTGACCTGATTATTTTCTGCACCACAACTCCAGATATGGTGTTTCCTGCTTCAGCAAACATACTTGCACACAAAATTGGCGCTTTGAACGCCTGGGGATATGATCTTAATGCTGCATGTTCTGGTTTTCTCTACGGACTTGCGACAGGTTCGCAGTTCATTGAAACTGGTAAACATCAGAAAGTATTGGTGGTGGGAGGTGATAAAATGTCTTCAATCATCAATTACAAAGATCGTACAAGCTGTATCATTTTCGGTGACGGATGTGGCGCTGTTTTACTTGAACCAAATACCGAGGGTTTCGGAGTAATAGATTCAATACTTAAGAGTGATGGATCAGGTGGTCCCTATTTGTGTCAGAAAGCCGGTGGTTCATTAAGACCTGCAAGTCATCAAACGGTTGATAATGACGAGCACTTTCTTTTTCAGGAAGGACAAGCGGTTTTCAAATTTGCAGTAACGAATATGGCGGATGTTGCTGCTGAGATCATGGAAAAAAATAATCTGAGCTCAGAAGATGTAGACTGGCTGGTACCGCATCAGGCAAATAAGCGAATCATTGATGCCACAAGCAGCCGCTGCGGTATTGCCCCCGAAAAAGTGATGATCAATATCGAAAAATACGGCAATACAACAAATGGAACTATTCCATTGTGTTTATGGGAATGGGAAAGCAAACTCAAGAAAGGTGACAATCTTATTCTGGCCGCCTTTGGTGGTGGATTCACCTGGGGTTCAGTGTATTTGAAATGGGCTTATTAAAAAATTAAATCAGAATCGTTTCTTAATAATTTTATTATAATTTTAGGTTAAAATCGTCCACATAAACTAAACAAAATGGATATTAAACAAATTCAGGAACTCATTAAATTTGTTTCCAGATCTGGTGTAAATGAAGTTTCTATTGAGCAGGAAGATTTTAAAATTACCATAAAAACCAATCAACCGCCTATCTATCAAGTCCAGGCGGCTCAGCAAATTCAAACTACTTCAACTCCCGCGATTTTAGCAACGCCTTCTACTTCGGCAGAAACTAAGCCTGCTGCTGCTCCAGCAAAGGATGAAAATGCAAACTACATAACTGTTAAATCTCCAATGATAGGTACTTTTTACAGGTCTTCCAGTCCTGATAAGCCAATTTTTGTAAATGTTGGTGATGAAATAAAGGCCGGACAGATAGTTTGTATTATTGAGGCAATGAAACTTTTCAACGAAATCGAGTCTGAAATTTCAGGACGTATCGTAAAAGTACTTGTTGACAATGCCAGTCCTGTGGAATACGATCAGCCATTATTTTTGGTGGAACCTATTTGATTTGAAAATTAATGATTTGAAGATTTGAAGATTACTGTAAGTCTTCATTTTCAAATTATCAAATATTCAAATATTCAAATTGAAAAAAAATGTTTAAAAAAATACTTATAGCAAATCGTGGTGAAATAGCTCTTCGGATCATCCGTACTTGTAAAGAAATGGGCGTGAAAACCGTAGCTGTTTATTCAACTGCCGACCGCCATAGTTTACACGTAAGGTTTGCCGATGAAGCCGTTTGTATTGGTCCGCCGGCAAGTAAAGACTCTTATTTAAGTATTCCGAATATCATATCTGCAGCAGAATTAACTAATGCAGATGCCATCCATCCAGGATATGGTTTTTTGTCTGAGAACGCAAAATTTTCAGCAATCTGCCATGAATACGGCATTAAATTTATCGGAGCAACTGCCGATCAGATCAATGGTATGGGTGATAAAGCTTCGGCAAAAGAAACCATGAAAAAAGCCGGGGTTCCAACTATTCCGGGTTCAGAAGGTTTATTATCTGATGTTAAAGAGGGAATAAAAATTGCAAATGAGATCGGTTATCCGATAATCCTTAAAGCTACAGCCGGTGGCGGTGGCCGCGGAATGCGTATCGTGTGGAATGATTCTGAGTTTGAACCTGCCTGGGATTCAGCCCGTCAGGAGTCAGCAGCTGCATTTGGTAATGACGGATTATATCTCGAGAAATATGTCGAAGATCCACGTCATATTGAGATTCAGGTAATTGGAGATCAATATGGAAAAGTGTGTCATCTTTCAGAACGTGATTGCTCAATTCAACGCAGGCATCAGAAACTGGTGGAGGAATCTCCATCACCCTTCATGACCCCTGAGTTACGTGAAAAAATGGGCGAGGCTGCAATTAAAGGGGCCATGGCTGTGAATTACGAAGGTGCTGGTACAGTGGAGTTTTTGGTTGATAAACACCGAAACTTCTACTTCATGGAAATGAACACCCGTATTCAGGTAGAACATCCGGTAACTGAAGAGGTAATCAACTTCGACCTGATCAAAGAACAGATTAAAGTGGCCACTGGTATTCCAATCTCCGGAAAAAATTATATTCCTGAAATGCATGCGATCGAATGTCGTATCAATGCTGAGGATCCATTTAATAATTTCAGACCATCTCCCGGACTAATAACCAATTTCCATTCACCGGGTGGTCATGGAGTGAGAGTTGATACCCATGTATATGCCGGTTATCAGATCCCTCCGAATTATGATTCAATGATCGCTAAACTGATCTGCGTAGCACAAACGCGCGAAGAAGCGATTTGCACCATGGAGCGTTCTTTGAGTGAATTTGTTATTGAAGGGGTTAAAACTACTATACCTTTCCATTTAAGGCTGATGAAAGACCCCAATTTCCGTGCTGGTAATTTTACTACCAAATTTATGGAAAGTTTTGACCTTACTGAATAGACCAATTTTTTATATGCCCTTGCAGCACAATAAACCATCTTTTTTAAAAGCTGAATGTCACAATAGACGTGATGCTAATTAAATATCTACTGAATACCATTCTTAAATTAAACAGAATGGTATTTTTGTTTTAAAATTATGAGTGAGGAACGTACTGACCTGGTAAAGGCTATTAAGGAAAAAGGTAAAACCATTGAAGCCGAAATGTCTTTTTTTGATCATCTGGATGTCCTTCGGGGGCATCTGATAAGAGCTTCTATTGCTATTGTAACCTTTACTATACTTGCTTTCTCATTTTATGATTTTATTTTTGACCAGATTATTATGGGCCCTGGCCGCACCGATTTCTGGACTTATAGAATGATGTGTGCAGCTACTGAAAAATTCAACCTTGGTGCCGACTTTTGTGTAAAGAAACTCAGTTTTAATATTATCAATACCGAACTTGGCGGACAGTTTACTTTGCAGCTCAATTCATCGCTCATGATAGGAATTGTATTGGGTGTACCATATTTGCTATTTGAGATTTGGCGATTCGTAAAACCAGCCTTGCACGAGAACGAACGTAAATCAGCAACCGGTTTTGTATTCTGGGCATCCTTATTGTTTATCATAGGTTTAATGTTCGGTTATTATATTATTGCCCCATTATCTATCAACTTCTTATCAAATTATGAAGTCAGTTCAATCATCAATAACCAGATCACCATTTCTTCCTATTTCTCTGTTGTTGCAACACTGACCATCGGGGCGGCAATCACATTTGAACTGCCAATAATTATCTATATTCTCTCCAAACTAGGAATTATGACCCCGGAGTTTATGAGGTCTTCCAGAAGATATGCTACAGTGATTATACTAATTATTGCTGCAATTGTGACCCCTACTCCCGACCTGGTAACTATGCTTACAGTAAGTTTCCCATTATTTTTACTATATGAATTAAGTATTTACGTTTCGGCAAGGGTGGCAAGTAATAAGAAAAAAGCAGAAATAGAATTTTATAAAGACTAATTGAATATTTAAAGAGATGAACAAGAATATATCAATTGCAATCGGAGCCGATCATGCAGGTTTTGAGTACAAAAGCATGCTTATTGATTTCCTGAAAGAATATAGTATTAAGGACTTTGGGACCTTCAGTACAGACTCTGTTGATTATCCGGATTTTGCACATCCTGTGGCCAGTGCTGTAGAAAAAGCTGAATTTACAATTGGGATATTGATTTGTGGAAGTGCTAATGGGGTAGCTATCACTGCAAATAAACATCAGGGTATCAGAGCAGCGATTTGCTGGAATGAAGAACTTGCAGAACTTGCGAGATCACATAACAACGCAAACATTCTTTGTATCCCGGCCAGGTTTATTAGCACTGAACTTGCCAAACAAATCTGTACGAAATTTATAAGTACAGTATTTGAAGGAGGCCGCCACGCAAACAGGGTGAATAAAATATCCTGTTGATAATTTTAAACTAACCAAAAAAAAATATGATTTCAAAAAAAACAATTTGGGCGTCATTCCTGTTCTGTGTCTCTACACAGGCATTCGCTCAGGATCCAAATGCACAAAAATTTGCAGCGGAAATAAACGTCAAAAAAGCTAAAAAGCATCTGACCATTCTTGCATCCGACAAGTTTGAAGGCAGAGAAACAGGTAAAGCCGGAGCCGAAAAAGCAGCCAAATACATCGCCAAAGAATTTAAAAAATTAAAGTTAACTGCACCCGTTAACGGATCCTATTTTCAGGATGTCCCGCTTGTAGAAACCTCTTTTGATGTTACTTCTTTTACCGCCAACGGTAAATCCTTAAGCCTGGGAAAAGAATTTCTATTTACCGGAAGTGGTGATGCTAAATCGATTGATGCAAGCGAAATAGTATTTATTGGCTATGGGATAGGCGCAGAGAACTATGATGACCTAAAAAATACTAATATAGCCGGAAAAGTGGTTTTACTGATTAATAAGGGAGAGCCTATGAGTAATGGGGTATCCGCAATCAGCAAAACCTCAAAAGCATCAGATTGGAGTACCAGCCGGTTTAAACGCTTACAGTATGTTATGAGCAAAAGCCCCTCACTGATTTTGGCGGTAAGCCCGGATGTAAGTGCTGCCCTTCAATCCTATTCCCCAAGAAGTGGAAGATTAGCTATCAAAAAAGAAACAAAAGCAGCAGTAAGTAATCGACCTGGAAGCGCGGCTGTTGTAAGTATCACTCCTGATGTAGCCAATCAGATTCTGAAAAATTCAGGAAAGAACTACGAAGATTTAAAATCAACCATAGATAATAGTGGCACACCACAATCGCAGGTTTTAAAATCTCAGGTTTCAATGAATTATGGACCGGTCATTAAAGAAGTAAGATCAGTAAACGTATTGGGTTATCTTGAAGGCAGCGACCTAAAGGATGAACTAGTGGTTTATTCTGCACATTATGATCATATCGGTCTAACAACTGATGGTGGCGCTGACAAAGTAAATAATGGAGCTGATGATGACGGATCAGGAACCACAGGTGTAATAAACATAGCAAGAGCATATGCTAAAGCTAAAAAAGCAGGGCATGGCCCGCGCAGAAGTGTTCTGTTCTTATTGGTTACCGGTGAAGAGAAAGGTCTGTTAGGCTCAGAGTATTACTCTTTGAATCCTGTTTTCCCGATGGCCAATACCATAACCAACCTGAATATTGATATGATCGGCAGAATTGGAGATTTATACAAAGGTACAGCTGATTCTGCAAATTATTGTTACCTGATTGGTTCTGATAAATTGAGTACAGATCTCCACAAAATCAGCGAGAATGCCAATGCAGTTTATACTAAAATGAAGATTGATTATAAATACAATGATCCTAATGATCCTGAACGGATCTATTACCGATCAGATCATTATAATTTTGCCAAGAATGGTGTTCCAATTGTATTTTATTTTAATGGTGTACACGAAGATTATCACAAACCCGGTGACGAAGTGAGCAAGATTAATTTTGAATTGCTTACCAAACGTGCACAGCTCGTTTACTATACCGGATGGGATCTCCTGAACCGGGATAAAAGACCGGTAGTTGATGTCAAAAATAATATGCCTGCTACGCGATAGACTGGAAACAAGAAAATGAAAAACCCTGCCCCTACCGTGTACCCAAAAAATTCATCTCGTACATCAGTAGTCAAAACGACCCTGAAGGTGGTCGCATGTTTATAGAAATACCATAAATCTAATTCCCCGACCCCGGTGGTCGTATGTGTCGCTTTGTTACATGCGACCACCTTCGGTGTCGGAATTTTCGTGCTAGCCAAATGCTATAAACATTTGACCCTTTCTGGGGCATTGAATCTTATAAAAAACAGGTGTTAGCAAAGAGATACACTGTAACTCAATCCTGAACACGAATTAACAATGAAAAAACAACTATCAGGCTTATTGATCTTCGTGGTCATTTCAATTCAATGCTTTGCCCAGGATCCTGCTGCACAAAAATATGCTGCCGAGATCAATGCAAAAAGAACCAAAAAACATCTAAAAGTTCTGGCTTCTGATAAATTTGAGGGCAGAGAAACCGGAA
>CAYHGN010000132.1:0-9806 GCA_964356005.1 uncultured Sphingobacterium sp.
TGATTTCCAGCTCCCCCTTCAGGACTTGAACCTGAGACCCTCTGATTAACAGTCACATTTTTTACTTTCCGATGATTTCTTATGTCTGTGAATGATACTTAACACACTGATAATCAATATTTATTTTTCTTTTGTTTGTTTTTGTTATCCTTTATTTCATATCTTTGTGTATCGATATGGTCGCATTTTTGGTCGCATTTTTAATACTGATATTATGATAGAAAACACAGCAACAGTGGGCTTTGTAATAGAAGGAACCAAGGCAAACAAGGACGGTAAGTACCCCGTAAAATTAAACATTTATTTCGGAGAAGGCAAAAAAAAGTACGGCATCAAAGAGGCCGTTACCAAGGACGAATGGGAGAAGGTTTTCTCTCCCAACCTCCGCGATGCTGAAATAAAGAAGCTCAAGGCTCGCCTGAAAGTAATAGAAACCAAGGCTCAGAAAATCCTTGATAACCTCCACCCTTTCTCTATTGTGGCTTTTGAGGAAGCGTTCTTTCAACGAACCCCGCACTCTGGCGAACAACACCTTTCGAAACTTTCATATTGGTTTGACCGGTACATTAAAACCCTGAAGGAAAACGGGCAGATCGGCACAGCTATTTCCTACCAGACAACTATCAACTCGATCACTGAGTTTAAAAAGAACCTGACCATCTATGATATTACTCCCGAGTTCCTGCAGTCCTATGAAAACCATATGACAAAAGCCGGGAAGTCAACAAGCTCGATAGGCATTTATATGCGACAGCTCAGAGCCATCATTAACCAGGCTATTGATAATAACATGTTGTCAGCTGACAAATACCCTTTTAAAAAATATCAGATCCCTGCCGGCCGGAATATCAAAAAAGCACTCCCATCTGATGACCTTCAAAAGCTTTTGGATTATACTTCCACGGAACCAGCCAAACAGAAGGCAATTGATTTCTGGATATTTTCTTACCTCTGCAATGGAATAAACTTCACAGATATTGCCCACCTGAAACCCGAAAATCTGGATGGCAATTATATTAATTTCTACCGCGAAAAAACCAAAAGGACAAAGAAGAAGGATTTGCGTCCCATCAAGGTTGGGCTTAATCCAAGAGTCCTGGAGATTATTAACCGGCAAAAGAATACCGATCCTGAAAATCCCTACTTGTTCCCGATACTGGAAGCCGGATTAAATCCGGTAACCGTTAAGCATAGGTGCCAGCGTTTTATCAAATGGGTAAACAAGCACATGGAAGATATCAGAGTAGAAAAGGAAATTGCGATGAAGATCGGAACTTATGCCGCCCGTCATTCATTTTCAACAGTCCTCAAGCGCAAAGGTGCTTCAACATCATTCATAAAAGAATCACTTGGCCACAGTTCTGAAATAACCACCGAAGGATATTTAGACAGCTTTACTGATGATGTTAAACTGGAATTTGCTAACTTGCTGACTCAATTGAAATAAGTTTACTTTTGAAAGGTCGGAATCAGATAACGAGGTTAAGCTATTCACATGAACAATGAACTGAGCATTTTTCATAAAATTCTCTTCCTGGAACTTCGTCCTTGGTCGATTAAAGGGTTAACTGATGCGAAATTCATAGAATTGACTCATCAAGTCAAGAAAGAGTTTTATTCATTCCAACCATTGTACCAGGTAGTCTTTCCAAAGCCCCTTACAGAAAGGCGAAAGTATTACCATGCCTTAATCGATAATGAAGCCATCCGGTATCTAAACGAATTTCATAACGAGATGTCAGCCGCCTTGAATGATGAGGAGAAAAAGTATTTGGTTTTTAATGTACTTAACAATATACTTATCCCCAAGCTGAAGAAAAACTCGGCCATTGTTGAAGAATACCAGTATTTCTTTATCAATGTCGCAGGACCCTCAAAATCCACGAGCAGCAATAATTTAGGTGATAATAGCTATGCTCTGCAATTCCTCAAATATCAGCTGATCAGCATCTATCTGGAAATCCAGGATTCTTATCAAGATTCAGTAGAAGAAGATATTCTTTCAGAAGCTGATATTCACCAACTCTATTTTTCGGAATCAGCCCCTGAGAAATCATTTATTCAAGAATCTCCTAAAATCAAAATCCAGGGTCCTGAATTAAAACTTACTAAAAAACTACCATCCAGTCCATTCAATCCCAGGAAAGGTGATTTCAGACCAGAGAAAAAAGGAATCCTATCCTTCAAAACTATGATTAAAAATCCTGATCGTTTCCTCCGGTTTGAAGAAGAGCTTTTTGATCATGGTTTAATTAATGAAGACTATAATTTTTCTGACCGGCATACTCAAAAGCAGGAATTAGCCGCTATTTATCAAACATTGATCAAGAAAGGCTATTTCCAGAAACGAGATTTTCAAAAGCTAAAAGGCATTAAACATATCGAAATCCGCAAATTCCTTGATTACAGGTACAATGCTGATTTGGATAAACAATTTAGGTCTTGGGAAAATGATCCCGATGGCTTAGCTAATTATGTACAAAATAGGTACTGGCTCGACAAATTACCAACATGCTAAATTGCGGTAATTTGCTGTCAATTTACCATTTCAAATTTCCACTATTTTTCTGAATCCCTTATCTGATAAGCTTTTTAAGCTTGTCCAAATTTCCATTTTCTAACTTCCAGAGCATTGTTGACAACTTTGCCGTGTCTTCGACAATCGGAGATGACTTTTGGCCAGAAGTCCATTTTCTCATCTTAATACCATTAAGACAATGGACGAAGTATTATTGCGTCTCGACAGAATTGAAAAACTCATCCTTAACCAAAACCTGCTACAAAAGGATGTGCTTAACTTCAATGAAACCTGCGATTACCTTGAGTTATCGCACTCTCACCTTTACAAGCTCACAAGTACCGGAGCTATCTCCCATTACAAGCCAAATGGCAAGAAAATCTATTTCAAACGCTCTGAGTTGGACGAGTGGGTACTTCGTAACCGCGCTGCCACCACTGAGGAAATAGAAACTCAGGTTTTTGATAACATTATGAAAAGCAGGAGGACCAGGTCATGATCGAAGTAATGGAATTATTAATTAACCTGTCTCGTGACTTCGGGATTGTAAAAGCCTACGTGCTTTCTCTGCAAAAATCTAAACTGGATGATTTCAAAGATACCTGGATTGATGGTCAGGATGTGATGATGACCTTGCATATCAGCAAGCGCACACTTCAATCCCTGCGCGACGAAGGCACACTGAATTTCAGCCGGATCAACGGAAAGTTTTATTACAAGGTTTCAGATATTGAATACCTTCTGGAATCATATTATTCAAAGAATAAACCTTCCGGCCATGGATCTGAATAGAGAAAACATCCTGCGCAAGACGCACTATGGTTTGAATATCTATTCCCATGTGCTCCGGTACTATTCTCCTGATGAGACAGTCCTTTCCTTATTCGGAAGGGACTGCCTTCCTGCTAAAAACCCCTTCAATGGGGATAAACCTACTTTGATGGTTAAGATTGTTGACAATCTTGCTGTTCACTCTGATACCGAATTACCAGATTTTAAAGGTGATGCTTTCGATTTTGCCGCCTTGCACTTTAAAGCCCAGGATGCAAAACTCTTTGAAAAGTTAAACGAAGCATGTAATCTTCGTTTAGGTGAACCACATCGCTGTCTCACTGGTGATTCCATTCCTGAAACTTTCACTAAACCAGAGCCATTTATGAGAAAGCTACCTGTGTTCAGCTACTTTAAAGCACCGGTTTCAAATATTGTCCCTTCAAAAAACATAAGCATACTTGATGCCTTCAAAATGATTAAAGGTGATATGTTTATGAACAACACAACGAACCTCCGAAGCCTCACTGATAAAACAGAAGCCAGGAAGTACAAAGCTGCTAACTTCGATTATGTCACCTTCTCAGGCGCCTTTTCAGAACGTAATGATAAGGCATTAAGAAAGCACTCAGGATTGATGACCATTGATTTTGACCACATCCCAGATTTATCTGAACTTAAAAACAACCTCCTCAGTGATGAATATTTTGAAACGGAGATTTTGTTTTATTCCCCTTCCGGCGATGGCCTTAAATGGATAATCCCAATTGATCTGGCAAAAGCCTCTCACCAGGATTACTTCAAAGCTGTTGCTGCCTATATCCTCCAAAGCTACCAGATAAAGGTGGACCAATCAGGTAAGGATATTTCACGAGCCTGTTTTCTTCCTTACGATCCTGATGTGTATATCAATCCTAAATACTGGTAAGCTATGGCTAAAAAAACATTCAATCCATCCGATTGGCTGGAACAGCAACCAAAGCTAAAACCAGCCACTATAATTCCGAAGAACAAACCTTCTGTTGCTGAAGATGTAACCGAAATAGAAGCCATTATTCGTCAAATAGAAGAAAAGCAAATCGATATAGCTTCCGCGTACAGCGATTGGCGCGACATTGGATTTGCCTTTGCTGATGCCTTTGGCGAATCTGGCAGGGAGTATTTTCATAGGATTAGTTGCTTTTATCCTGACTATACTACTGGAGAATGTGACAAACAATACTCCAACTGCCTCAGATCACACGGTCAGGGGGTAACCCTCAAGACTTTCTTCTTCCATGCCAAACAATCCGGAATTTCCCTCTCTTCTATCTCAAAACCCGCCCTTTCAGGGACGGGTTTTGAGGATCAGGAAACTCCGGCAGAAGAAGTCTGGGAAGGTCAACCAACTCTCCCTGATTCTATCTTTACTCAACTTCCTGATTTCCTTAGACGTGTTGTTTCAGTGGCCGATTCCAATGAAGAACGTGATATATTATTGCTTGGTTCAATTGTCGCCCTGAGTGCCTGTTTTCCTAAAATATATGGCATATATGACGGTAAAAAGGACTACTCAAATTTGTTCCTCTTTATCACTGCCCAGGCATCAGCCGGAAAAGGACGTTTGGTTCATTGCAAGCAATTGGTTAAACCAATTCATAAGTTTTTACGTGATCAGGCAAGATTGCTGAAACAACAGTACGAAATAGACCTGGCCGATTATCTCGACCGTAAAGGCAAAGATGCTGATGCTGAAAAGCCCGGGAAACCTCCCGAGAAAATGTTATTTATCCCTGCCAACAACAGCACCACTGGCGTTTTCCAGTTGTTGTTTGATAATGATGGCAGTGGGCTTATCTTCGAGACTGAAGGCGACACACTGGCACAGGCTTTCAAAAGTGATTACGGCAATTATAGCGATGGATTCCGAAAAGCATTCCATCATGAAACTATCTCATATTACCGTCGCACGGATCGCGAATATGTGGATATGGATAGTCCTCGCCTTTCGGCTGTGCTTTCCGGTACACCTCGACAGGTTGCCAGTCTCATCCCGAATGCGGAAAACGGCCTTTTCAGCCGCTTCATTTTTTACTTCATGAACATCCGGCCGGTTTGGAAAAATGTTTTTGCTATTACCTCCGACAACGGTCTGGATGATTACTTCGATAACCTGGGAACCGAATTTTTCAGCCTTTACCAAACGCTGGCAAATGGCCCCGAAATCCAGTTCAACCTCACGGTTGAACAACAGGCAAAATTCAATACCTTTTTTCAACAAACTCAGGATGTGTATCTGAGTTTGCAAGGTATCGACTACATGGCTACCATCAGGCGGCTTGGATTAATAGCTTTTCGTATATCTATGATCCTTTCTGCATTGCGGATCATGGAAACAGGCAACCTTCCAGAACGAATAGTTTGTGAGGATAGTGATTTTCAAATTGCACTTGATATGATTTCTATCCTGGTAAAACATGCCAGTAAAGTGTTCACCGAACTTCCAGCCGAACCTCAGATGCCAAAACGTAAAAACCAGAAAGAAAAATTCCTGGATCTGCTACCGGCAAACTTCAATCGCCAGGAGTACCTCAGAATTGCAGCTTTAAAATCCATCCCTGATAAAACAGCCGAGGGCTACATTACCGAGTTTTACAAAAAAGGATTACTCCATCGCGAAAAGCAGGACCTTTACATTAATCCGAATGCTAAATCCGGTAATACGCCAAACAAGGAAATTCAGGATTCTAAGGAAGTTAAGGATTAGTTTCCTTGACTTCCTGAATTTCCTTAAAATCCTCACGCTTCTGCTTTCCGCCCACATGCTTTTTGAATTGTAATTTTTGGCAGTATTCTTTGTTTTCTGCCTTAAATTACTCTTGCCTATTTCAATATGTTCACTTACATTTGCCTGTAGTGTACAAATGTGTAGAATCTTATTGCTATCAACACACACGCTTTATTTACTGATATAATTTTTCATTCATAGAATACAATGCCCAACATCTAGCTTCAATATTTTGATAACAATTAAAATAGTTTTTTATGCCAGATCAAAATCTATTTTTCAACATACTTACTTTCGATTGGCCAAAGGAGAACCTTATATTTTATTTCAGTAAAACCGACGACAGGTCCTCTTCACGTATTTACAAATCTAATTTCCCAATTGGCATATCTTCAGTGTTCCCTGATATTCACTCAGAGAATCTTGAATTTATTTATACCACGTTCACTTATAAAAAAGAAGGTTTCATCCCGTTAGAGATTGATGCCAGTATCGAAAATCCGGATCTGATTAAACAATATTATAACCGGCAGATTAATTATTACTTCAGGAAGGTTATAAAGTTAATAGTAAAAAGAGGTTTTATAGGAGAGAATCAGATTTGGACATACTCCAAAAAGGTAACTAATAGCACATACAATATTTACGAAAGATTTTCCTTCAAGGTTCAGCTTTGTTCAGTAAGTCAATTTCCTGAACTGCTTATTTCTTACGATGGTAGATCAAGGGTTTTAAAATCTCCAGTTTCCCAGGTTGTTAAGTCAGTCTCTCAATCAAAATTTATTAACGTTGTTTACAAAGGTAGAGTCCTAAATTTCGAAGATCTGGTTAATGAGATAGACCTTGATTATTCAAAAGCATATCCAATACTTAATCCTAAGCTCGAAGACGCATTAGGCATTGATGTAGAGACAATTCCAAAAAGCAATCGCTATAAATCGTATTTCGGTAAAGTTGATGAAATGCGAAAATACTTGCATTCAAAATCTGATTTCAAAAAGTTAATACCTCTGAATGAATTAAATTTCTATTCAGTTCCGGAAGAATTGATTTCTAAAATAAATGAGGAGAGTAACAACTTAGCATTCCATGAAAAAGAAATAGGTAGGACCCCAAAAATAGACTTCCGAAAACTAAAGCCATTTAAGAAATGTCCGCATCAGAATGTTCACCTTTTCTTCATTTATCATGAAAATGATGAGGCCACTAAAGATAAGCTTCAAGATAATTTCGAGAATGGGACATCATTTTATAGAGGGTTAACAGAATATGCTGGAATACTTTTCCACACCGACGAATCTTCTTCTATTTCATTCAGTAATAAGTTAAACCCGATTCCGGAAATTAGCCAGGGGATTGAACGACTCGATTTAAGTAATCCCGAAATCAAATACCTGGCAATTTATCTTACCCCTTATACTAAAGCAGAAACAAGCAAACAAGAGGTTCGTGTTTATATAAAAGTGAAAGAAATGCTCTTGAATCGTGGTATTGCTTCTCAATTTGTAGAACCGGCCAACGTGAATGGAGAAAAGGAAAACGATTTTGTATTCAGTCTTACTAATATGTCAGTCGCAATTCTTGCAAAGCTTGATGGCATACCCTGGCAACTTGGTTCTGATTTTAAAAATGAATTAATTATTGGGATTGGTGCATTCAGGCATTACGCTGATCAGGTACAATATGTGAGTAGTGCAATTAGTTTTGATAACACAGGCCGCTTTCACCAATTTGAATACTTTATGAAATATCAGGTGGATGTGTTGGCTGGTTCCATTGCAACTAAAGTTCGTGAGTTTACTGCCAGCGTCAAACCGCCGGATAGAATTATCATTCACTTTTATAAACAACTTAGTGAAAAAGAACTTGCTCCGATCGAAAAGGCTTTGCTGGAGCTAAAACTCCCAAATCCTGTACCTATTTTCATAGTCACAATCAATAAAACCGAAGCTAAAGATATTTTTGTTTTTGATGCCTCCTGGCTGCATCTTATGCCAATAAGCGGCACCTATATCAGTATTGGCAATAAGAAATATGTATTGTGCAACAATGCCCGGTACAACAATAACTATAATCCTAAAGATGGTTTTCCTTTTCCGGTAAAACTGGCAATTGATTGCACCGAACCTCAATTACTCGAAAATGATGACACAATAAACGAACTGATCAACCAGGTTTATCAGTTTAGTCGTTTGTATTTTAAGAGCGTAATGCAACAAAACCTGCCTGTTACTATCAAATACCCGGAAATGATCGCCGAAATTGCCCCTTACTTTGATGAAAAAGGTATACCTCCGCTAAGTAAAAGTAACCTCTGGTTCTTATAATCTTCACTTCCTTCAAACCCGTGTATTATGTGTGCTCATTGGAATAACAAAGACGTTCCGCACAAAGGCTGGATTTTGATTGATGTTATTGATATTAGAGAAGATGGACAGCCGATGGATGAAACGGAATATGAAAAATGCATGATGTGTGGTAACGAGAAAATTCGATACGTGCATATTGTTGAACATAAGGATTTGGATGGAGAGTATCGGGTCGGTTGTATTTGCGCCGAAAAAATGACAGAGGATTATTTTAATCCCCGGGAACGCGAAAAAGAACTCAAACGCAAGAGTAATGAGCGCATCAGTTGGGTTAAAAAGAAATGGAAGATCTCAAAATCCGAAAACCATTATCTAAATATTGATGGAAACAATTTAGTGGTTTTTAATGATAAGATTTCGGGTAAATACAAATGCAAAATCAATGATAAATTTGGCACAAATACCTACAACGATATTAGTGCAGCTAAAATAGGCCTGTTCAAAAAGATGGAAGAGTTAAAGCAAAAGGGGAAATGGCAGAAATATCCAATTTACGAGTCAGGGTAATGTCCCCTCCACAATCCCTATCTCCACCACCATTAACCCAATTTATTCATATATCATTTTTAAATTTGCCTGTTAAAGTGTAAATAGTTGTACTTCAAATCCATTCTTTTGGTTTGTGTAGGATATATCCATCTTTCTTAACCACTTGTTGTGGAAATTGATTATCTATAAGCTTTTTACGACCAAGTATAAATGAGCCTTTAGCAACCAACGCAACTGAATTATTAAACCGTTTTGGCGGAAAAGCAATAAGTACTCTTTTTTGGGGGAAGTGAGCATGTATTGCTCTAACGGGTGGAACTAAATCACTATCACCGGAAATCAACATTGCCATATCATACTGATCAGTAAAAGCATCTATCATCATTTGAGTAGCAATGTTTACATCAGTCATTTTTTCATTATAAGTTGCCCATATATTTCCACATCTCCTGCATTCAATGGCTGCTTTTTGATAGTGTCCATAAATAATTTTTATGCCGGTAGTTTCTAATGCTTCCAGAAAAGTTATCTGTCTTTTTTGTTTATCAGGATCGTTACTCACGCTTGAAGTAAAATATTTTACACCTGACAATTCCTGTCCGGGTTTTAAAAATCCAAGAACTAATTTTCTTATATCCAACCATTTACAGTTACTGAATCCTGCTTCTTTCATTCCGAAATAAAGGTTGAATCCATCCACATAAACAATTACTCTCTCCTTTTTTTGCATAAAACTTGTATATAGTGTAATCTTGTTGTACTTTTGTAGTACAAAAACATCACCAAAGATAGCATCTTTGGTTCGACGCTCCGCAAGGAGCGTTTCTCTTTTTATATAAGTCCTTTCACCTATAAGATAAATGCTAATACCGGAACATAATATAAGAGCACT
>CAYHGN010000133.1:0-9678 GCA_964356005.1 uncultured Sphingobacterium sp.
TTCGGGCCAGTCCGAACGGAGTTCATCCGGGCGGGCTTCAGCCCGATATTCTGCAAAGGCTGAGGAAAATTACATTGGGCTTCAGCCCGATTGATAGAACATTAACCTTTTTTAATTTGTTCGAATCAAAACCCGATCCTAACCCGGAGCTAATGCACCGGGCTATTGAGCGTTAGGAACAAATCGAATTCAGTAACGTGGCTTGGGTTGCTCAACCACACCGAATCCCAATGGCAATCGGGACGGAAAAAATTGAACGGGGAGCTACTACTTGGGCCAGATCACGTTTTAAGATCCACACACATTTTTCTTTAGTAAGGAATATTGATAGGATAATCCCAACAAAATAAATAAATCATATGGATATAATTAAAAACACGATAATTTTAGCTTTAATTCCCCTCATTTTACTTCAGCTATTACCGTTAAATCAACATTCCGACCGTTAAATAAACTTATCTGAACCTGAAAGAATAAAAAACTCAAATTAGGCAGCAATACAATGTCTTTGAAATTGAAGAAGAAACCGCTCATTCTGCTGTCAGTAATTGTTTGGTTAACCTGTTCCTCATGGGGATTTTTTGCACACCAGAACATCAATCGCAGGGCAGTTTTTATATTGCCGGCTGATATGATCCGCTTTTACAAAAACAACATCCTGTACATTAAAGATCATGCCGTAGATGCCGACAAACGTCGTTATTCAGACACTTCTGAGGCTCCCAGGCATTTTATTGATGCTGACCGCTATGGTAAAAATCCATTCGACAGTATTCCTGAAAAATGGGTGGATGCAGAATTAAAATATACTTCCATCCGGCTGATTGAGAATGGGATAGTCCCATGGCAAATTGAAAGAACATATTTCTCCTTGGTAAAAGCCTTCAGAGAACGTGATTCCATCCGAATTTTGAGACTCTCGGCAGATTTGGGGCATTACGTTTCGGATGCCCATGTCCCCCTTCATACGACAGAAAATTATAATGGACAATTAAGCGGTCAGACAGGTATTCATGGGTTTTGGGAAAGCAGGCTTCCTGAGCTTTTCTCATCAGAATATGATTTTATTACCGGCCCTGCAAAATATCTGGAAAATCCATTGAAAGAAGCCTGGAAAATCGTCAGAATCAGCCACAATTTCCTGGATTCGACCCTATTGATCGAGGCCCGACTCAACAAAAATTTGCCATCTGATCTGAAGTTTTCATTTTCAGAGCGGAAGGATAAAGTTGAAAGACAATTTTCTAAAGAGTATGCCAGAGCCTATCACAACGCACTAAAAGGGATGGTAGAAAATCAAATGCGTGCCTCTGTTCTCATGACCGGAAGTTATTGGTTCTCGGCCTGGGTCGATGCTGGACAACCCAAACTGAAAAATTTTCCTGAAAAAGAAATCAGCGAAGAAGAAAAACTAATTTCGGAAAGTGCAGATAAACTGTTTGGTCAGGGCCGGATTATTGGCAGATCTGAAAACTAAAGTTTACCACTTTCCATACTATTCTTTGCCTTGAAGGCTGCAATAACTGCAGGCAGAACGGTCAAAACAATGATAACCAGCATAACATAGGTAAAGTTATCTTTGATAAATGGAATATTACCAAATATAAAACCTATTCCAAGGAAACTGACGATCCACAGAACTCCACCTACAACATTAAAATAAGTAAAAGGCCCGAATTTCATTTTTCCCACTCCGGCGACAAAAGGTGCAAGAGTTCTGAAAATAGGCATAAATCTGCTGAATATCAGCATATTACCACCTTTCTTATTGAAATAATCCTTTGTCTTATCATAATATTCCAGCTTAAGTATCCTGTTACCGGACTTAAAGACTTTCGGACCCAAAAAATTACCCAGTGTATAATTAATGGTATTACCTGTAATGGCAGCGGTGATCAATAGCAGCCCCATTGTAAAAATATTCAGACCGGTATCTCCTTTTGCAATGAGTGCTCCTACAGCAAATAACAATGAATCACCGGGTAAAAAGGGTGTAACAACAAAACCGGTTTCAGCAAAAATGATCATGAAAATAATGAGGTAAGTCCAGGTTCGGTAATCACTCACAATCTTCACCAAATGCTTGTCAATATTCAATATGTAATCGAGAATGGTACTTATAATTTCCAAAGTATTAAGTTTTAAAAGAATGTGAACAGGATAATAATAGGATTAAACTCACTATTGCCCTTAAAGGTTAGCAGGAAGATTAATTAATTCTTTGATAGTTTACTTTTCTGCTTTTCACGTATTAATTCGATCACCGGTGGCAAAACAGATAGTATGATAATTCCAAAAATAACATAGGTAAAATTATCCTTGATGACCGGTAATCCTCCAAAGAAATAACCGATAAATAGAAAAGATACGACCCACAGAATTCCGCCAGTAACATTATAGGTTGCAAACTTGAGATAACTCATTGTGCCTATTCCGGCAACAAAAGGGGCAAAAGTTCTTATAATTGGTATAAAACGAGCATAAATAATGGTCTTTCCTCCATGCTTTTCATAAAATGCCTGGGTCTGCTCCAGATACTCCTTTTTAAGGAATTTAATTTTTCCACTAAAAGCTTTCGGACCAATGTAATTTCCAATGTGGTAGTTAACCAGATCCCCAAGTATTGCTGCAATGATCAGCAAGAAACACATCAGGAATATATTCAATCCACTTTCAGGTTTTGCAATGATAGCTCCAGCGGCAAACAACAAAGAATCCCCCGGCAAAAATGGGGTCACAACAAAACCAGTTTCGGCAAAAATGATTAGAAAAAGTATCAGGTAAGTCCAGGTTTGATAATCCTGAACAATTTCTATCAGATGCTTATCGATGTGAAGTATGAAATCAATAAGCTGTTGTATAATTTCCAAAGTATCGCTGTATTTTTTTACAAAAATAGAAAACTCAGGCCAAAGGCTCTGAGTTTTCTATTTTAATTGCATAAGAATGATTAATAAGTCAAAACAGGTTCTATTTATTGTTGCTTGTATTAGTTATTACGAAAAAAACGTAGGCATAAATTCCGCTTTCCTCTCCTATTCAGAATTTATGAATAATTATTCAGCATCACTGGCATAACAAGCATCAGAACTTCTTCCTGTTCATCATGGGTTTGAGGCATCAATAATCCGGCACGATTCGGGCTACTCATTTCAAGAAGCACTTCTTCTCCACCAAGATTATTTAGCATTTCAATAAGAAATTTAGCGTTAAAACCAATTTCCATATCCTCACCTTCATATTGACAAGAAAGACGCTCATGGGCCTCATTTGCAAAATCGATATCTTCAGATGAAATATTTAACTCACTGCCTGAAATTTTTAAGCGCACCTGATGGGTTGTTTTGTTTGCAAAAATAACCACCCGACGCAGACAGTTCAGAAACAAGGATCTGTCAATTATCAGTTTATTTGGGTTATTGGTAGGGATAACTGCTTCATAGTCAGGATAACGTTCATCAATCAGCCTGCAAATAAGGTTGATATTGCCGAATCTGAAAAATGCACTGGTGTTGTTATATTCGACTGCAACACTCACATCATCAGAAGGAAGCGACGCTTTTAAAAGCGTTAGAGCTTTCTTCGGCAAAATAAAAGTTGCCGGAGCTTCAGATTTTGTATCCAATCGACGATATCTCACTAATTTGTGAGCATCGGTAGCGACAAAAGTTATGTGCTGCGGACTTAACTGACAATATACCCCGGTCATAGCCGGACGCAATTCGTCTCCACTGACAGCAAAAAGTGTTTTATTGATAGCCTCAGACAATACAGAAGCAGGCATAGCTACAGTAGATGGATTTTCAACAACTGGAATCTTTGGAAAATCATCTCCATTTTCTCCGCTCAATTTGTATTTACCATCTCCGGCACTAATTTCAATTGCAAATGTTTTATCATCTACCGAAAATGAAATGGGTTGATCAGCAAGTGTTTTTAAAGTCTCAAGCAAAATCTTGGAAGGGATAGCCACTTTGCCATCCTCCTTTGATTCAACTGATAAGGAAGTAGTCATACTGGTCTGCAGATCAGTCGCAGAAACAGTTAAAATACCACTTCTTATCTCAAAAAGAAAGTTTTCAAGGATGGGCAATACTGTGCTGCTGCTGGATGCACCATTGACAGCCAGAAGCTGTTTTAATAAGGTCGATGTTGAAACTATAAATCTCATATTCAAATATCTGTAAAACAATAATAGTAAAGCTTTTTGGTAGTTCCTAATTAGCAATTATGTGCTAATTATCAGTTTTTAAGTGATTGAACACGAATCAAAAATATACAAATTAACGTGTATACTTGCGAATACGATAGTAATGTTGAAAAATACTGCAAGCTATCAACAATATTAGTGGTAATCCGATGTTGAGGGACTGCCAGAACACTTTTTCCTGCCGGATTTTTACACGGTCCAGCAATCTGAGTTTGATTTCTTTATTTCGTAAACTGATAATTCCGGAGTCATCGTACAGATAATCTGCAGCATTCAGCAAAAAATTCTTATTTGCATATTGCTCTCTTGTAAAACGATCGAATCCTAGAGGATAGGAAGAGCCATCTGTATTATTGATCTGATTTTTAAAGATATCTCCATCAGCAAGGACAATCATTTTTGCAGGTTTAACATTATTAGGAATAGCTTTTGGCTCTGAAATGCCCACAGGAATTGGTCGGTTCTTGAAATTTGATGGAAATATCCCCTCAACAAGAACACCAACAGCCTTAGGATCAGACTTAAATTGCTTTGGATCAGGCTCTTCCTCAACCATTTGAAGCGAAAGCAGAACAGGCACCTCCAGCTCACGATTGAATGGAGATGAAGAAAGAATTACTTCCGAAGTAAGACCTTTCACTGAAATAAGATCAATAGTTCCAGGAAACTCTGAACGTATCCCATCCAGATTTTTGACCAGAGGATGAGTTGAAACCGGAACAAATACAGGATAAAATAACCAGGGTAATAGCTGGATCTGGGATTGCCCGCCCACTTCTCCAACATTTACGGGAATCTGTGCAGAATTCATATCCGCCATAAGGGTGTAGTTCAGACGAACACCATACTTAAAGAGCATATCATCAAGATTAAGCTTTTTTGCAAACGCAAGCTGCTCAGTAGAACCGCGAAGGCTGTCAAGATCTGCACTTACCTGATCCAGGGACCAGATTATCCTTCCTCCCTTCATCAGGAAATAATCGATTTTATATTTCTCAGCCTCAGTAAATGGATTTTTCGGTTTTGCAACGATCATTACTTTCAGCTGATCAAGCCCCGCAAAGGATATAGTACTCAGATCAACGCGGCCTACTTCGTATGAATCTCCTAAAGATTTCATTGCATCGGCGAGTTGCTGATCGCTTAATTCACCATGGCCTTCAGTGAAGCCAATCCGACCCATTTCATTTTTGCTAACCTTTTTGATCGCACTGGCAAAGGCATATTCAAGATTCTGAATCGAATTATTCAGAACTTCTTCCGGACTAATTCCAGCTCTTGATTGCAAGAGCTTTACGGGGATCTGTCTGCCTTTATAGGTAATCA
Source organism: uncultured Sphingobacterium sp. (assembly GCA_964356005.1). GTDB lineage: Bacteria > Bacteroidota > Bacteroidia > Sphingobacteriales > Sphingobacteriaceae > Daejeonella. The sequence goes on from CAYHGN010000133.1 coordinate 5,537, forward strand.
ATGCTGCCGGAAAAATGATCTTCTGTGACATCCCATCTTCTGTCTTTACACTTAAATTGGTCGGCTCAATGCCTTTCTCAATCAATAACTGGTAGGCTTCTTCCTGCGACTTCTGATCTCCGGCAAGCGGATTTACAAAATCAAATTTCAGATTAGCGTTTGAATAGGTTTTAAAATCCCGCAGAAGATCGGCAGTAGAATTTCTCAAACGTTTGAATCCTGCCGGGAAATCTCCTTCCAGATAAACTGTTACCTGCACATCATCGTCCAGATCAGAGAGAATAGTTTTGGTAATGGCTGAAAGTGTATATCGTTTCTCAGCAGTAAAATCAATACGTGTAAAGAAAAAAGAGGATACAACATTTAATATCACGATTCCTACAATTGCAAGGATCAAAATGTTCAAATCACGTTTGCGGCGCTTTACCATTTCCTAGCTCCCAATACTGTTTTGGTTAATAAAAGAAACAATCCGGCAAAACTTAAAAAGTAAATAAAATCACGGCTATCCAGCACTCCCCTGCTAATCGACTGATAATGCTGATTGATGCCAAGGCTGGTTAAGCTGCTTTCAAAAGCCTGAAATGCAATTAGCTTACTGATGGAATCGAATGCACTGAAACTCAGAAAACATAAAAAAACGGCAAGTGTAAAGGCAATGATCTGATTTTTTCCCATAGAGGAGGTAAACAGTCCAATTGAAGTGAATGCACCTCCCAATAAGATTAATCCGAGGTAGGAGCCGATTACAGCACCAGTATCAATATTCCCTTTGCTTATCCCCAATTGATATACGCTAATATAATAAATGAGTGTAGGTACGAGGGTCAATACAACTATCAGCAATGATGCCAGAAACTTCCCAAGAACTATATGCCAGTCACTCAATGGGCGGGTTGCCAGTAATTCGAAAGTACCATCCTTTTGTTCTTCTGCGAGAGAACGCATGGTAATTGAAGGAATAAGGAACATGAACAGGTAAGGTGAGATATTGAAGAAGCTGTCCAAACCGGCATAGCCATAATCCAAAATACTTGAATCAGGGAAAACCCAGAGAAAAAGACCGGTAACCAGCAGAAATACAGCCATAGAAATATAGGCCGCGAGAGAGCTGAAAAAACCATTTAATTCTTTTTTGAGGACACTTAGCACTTGTTCTGATTTTCCTTTATTAATTTTTATAATTTCACGAGGCTCTATGAACTGATGAACTCGTTAGAGCGATAAATATATCTTCCAGACTTTTATGCTGGTGAGCTTCTTTCAAACTGCTGAGCTTATCATCGGCAACGATCTTACCCTTGTTGATAATGATTACCTGCTCACAAACTGCCTCTACTTCCTGCATAATATGCGTTGAAAGTATAACCGTTTTAGTTTTTCCCAATTCAGTGATCAGATTCCGGATACCGATCACCTGATTCGGGTCGAGTCCGGAAGTTGGTTCATCAAGAATCAATACTGAAGGGTCTGAAAAAATAGCCTGAGCAAGCCCCAGACGCTGCCGGTAACCCTTGGATAAAGTGCCAATTTTTTTATTTTGCTCCTCACCTAATCCGCAAAGTTCAATGACCTCCTCAATTCTTCTTTTTGAATTTTCAAGCTTATAAACAAACCCAATAAAAGTTAGTGCCTCACGAACATACATTTCAAGGTAGAGTGGATTATGTTCAGGAAGGTAGCCAATTTTTCTGCGCACTTCCATTGAATGGGTACTCACATCCAAACCACAAACAGCAACATTTCCTGAGCTTTGTGGGATGTAGCCAGTCAAAATTTTCATGGTTGTGGATTTTCCGGCTCCGTTTGGCCCCAAAAAACCAAGTACGGTTCCAGGGACAGCCTGAAAAGAGATTCCATCAATCGCCTTTTGCACTCCGTAAGTTTTACTGAGGTTCTCTACCACAATACTCATGGTTCAAAGTTAGTATTTAGAACAATTAGAATTAGCAAATGAGCAAATTAGATAATCAGCAAATGAGATACTGCTTCATTTTAAAATTAACTAGTCAAATCAGTCTGTTAAAATATCCCTCATATATTTGAATAGAACTGGTCTTTTAACGTTCTACTTAAAACGCGGTATACAGGGAAAAATTAATTTTCAATACTATCTTTGCAACGTTATGAGCAAAAACACAGACGAACTTTTTAAAAATGTGGTATCGCATACCAAGGAATATGGTTTTGTATTTCAATCAAGCGAAATATATGATGGCTTAAGTGCGGTTTATGATTACGGACAGCTGGGATCTGAGCTGAAAAACAATCTGAAGACATATTGGTGGAAGAGCATGGTTCAGCTGAATGAAAATATTGTCGGGATTGACTCCGCAATTTTCATGCATCCGAAAGTATGGAAAGCAAGTGGGCATGTAGATGGTTTTGCCGATCCAATGATTGATAATAAAGATTCTAAAAAACGTTATCGTGCCGACAATTTATTGGAGGATAAGATAGTCAGATACATTAAGGATGGCAAAGTTGAAAAAGCGGATAAATTACAGTCTGATATGGAAGAAGCTTTATCCACGGATGACCTGCCACGCTTAAAAGAACTCATAGAAGAACACGAAATCGTCTGCCCGGTTTCAGGAACACGCAACTGGACGGAGGTAAGGCAATTCAACCTCATGTTCTCTACCCAGATGGGTGCCATGGCCGAAGGATCTGATGAGGTGTATCTGCGTCCTGAAACTGCCCAGGGAATTTTTGTGAATTTTCTGAATGTACAGAAATCAGGCAGAATGAGGATTCCTTTCGGAATTGCACAAATTGGGAAAGCTTTTCGCAATGAGGTCATTGCTAGACAGTTCATCATGCGCATGCGTGAATTTGAGCAGATGGAAATGCAGTTTTTCGTGAAACCGGGAACAGAAATGGAATGGTATAATCACTGGAAAGACGCCCGTTTAAAATGGCATCTTGCTCTGGGCACTCCGGCAGAAAAATATCGTTATCATGATCATACCAAACTGGCACATTATGCTAATGCTGCTGTAGATATCGAATTTGAATTTCCATTTGGATTTAAAGAAGTAGAAGGAATTCACAGCCGCACAGATTTCGATCTGAGCCAGCATGAGAAATTTTCAGGTAAGAAACTGCAATATTTTGATACTGCCGAGAATAAGAATTATGTGCCTTATGTGATTGAAACCTCCATTGGTTTAGACCGTTTATTCTTATTAACACTTTGCAATGCCTATGAAGAACAGGATTTAAGCAATGATGAAAAGCAGGATTCACGTACTGTTTTACACTTACATCCATGTCTTGCACCTGTCAAAGCTGCTATCTTCCCATTAACTAAAAAGGATGGTTTGCCTGAAAAAGCACGTGAAATCATGGACCTTCTCAAACTGGATTTTAATTTGCAGTATGATGAAAAGGATTCGATCGGGAAAAGATACCGCAGGCAGGATGCAATAGGCACACCTGTTTGCATAACAGTAGACCATCAAAGTCTCGAAGACAACACGGTAACCATTCGCCATCGCGACAGTATGGAACAGGAACGGGTGAATTCAGATCAGTTGGAAAAGATTATTTCTGATATGGTAAGTTGGAAAAATTTGCTAAAATAGACTAATTGTCAGGATTAGGATTTTAGGATTAATGGATTGGAGGATTTTTTTGAAGGGTAAATTGTCTGAACTGTGATTAGTATGATTAAGGTGATTGTGATGATTAATTCTCTACAACCAGACTTATAAACCAAGAAAAATCATTTTCTATAAACGAATATTTAGGCACCGCGCTATCCCCCTTTGGTCCAAAGGACTCCTTTGGAGAGGGGGGCGCATTTGGCCTAGTGTGTTGGCAGGGGAGGATGTCCGGCAATTAATAAAATTCATTTACCTCCCCCTTTAATTCCCCCGCCGGCGGGGGACACTGGGTGCCTAGAAATATTGCTAAAAGAATGAATTTTCTTCTTCACTCAAACTCCTTAGGCGACATGCTATCCCCCTTTGGTCCAAAGGACTCCTTTGGAGAGGGGGGCGCATTTGGCCTAGTGTGTTGGCAGGGGAGGATGTCCGGCAATTAATAAAATTCATTTACCTCCCCCTTTAATTCCCCCGCCGGCGGGCTACCGTGTACCCACATCTTTTTGCAGGTTCCAGCCATCATAAATATCATAG
>CAYHGN010000134.1:0-9531 GCA_964356005.1 uncultured Sphingobacterium sp.
AAAATCAATACTTTTTCGAACAGCAGACTCAGCGGATAATTTATCCTGAGAAAATACAGATGATATACCGGCGGTAAACAACATAATAAACAGAAAAAAGCACCTCTTAAATGGTATCTTATAACTGTTCGAATTAAATACTATTTTCATGTGAAGATCAATTTAATTTTTACAGGATTATTGAATTTTGAACAACCCTCCATTTTCTAGAACCACCATCGGCACAGAATTGCCATCAGTAAGCAGAATATTGGAAATTTCAGCCGGAAACTGAATTAAACGCTCAAGCTGCCCCTTTTCCGTAATTTTATACAGCAGGCCATTTGCCGTTGCAGCGAGATAATATGCCTTATTTTTGATTTGGTATCCCGCAACTTTTAGTACCCTATCATTCAATGTTTTTCTGAAAATTGTATTCCCTTCATCATCCAGCATGTAAAACTGGAATCCTTCAGTCCCGACGAGAATCTCAAGATTTCCATCATTATTAAAATCCCCGTGCCGGATATCATTTACCTCCCCGCCAACATTCGTGTTCCAGAATTCCTGAATTTTTTTATCAAAACCAATCATTCGAATTTCACTTTGCTTTGTTCCTAAAAGCACTGTAGGTTTAACAATTTCAGAACCTTTATTCAGGACATGGGCAACTTTCCAGCCCGGCCCTCCGGTTTTCCCTGTGATCAGTTCATCATCCTTTACCAATGTATAATAGTAATATTCAAGTGCAAAGATCCCTTCTTCCTTACCATCAGCGTCAAGATCAGCATATTCCATATCCTCAATACCATAGTAATATAAGACCGTTTCATTTTTTAATTTTCCATCAATATCCAGCTCGTAGATATACCTGTACTGAGAGCCAACCATGATTACAGGCTTCTGATCTTTACCATTCTTGTGTGCAATCCTGACATTTGTTATGCCAATCAGATTGCCCTTGTATTCACGATGTGGCTGATCATCAGGAAATTTATACTTCCAAAGTTCATTCCCATTGATGTCTAGTGCATGAACATACCAGTTCTCAGTTGCAATAAATATAAGTGCTTTGTTACCGGCATATTGAAGACTTACTTCATTGATCCTGCCTTTGGCTGCAAATGCCCAAAGCTTATTCCCTTTAGAATCGATTGCATTTACAGTTCCGTTAATTCCTCCCAGCAAAATATCCTCAATATTATCGCCATTCAGATCTGCAGAAAACGAGCTGCCAATCTGCTCATTCATAGAATATATTCTGTTGGAACTATTGACTGCCAGAGATTTGATTTGATTTTGGCTAATTATTGGCTTCACGTCCAATTCGGACATAAGCTTTTTGACGATCCGGCTTTTAAGTTCAGGGTTCCAATGAACCACTCCTGAATCAATTGCCGTTTGTTTGAAGATTTCCCCAGATTGCTTGTACTTTATTTTGTCTTTTAATAAGTCAAATGTTTTCCATTCACCACTTCTCTTATCCCATTTAAAAAATACTGGCCCCTGGAAATTTAATTCCTGGTTCCCAATCCTAATTTTTGTGACAGAAGCAGCAATAAGCCCATGATCCCCAATCAGATGAAATTTCCCGTTGCTGGAAAAATCTATGCTATTAAGTCCATCTTTAACTGCAATCCATTTCTGATTCCCGGCCTTTATTTCAATTGCATTTTTCCCAATTTTGGCAGAATGAAGCACTTCGTTCTCAGAAGAATGACTGGAAAGAATATTAATAAAACCGACCTGATCACCTTGGGTATACTTTTTTTCATTGATCACCTCGGTTAAAACAGTCTCATGATCAGCATGTGGATAAGGATATACAGTTTTCCAGTATTTAATAAAGTGTCCATATATATTTTTAAGTCTAAGATCTGCAGGACTTAAACTCTGAAGCTGCATACTAACTCCATTCTGATCGACCAGAAATTTGTTCTTTTCTATTTTCGGACTACCCAAGGATTGCCAATGATTTTTAAGCAGAAAATTTCCTGAATCATTAATATTCAGATCATCATAAATAATGAAAAACTTACCTTCCGGACTTATTATCGTACGTTCCCAGTCTACGCCGTTGTAGGCAGGCACAATTGTGCTGCTAAATCCGGTTCCATCAAGATCAGCAACCCAATCCAGTTTTACTAATGGCGGCTTTTTATGTTGTTTACCATCCTTCACAATGACCAGACCTGAATGATACTCCGGAGTATTCTGGATATAATCACGGTCATTCAGAAACAATCTCCCCTTAGAACTATAGTTTAAAATTGCATTTCCATCCTGATGACCATGTTTCCCTGCAGAATATCCATCCAGAATAAGATAATTGTCATTTAATCCGAAACCCGATCTGAATGTCAGTTTATGAAATGTGTCTTTTTGCTCTACATTAATCCAATCCTGATTTTTACTTTTCTTATCCTCACTATCCGGATCTTTTTGAAATTCAGGGACATTGTTGTCAATTTGATTCATCAGATCATCATAAACTCCCTTTTCAATCTCTTGTGCCTGAACTTTAGGATATAAAGTACTATTGGGCTGTCCCAGATTATTCAGGTTTGCGATATAGCGATGAATTGGATAGATAAGGTCGGGCATCTTTTGTCCGGTAAACGGTCCGGTACGGGTCCTCTCCAACAAAAAATTATAAACCGGGTCATTATAATACCAGGATGCTGCATTCAGTAACTGGGAATGACCCCAGGAGTATGCACTGCTCATCCCAAAAGGATAGGTATCACCTCCACCGGATAGGGTTCCCAAATTGTCAATCATCATAGAATGCAGTTCTGCACTTGGCTTTAAGCTCCGGTTAATAAATTTCAGATCACCTGAAAGCATCGCATAATCAATATTTGCTACCGGAAGATGAGCCAGATAATCAGAACCTTCGTCCAGACTGATAAAGGATGTATTTCCGGAAAAAATCCGTTCTCCTCTATTTTTCCATTGAACAATTTCAGGCAAGCTATAATATTTTTCAAAGTACTGACAGGAACCAAGCAATGATAGCGCTGGAAATATCTCATGGTTCCATCGAGGACCCGATTCTGGAGCCCTTAGCAAGTAATTATCCATGTAATTCGCATTGCACACCAGGTAAAGCGCTGACAAGATCTGTGTCCGGTCTGAATCTGAGAAAAATGTGGAAGCTTCAAGCACAGCCCAGTTCTGGAATATTTTTTCACCCTGGATCCACATATTCTTTCGCTCGTTCAACTGATACGTCGCTTCAGAAGGATGCTGGTTTACAAATTGGGCAAAGCCCTTCAATAAATCAGCGTAAACTTCGCCGTATTCGGGATTGGCAGTAAGTTGAAAGTATTCACCATATAACTTAATTCCGGCTAAAACATTTAACAAGGCATCTATAATCAGCTCATTATTTATAACAGGCTTCATTTTTGAGAGAATTTCATCCACAGATCTAATATTGGGTCTGAAATACGAAATAGTTTCTTTAGATAATTTAGATTCAAAAAGCCAGGGTATTTGATCATTCTTAGATGTCTGTAAAATGGTCATTAAGCGACCCATTCCCAGTTTAGCCCCTTCAATATCCGATGAGGATAGCAGAATCGTATTCCCCCCCAAGCCGAAGGGATCAATTAAGGTTATTAACTGATAACCACCCTTTCCAGGATAGATTGCATCTGCATAAGATAAGCGCAAACCGTAAAGACGTGCCACTTGCTTATTGTTACCAAGGTTTCCGAGTATGATCGTATTCCCTGACCATCCCTTAACAAACTTAGCAGGATCAGGAATCTCGATTACGGGGGTGTTTCCAGACTTGTCACTTATTAAACTCTGAAGTTCAATTGCGATATCATTCCAGATTTGTTCATCAGGCACAATGATTTTTATATCACTTAGACTTGTCGTTCTCTGAAGTTTCCGCGGAGTAATATTTTTAAAATTTGAAGAGTCAATTGAATGGATATAAGAAGATTCAGAACCGAATAATTCTGTATTAAAGTTGCAGAAAACGAGGACTAATAATCCTCTGATCAAATAATTTAACATCTTAATTTGTCTTATCAAAGTAAAGGTAGAACACCTCAGCCAGTTGTTTTCCAAGAAGTTCCCAATCCTTTCCCATGGGTGCTTTATTCAGACCTGCTGTCCATTCATAGTTCAGCTCATAAACAAATGCATCTATTCCATAGCGTTTCGCAAGTCCCTCTCCAAATGAGCCAGGATTTTTTACATGGGATGGTCCCTCAGTAAACCAGGTATGCTTGTATAATAGATTCTCAATTTTTTTCATGTTGGATATATACAGGCTATTAGCCGCAGAAGGAAGGTTAACATGAATATTACCTCCCTGATCGTTATGAAGATCAATTGCCAATTGGGGCTTTTTACCTTTACTGATCATCATTTCCAGCCAACTCTCGAAAGCATATTTTTCGGGGGTTAAAATCCGGTCTGCCATACGATCCCACTCCCTGTTGAGATCCTTACCATTGGTATTGAAACGGGTTCTGCCGCGTGCTACTCCATCTTTATTTGCCATTGGCATAATATATACACAATAGCGCTTCAAAAAATGTGCAGATTCTTTTTCGAGCAGATTCCGGGTCAAACCCTGAACTACCCAGTTCCCGCCGGGTTCCCAGGAATGTGCTCTTGCCCTGAGAAATACGCTGAAGGGTGCATCCGGGTTTCCAATTCTGATTATTTCAAGAGGACGCCCTTCAGCTGTAAATCCTACTTTGGTGATTTCAACCTGCGGCTTTCCTTTGATTTCAAGCAAGAATTTATCAAGATCACTGATTCTATATGGCTCAACACTGGCCACATACATTTGACCACTTTTCATCGGGACTTTGAACTTTAATCGATTTCCTGTTATAAAGTCAGCTGGAATAACGGTCCAGTTTTTGCCGTCCTTTGAGATCAGACAATTGGTTTTTTCTGATACAGGAACACCCTTCATCCCATTCCAAACATTCTCAAAATTTTTCAGAATGATTGTTACTTCAGAGCCTGAATCTGCCTCAATTTTAAAATGCCAGTGCCCATTCGCACGATTCGGGGATGCACGCTCGTGGTCGTAGATAAGGCTGATATTAACAATACCCATGGAGTCTGTTTCCCAGTCAAGTTGTGAAGCGTTTTCAAAATTGGTACTGATATATTTTAAACTGCTTTTCAGGGTGTCTGAAGACTGAGAACTGTGATTGATATGTAGATTTATAGGATTAGCATAACTATTTAGCACAGATAGTACCACTAAAACTAAAAAAGTAGCGATATTTTTTCTCATTTCAAATTCAATTAAATTCTGGCTTTCAGGTAAATTATTGCTTGTGATAAATATTTAAAAAGAAGAAGATTTTAGCTTATTTAGTGTGTAACATATTTGTTTATTGTTCAGTGAATCACCTGTTGAAGTTTTAATGTCTCCCAAATTCAATTCATAAACGTAACCGGTCTTTAAGGAGGCCAGAGTCAGTGATATTTTTTTACGGTCATTAGAAATTTTGATATCGGTAACAGGAACATTTTGAATATCAAACTGATCGGAACCATATTTATTATGATATTTATAATAGTAGTGTCTGAATTTAAAATTTTCAGGATTTGTTGCGGTCGATAATACCAGTGCTTGAGTAAATGTCAAATCAAAACCCTTTTCAGTCAAATTCATACTATAGATATCCGCAGGCGTTTTACCTGTAAAAACAATCCGCTGAATACCCTGATCGCCCAGCCATCCATGAGAGTTTTGACCTATCCATAAACTGCCATCCGGTGAAAATACCAATCTGTTATTCCCTTTTCGGAGGCCATTTCCTTCAAAAAATGGAATACATGCACCTTGAAACTCGCCGCCAACCCGCTCAAGCATTACTCTTACAATACGTTCCTTATTCATCTCACCGATGATTAACTGACCTGAAAATGGACCAAATTTACCTGCCGTATTATCACAAAGCGGCTGGGTTGGTGAATTTGCAATAATACCATGAGGAAATAAGACAGCTCCTCTGGTGCGCATACTGTCCAAAACTGGGATTGGTAATAAAAATGGATTACCTCTATTCCATCCCTTTTGCCAAACCAAACTTCCTGGATGACCATAGAACTTTCCTTCCTGGACATGATGCAAAGGGCTTGTACCAATCCAGTCACCCTGATTGTCGGTTGCAAACAAATTACCTTCAAGATCAAATCCGATTCCATTTGGAGAGCGGAAACCAGAGGCAAATGGCTCTAAATTTCCTTTCCTGTTTAATTTCATCATCCATCCCCGGTAAGGGACGGTTGAAAACATCTGTCCTTTGCTGCCAGCCTCACGGCCAAGGGGATTTATTTCACCGCGCACTTCAGATCTGATATTACCGCCGCCTGAAGAAGAATTTAAGGCAATAAACAGGTTGCCAGTTTTATCCTTAATCGGTCCATAATTGAATTCATGGTAATTGCCCGAAAGCCCGAAATCATCGGTAACTTTTTCATATAAATCTGCAATTCCATCACCATCAGTGTCTTTCACTCTTGTCAATTCGGGACGTTGCATGATTAACAGTTCAGAATTACTGATTACCAGAATACCTAATGGATCGTGCAGACCTTCTGCGAACAATTTCCAGTCCTTAGTTAAGGTATTGTAGATCATTACCTCACCTCTGGTAAAACTCGCAACCAGACGGCCATCGGGTAAAAATTCAACTGCACCGGTCTCACTTGTTAATCCCTCAGGCATTTTAATGGTTTCAACCCTGTAAGATTCATTTGTATTCTGGGCATAAAGGGATGTGATACCTGTGAAAAATAGAAGTCCTGTAAAACAAGCAATCAGTTTATATTTCATAATGGCCCTCCATCCCTTATATTCATTGAAATACTGAATTTTCTGGCCTCTCTGGGTGTCAACTTCAATCTATTCCCTTCCCATATCCCTGCTGAAGCTTCATATTTAACTCCATCGAATGGATCTGTATTGAACCAGATAGTGTTTTTAACATCCGGAATCCTGAATGTTCTGCTCAATCCCCTACCATCAGCTTTTGGTAAAATCAGTTCAAAAACATCAGTTCCGTTAATTGTGTAATGAAATTCAGGATAACGATTAATCAATTTATAACCTTTGTAATCGAATTTTGGGGCTATTATATTAGTACTAAATGACAGGGGAAATTGAGTTTTATCTCTGAAAAATACTTTTCCAACAACTTTTGCCGATACATCGCCTTTACCTTTCCATAATTCAGAATTATCCAGGAACCCGCCGCTCCATGCAAAACGTAATTTACAGGTACCGGCATCCCAACAATAAGATAAATCATTTGAGAGGCTAACTGCAATGGCTGCCGGACTAGCCCCATCAATAAAAACCCGGTAAATATATGGCGATACAGGGGTGTAAGGATGTAATGCCTTAATTTTTAAAGCCTGGTGCTCTCCATTTAAGGAATGGCTAATTTGCTGATTACTTAGCAAAGTATTAGCCTCTGTTTTTCGGTTTGGAGGGATATTAATATCATCTTTTAATTCTGGCATGCGACCTTCAGCATTAACATACATTGCACCAAACATAATAAAGCCATGTCCGGGGATTGTACACACATAAGGATAAATACCTTCTTGCTGAGGAACTGTAAAACTCAGTGTTCTAAACTGATTGGGGTTTACAACCGGAATTGCCCATAAAACAGATGAGGAATTTGGGATATAGTCCATTTGCGGACCTTTTTGACCTAATTTAAGGGCCTCATTTACAACTTCAAGCCTTGCTCCCGGTTTGGTGATGAGAAGATTATGGCTCATGTCATCACTATTGCTGAAAATCAGGTTCAGCTTTTCGCCAGGCTTCGCATTAAACCTGACCAGATCGAATTGCAAGCCAACGAGCACATCTATTTTTATCGTTCTAACTGTATCCTTAGTCTGTGCAAACAAATTTGCAATAGACAGAAAGGCCAGTATTAAGGTAAATATCTTTGTATCAGGCCTCATCGATGTATAATTTTACAGGATTATAAATCTAAAACATGGACTGGTAATGATCTGAAAGCTCAAATATTCCCCCGCTTCTATTATAGAAATCAGCGTTCAGTTCAAAAACTCCATTTTTTGGAATCATCCAGGAAGCGTGTGCAGCTGGGTGGTAATTAACCATATTTTTCCAGTTAGCATAGTTCATATTTCCGTTTGTCTCCATCATACCCATATTAATAACAGGAAATGGGGCGAGATGGGCTGCGAGATTTTTGTTCCAGTCTATTAAGATAGGATTCACTGTAAGATCAGCACACATGCAGGGAACATTCCTGTCGGCCGCAAGTTTGGCGATTTTTATTGACAGACTTAGCGTTTTTGCAATACCTTTCAAAACCATGACCTTATATCCCTGATCAAGTCGTTTTATTGCAGATTGTTCATCATGTACGCTTTCATCTGCACCGATCCTAAGGTCAATATCGGCGACACTTTCATCATTATTTTCATTCAATGGCTCTTCAATCAACAGAATCTGATCAAAGGCACCAATCTTTCGTGCATGATCCAGATATTTTAATAGAGTTTCTTTCTTTTCATACCGGGCATTGGCATCCATTGTATAAATCAGTTTCCCGTTTTCAGTCTGTTCAGTACGGAAATTTTTAAGAGTTTGATGGATCAGGCTTAGTCTGTCTATATCAGCCTTAATCATCTCCGACTGTGAACCAGGAGCACCAGTTTTGATTTTAAAAACAAAATATCCCTGATTTACAGCGTTTTTCAAATCCTCCATAGGCATGCCGTATGGAATCTGGTACATGATCGCAATTTTTTTATTCCTATGGGATAAAGCTTTTTTATAATGCTCGGGGATCATATCTTCGAAACTGCTGAACTTATTTTCAGCAGCATAGGTAAGCCAGGCAGCATTATCCACACCAATCAGGGCGTTATAGACAAAATTGATATTCAGATCCTGTTTTCCGGTAATTTTTTTTCCGTCCTGAATAACCGCAGGGAGTATTTTATCCAATAATTCGAGTGGTGTTCTGAATGGAGTTTTTTTGACATGCTCAAGAGATTTGTTAACCAAATCATACATCATGGCATTGCCAACGGTTTCTGAATGACGGGAGAATAAGTCTGCATCAGCATAAAGTACACTTTGAGTCGAAATTCCAATACTGGAAATACCTGAGTCAGTCTGCATTCTGGATGCAACCTGCCATAATTCAGTTAGATATCCACCCTTAAATCCAAAAGGACGAATAAGCTTTTCGCGTTCAAATTCAGTCTGGGTACTAACAATGTGAATCATCTTTAAAGCAGCAGAATCAGCAGCCAGCAGGTCAGAAAGATTCATAGAATTTAATGCAGCTAATGCGCCGGCACTTTTTACAAATTTTCTTCTGTCCATCTTGTAATTTATGAAAATTAATAAATTCGGTAATCATTAATGTCCGGTTAAAATTAAACTTTTAGTCAAATGCACAAGCTATAAATTAAAATGGGTATTTATTAACGTTTTTAAAAGCATGCCCCCTGTTTTATCAAAATTATAGGATAAGCAAAATGAGGTTCCAGCTTTCGCTG
>CAYHGN010000135.1:0-9364 GCA_964356005.1 uncultured Sphingobacterium sp.
ATGTGGATTATTAGGCTGGACCTGGTCAGGTTCCCTTTAGGTACTATCATGGATGGATTGCTTGCATTGTTAATAATAGGCTTGTTTATTCAACTTAAATACAGACCTGACTGGACATTTCTGAGCAGCCCGATTAGTCTGATGATATCCATCTGGATTATTTATAATTTCATACTTGTAGCAAACCCCGTAGCCCAATCTAAAATGGCCTGGCTCTATACAATTAGAGGTATGGCTATTGTAATGTTGACCTACTTCATATTCAGTTATCATATCCGGGATATAAAGTTTATCAGATTTATTATTAAACTATGGCTCATTCTGAGTGTTTTTGCCGGAATTAATGGTTACAGACAACAGTTTATAGGTTTCATGGGGTTTGAAGAAGCTTATCTTTATTCTGACCCATTAATCCGGGATCTTCTCTTTATAAACGGGGTATGGCGTAAATTTTCCATTTTTTCTGACCCAACAGGATTCTCTTATAACATGATATTAAGCAGTCTGCTTTGTATTGGGATGATGTTCGGAAAAATATCAATCAGGAGAAAAATATTCTTATCGGCACTGGTCATGTTTTTTATCACGAACATGCTTTTTTCGGGTACAAGAAGTGCCTATGTTTTATTACCGGCAGCCATGTTAATGCTGACCATATTGGTTTTCAACAGGCAGATTATGCTGATTACCACCGGGGCGGCACTGTTTATGGCCTTCATCATTTTCATACCCACGAGTAATCCAGGGTTATACAGGTTTCAATCGGCATTTAAACCATCTAATGATGCCTCATTTAATGTGAGAGCCCGTAATCAGAAAATGATTCAGCCTTATATCTGGTCGCATCCCATTGGAGGGGGACTTGGTTCAACAGGAGTATGGGGTGCAAAATTTTCGCCGGGATCCTTTCTGGCTTCATTCCCTCCAGACAGTGGTTATGTCAGGGTAGCTGTTGAAATGGGATGGATCGGCTTATTTATCTTCTGCTCTTTGTTATTTATCATTTTACAAAAGGGCATATCAAATTTCTTTAAAATGGAGGATCCGGAACTCAAAAGCTACTGTCTGGCGATGGTATTGATAGTGTATGCAATTACCATCGGCAATTACCCCCAGGAAGCTATTACACAGTATCCGCTTAATGTATATTTTTTCCTTGTTGCGGCACTGATTGATGCAACTTATAATCTTGATAAGGAAAAGCAAAAAGAAAAGAAAAACTTATTGAATGCCTTACCAAAATGAAAGCAATGAATTTAAATTGGATTGGAATTTTAAAATGCCCAATTACGGGTCTTGACCTTCGTGTTTTGACGGGAGACGAGCTTGCCTTGCTTAACGCAGATTCTGCCGATCATAAGCTATGGCTGGCAGATGGGTCGTCGATCGATCAGAAATTAGAACATGGTTTGATCTCTTCCGATCAATCCTATATTTATCCAATCATTAATGGCATTGTAATTTTATTAAAAGATCTCGCATTAACTCGCTCTGAAGATAAATTCATTAAAGAAGAAAAAGACAAGGACAAACAATTGGTTCAAAATTTTTATAATCAGAAAGGTTGGTTTGTAAATGAGGAAGGCAATTATGAGGATGCAGTTATTTACGAAGATCTTCGGGAGGTTTCCAGGGAATATCTCAAAAGATGCCATGACCGAGTTTCACGTTATCTGAATCCTGTCGGGACTTACATGCTGGATGCCGCATCCGGTGCATTGCAATACCCCGACTATCTGCAGTATTCAGCAAATTACACGTATAGGGTATGTGTTGATTTTTCATTTCAGGCATTATCTGAAGCACGCAAAAAATTAGGGGAAAAAGGCATTTATGTTCTTGCTGATATGTGTAATATGCCTTTTAAGGATAATGTTATGGACGGTTTCGTTTCCCTGAATACCATTTATCATATTCCCAGGGATCAGCAGGCACTTGCTATCCGGGAATTAGTGAGATTACTGGCAAAGAAGGGTAAAGGAATTGTAGTGTACGACTGGTATAAACATTCAGAATGGATGAACATCTATTTGCTTCCTTTTCGTGGTTTTGTATTTATTAAAAATCGTCTGTTAAGCCTCGTCGGTAAACTACTCGGAAAAGGTGAACCTGCAAAAAGACTATATTTCTACGCTCATACTTATTCCTATTTCAGAGAAAATTTGCCTCCATTTAAACTTGCAGTTTGGAGATCCTTAAGTGTACCCTTCATGCGTTACTATATTCATCCGGCACTTTTCGGAAAGCAGATCTTAAACTGGATTTATAATAAGGAGGAGAAAGACCCGGAAAATTGCGGTAGAAAAGGGGAATATCCAATGTTTATCTTTGAAAAATAAAAATCCGAAAAATGTCCCTTACATCGCTGATCCGTTCAAATGATTCCTTGAAGAAAATTGCCCGTTGGGTACTTATTTCACCCAATCAATATCGTCCGCGATTATGGGTAAGATTGTTTCTTAATCCTTTCAAACATCACCGGGGTAAAGGCTCAATCATCAGGTGGAGGACTAAAATGGATCTTTTCCCTTATAAAAATTTTGAATTGGGAGCTTATTCAGTTATTGAAGATTTTACCACAATCAATAATGGTGTTGGTGATGTATTGATCGGTAGCAGATCCTTTATCGGGGTTTCCAACGTAATTATTGGTCCTGTAGAAATTGCAGATCATGTGATGACCGCCCAAAATGTAGTCATTTCAGGAATGAATCATAGCTATGAGGATATTGAGACCCCTCCTACCATGCAAAAGGTCAGTACTTCAAAAATCAGCATAGCAGAAAATGTATGGGTAGGAGCAAATTCTGTGATCACAGCCGGGGTCAGTATCGGCCGGCACACCATCATTGGGGCAGGGAGTATCGTAACCAAAGATCTTCCGGCTTATTGTGTTGCAGTTGGGAACCCAGCAAGGATCATAAAACGATATAATCATGAGACGAAGGTTTGGGAAAGGATGGGATATCAATGATCTTGAAGGATAAACATATTTTTATTCTGGGGGCAGCAAAATTTGATGGGCCCGATCAGTCCACAAGTTATAACGTAGCAAGGGAGCTTTCGAAAAATAATTATGTTTATTACATAGACTATCCCATCACCTGGAAAGATTATATCAGGCAAAAGGGAAGCCAACAGATCAGAGACCGGAAATCATTTTTTTCTCCATTTTCCAATGGCATCATTTCGGGGGAATTAGAAAATTTAAAAATAATCATATGCCCCCCGGTCATCAGCATCAACTTCCTTCCTGAAGGCAAGCTTTATCGCAAACTGCTTCTTATCAATGAAATGCTGATCAGGTGGCGTATTCAAAAGGTCATCCGCTTTTACAAGATCAGGGAGTTTATATATATCAACTCGTTCAACTTTCATTACCCGGGTATTGCTGAACAATTAAACCCTGCATTAAGCATTTATCACTGTGTTGATCCGATGATCATTCCCTATGATATGAAGCATGGGATCATTTCCGAAAACCAACTGGTTGTAAATAGTGATCTGGTCATATGCACGAGCAGAAAATTATATGAGGAAAAGAAAAAGCAGAATAAAAACACCTGGTTCATTCCTAATGCAGCTGATATAAAACACAGTTCAAAGGCACTCGAAATGGACCTGCCTGTAAATCCGCTTATTTCTGATCTCAAAAAGCCTGTAATTGGATATACCGGAAGCATTGAAAGGCGCTTTGATTATAGCTTATTGAAAAAGGTAATTGATTCCAACCCGGATAAGACCTTTGTGTTTGCCGGACCGCTTATGCCTGATTTTGTTCCTGAATGGTTTTTAAAAACACATAATGTATTTTATATAGGCCGATTGCCTTATAAAGATATGCCGGGACTGATCAAAGGTTTTGATGTTGCAATCATTCCATTTAAAAATGATGCCGTGAGCCGGACCATTTTCCCGCTGAAATTATTCGAATACCTGGGAGCCGGAAAGCCGGTGGTTGCCACCAATTTCAATCCCGATCTGGAGGAGTTTACCCATGGTGTGGTAAGCTATTGCGAGGATGCTCAGGCATTTTCCAATGCTATTGATGAGGCACTGAAGGTTAATGACCCGCATTTGAAACAGGCCAGATTAACTATAGCAAAAGAAAATACCTGGGAAAAGCGGACTGAAGAGATCGCTGAACTTATTTCAGAAAAACTGGGGTGAATGCGGCCTGAGGTACAATTGTGCCCGAATACGATTCTGTGGCAGAGCGGAAAGTCGAACCATCAGTCAAAGCACTGACTTACGATTCTATAGCAGAGCGGAAAGTCGAATCGTCAATCTTTCTAAAAATAAATCGTACAAAAAACTTAGTATTCCTTAATTGCCATCATTATTCTTCGATCAGTTGGAATGAACAGGCTATATTAAATCCTGATAAAGAAGACGATTTAACCTGCATACCGGAAAGAAAATCGTAAGTCTTATTATATTACTTTTAGGAGCCCAGACATATTAATTATCATAGGTCCGTTCCAGCCTTCACCTTATCTTTAAAAATAAGAGTGTAGAAACATTTTGAAACCAGAATATAATTAAGTTCAACCATTTTCTTAACGATCTGGCTATTATCAACTGACAGTAAATTCTTGATCGTAGAATCTTCAACTAAAACAAATTCCGGCCGGAATAGATCCCAGTTATTAGAATTAATAACAGCAAGATCTAATCCTTCAACATCAATACTCAGAAAATCAATTTTCTGATTTTTCGGCAGAAATCTTTTTAAGATCTCACATAAAGGTAAGGTTTTAACTTTTATCTTACTTTTAACAAAAAAGGGTTCTTTACTCCCCCACTCTAAAGCATGCTCTTGTGAAAACGAGTTTAAAGCAGGTTCATTAAAGATATAATAAGTTAACTCATCTTCCTTTTCAGAAACCCCAATTTCAAAGTTTAAATCTCGTTTCCTATTTTTATTGAATGCCACCATAGAGCCTGGCATCGCGTCTATGTTAATTCCTTTCCAGCCTCTTTTATAAAAAAGATAGGTGTTTGAATATCGCTTCGGATGGTGAGCGCCAATATCTATATAAAATCCAGTACCTCTATATTTCAAATATCTTTCCAGAACTAAATCTTCCCCCTCTTGGGCGTATGATTTTGTCATGTACAGATAATCATTAAAAAACCTTCTTTTTACTTCAGTAACCGCTCTGTGAAAAATTCTATTGATCATACTAATTTCCATCAATTAAGCTAAACTTTTAAAAAACACTGACTTACGAAGTCTTTAGCAGAACGGAAAGTCGAATCCTCGGTCTTTCTAAAAATAAATCGTACAAAAAACTTAGTATTCCTTAATTGCCATCATAATTCATCGATCAGTTGGAATGAACGGGCTATATTAAATCCTGATAAAGAAGACGAAGTTAACCCAATCCCGGAGAAAAAATTCGTAAGTCAATAATTTATCTTTTAAAAACCTTACTCTTAACTACAGAGCGGCAAATATCAATAAAAGCTGAAAAACTCGACATCCCCTCCCTGCCTAATGATCTCTTTACCAGGAATCGGTTACAGGCTTCTTCACCCCAGGGCTTAGTGAAAAAATCACGGAAATAAGAACTGTCAGGATTGACCAGAATTTCAAGATCATCCTGCCATTCATATTTCATCAGGGTCAGATCGCTATGAGTTTGTTGCATAATTTTGAAACCCAAAGAATTCTTTGGTAGAAACTCCTGAAACACAAACCCGAAATCCATAACCGGCTTAAATCCTATCTGCTCCTTTTCATACATTACGATCTTATTATCTATCTCCTGCAAAATCCAGCGATGGGATTCCTTTGGGATTAAAAACTCTCCGATAATCGAAGGAGTTTCCATATATCCCCTTGAAGAAACTCTTACCTGCTCCTTTACAAAACGGATTGGATCTTCGACATGTTCCAGTACCTGTGCACATACTACGTATTCAAATGACTTATCTTCAAAAGGAAGGTCTTCACCATCAGCACTTAAAAATTGCTGGTGAGTTAAAACTTTTATATCACCGCTGCGGTGATAATTGGAGTCTACAAATTTGTCAACCACAACATTTGCACGGGGATAGGGATTGTGCCCTCCTCCAACTTCAAGCACTTTGTCTGTGGGCTTTATAGAGAGGTCAAACCTCGAGCTGGGGTTCCTTAATTTCATCGTTTTATTATATCATAAAGATACGTTAAACTAATAAATTTTTAAAAAAATAAAGCGTTAAAGTCGCTAATTGTAATATTTAACCCGATTTTAAAAAGCAACTGAAGCCGCCTTACTATAAAGTTCAATTAGTTTTGGTTTTACCACATCAGGATGGAACTGTTCTTCATAACAACGTCTTGCATTTTTGGCCATTTGCAGGTATTCCTCTTCAGATAGTGCAAAAACTGTCTCAATGGCATTTGCAATTTCCTCTGTACTATCAACAACAATTCCTGCTTTATATTTATTTATTACTTCGGAGGTTGGAACCTGCCTCGAGACTATCACAGGCTTAAATGCCGATAATGCCTGAATTACACTTAATCCGAAACCTTCAAATCTTGAAATATGAATATATACTTTTGAAGTGCTTAAAATTCTGTTTCGTTCTGCTTCTTCAACCTTGCCTGCAAAACTAACCTGTGTGCCTAATTCAAGCTTTAGTTCCCTGCAAAGATCATGTCTTATTTGATCAGACACAGGGTCAGCCGGACCAACAATTGTTAAACTAATACCTGAGGGAACATTTTGTGAATCTAAAAATAAGCTGAATCCTTTTAAGATCCTGTCAATTCCCTTCTGGTATATATCAGACCGTCCGATAAAACAAACCCTGTTTTCAATCTTATTCCTGTTCAAACTAAGATGCATATCAGTTACCTGATTGGCAACCACCATAATCGGCCGGGTAGTAAGCAATCGTAAACATGGTATGCAATGCTTTGTTAATGCATGAATATATGAAGCATGATCCAGAACATATTTATCTATGAAGTGTACAAACAGGTCCCGGTAAATCCTTTTAAACAATGGCCTTTGGGATCTGAATGCCTTACAGTAAACATAGGAGTCATGCGGTGTTATCAGGTAAGGAATCTTATAACGAATTAATAATCTGGCAACCTGATAGTTATTAAGATTGTAGATATGATTAAGATGGAAAACCGAATTGGCATGATCTAAATTACTTAGCCAGGCCTTAAATTCCGCTGAATGCTTCAGGGCATGAAGTCCCTTTGAACCAAATCGATGGATCTGTATCTGATCAAGCATGTTTGAATTGTAAAAGTCCAAATCCTCTGAATCATCAAATTCTACAAAATGAAAATCAATACCATCTTTCAGTGCTTTAACATTTTGGAAATTGAACTCAGCCAGTCCATCAGCCAAGCCAGGCCTGTAATTACCTAAAATATAAACCGTTAACCTTTCCAAAATAGAATATTTATTACTGAACTGAAGAATCAATTGCGAAACAAAATAACCCTTTTTGATTGAATAGTATTAATTGAATAAAATATTTACAGAAGAACAATGTTTTGCAGAATAAAATTTAAAAATTAATGATTTACTATTCTAATCACTTATAATTATATTTATAAATAAAATATACGGCGCAATACGATTAAGTTATCAGAGTTTGTGAAAAGAAGGATGAACTGAAACAAAGGTGAAAATCGTACCTAAGAATTTTATTCATTTGAATCAAACTATAATAATATACTGGTTGTTGGATAGTTAACCAATAAATTCCTTCTTAAATGGATGTAAATAATGAATTTTTTTAAGAATCCTGACTGGTTAAATCAGTTTCAATATCCTTTTGCTACTTTCAATGAAATACCCGCTGAAGTATTTGATTCTGTGAACCTTGATCTTGACAGAATTCAGAATAAATCTCCTTTAGTAAGTATAGTAATTGCAGCCTGGAATGAAGAGGTGAACATATTAAAATGCCTTTCCAGTCTGTCGAAAATGCGAACAACAATACCTTTGGAAATTATCGTTGTTAACAATAATTCAACTGACCAGACCCAGAAAACTCTGGATAAATTACATATAAAATCATTATTTGAGGTTGTACAGGGTTGTGGACCGGCCAGGCAGCTCGGGCAATATAATGCCTTGGGTAGGTATATTTTAATGGGAGATGCCGACTGTCTTTACCCTGATAGCTGGGTTGATGAGATGATCAGCGTTCTATCGCAGCCTGAAGTGGTTTGTGTTTATGGTCGCTATTCCTTTATCAGTGAACCCGGATATCCGCGCTGGAAACTTAGTATTTTTGAATTAATGAAAGACATAATAGCGGAATTCAGACACCTTAACCGGCCCTATTTCAATGCTTATGGAATGAGTATGGGCTATCTTAAGGAATTTGGTCTCAAAGTTGGCTTTATAACGATCAACCGGAGAGGTGAAGATGGACAGCTCTGCCTCGACCTGATGAAATATGGAAAAATCAAACAGGTAAAAGCTAAAAAAGCAAGGACCTGGACAGGTATTCGAACCCTTAGGCTGGATGGAAGTATCTCAGGAGCACTAATTATTCGCTTTTTCAAAGAACTTAGGCGTTTTTTTTATAATTTGCATTCAAGATTACCAGAAAATAAAAAACCGGAAGGAAAGTCCTGATCTTCAGAAACTATGACCTCAGACTACTTTTTCAAAGATGTCAGTTTACTAATTACTCATTATAACCGTAGCAGTTCTCTCGAGCGTCTCCTGAACACCTGCAGAAATCTCAATTATACTTTTGGAGAAATTATTGTTTCGGATGATGGAAGTTTAATTGAGCATTTGGATGCTATCAAAGAACTTCAAAATCAATACAGCTTTACATTAGTTACAGCCGAAGCTAATAGTGGTCTGGGCAATAATATCAATAAAGGTCAGGCGGCTGTTATATTACCTTATACACTTTATGTGCAGGAAGATTTCGTGCCACTTCCCGCTTTTGGAGAGCGGTTTAAGGATGCTCTGGCAATTATGGCGAAAAAGAAGGATCTGGATCTCATTCGCTTTTATTCCTATATCAAATACCCACATCTTGTACCTTTTGATAATGGATTTTCTCAAATGATCTATAAACCATGGTCATTAGATTACCATAAAATCTATTTTTATAGTGATCATCCACATTTGAGAAGATCGAATTTCATCGAAAAATTTGGTCCTTATACAGAACAGGTAAGTGTTGACCGTTCTGAGTACCGGATGTGCATATCCTTTATTCAGCAAAGGGGTAATGGACTTTTCTGCAACGATTACCAGGTACGTTTTAAGCAAATAAATCCCGAAGAAGAGCCAAGCACTACTTTTCGTGGGTTATTTACTCTGAGTAAAGATCCGATTATTAAATTTGTCAGAGACATTTATCGTCAGTTCAGATA
>CAYHGN010000136.1:0-9278 GCA_964356005.1 uncultured Sphingobacterium sp.
CTCTGTGTTGCTTTTAAATTGGACTGCAAAGATATATTTCGTTTCTTTGCAGTCCAAATATATTTCAAAATAAATTTTACATGTCTCATAAAGCCGGATTTGTTAGTCTGATAGGGAAACCAAATGTTGGGAAATCAACCCTGATGAATGCTCTGGTGGGAGAAAAACTGTCAATAGTCACTCCAAAGGCACAAACTACGCGGCATCGGATTCTGGGCATCGTGAACGAGCCGGAGTATCAGATCGTTTTTTCGGACACCCCCGGTGTAATCAAACCGGTGTACGGAATGCAGGAATCCATGATGAGTTTCGTCAATGGCTCTCTGGTCGACGCAGATATCGTCTTATTTGTCACTGATATCAATGAAAAATATGATGAAGCTGATGTAATCGAAAAATTAGCCAGGACCAGTTCACCTATTGCGGTGGTTATCAACAAGATCGATAAATCAAGCGAAGAATTAGTAAAGGAAAAGATTGTTTACTGGCAGGAAAAACTGAACCCAAAAGCGATTTTTGCAGTTTCAGCACTTCATGATCATAATGTTCCCGCAGTAATGCAGTTCATTCTTGATAATCTGCCTGAGCATCCGGCTTATTATGACAAAGACACCCTGACCGATAAGAACGAACGCTTTTTTGTTTCGGAGATTATCCGCGAAAAAGTGTTCAAATTATATGATAAAGAGATTCCTTACAGTACAGAAGTGATTATAACAGCTTTTAAAGATGAGCCGAAGATCATTCGCATCAGTTCTGAGATCATTGTAGAACGCGATTCGCAAAAGAACATCATCATCGGCAAAGCAGGAGAAATGCTGAAAAAGGTTGGAACCTATGCCCGCAAGGACATGGAAGAATTTCTGCAGAAAAAAGTGTTCCTCGAAATGTTTGTGAAAGTTATCCCCGATTGGAGAAACAGGAAGAATTATTTGAAATCGTTTGGATACGAAGAGTAGTATTGAGTAGTGAGTACAGAGTATTGAGACAGGAGATAATAGCTATGATGAAATGATTTACAAATAGTAACGGTCATCGAAATTGAATATTGAAGAGATTCCTGACACGAGGATTAGTATTGAGTATTGAGTACAGAGTATTAAGATAAGAGAATATAATAATCATTAATTACACCAATTGGCACCAAATCAATATACCAGTGCCCCGAATTATAAATCCAAGTAATAAGTAAAAAGTACTAAATACTTTGTACTAAATACTAAATACTAACAACAATGAGTAACATAGTAGCAATAGTCGGCCGCCCCAACGTAGGGAAATCCACATTATATAACAGATTAACTGAAACGCGCAAAGCAATTGTGGATGACTTCAGTGGAGTAACCCGCGACAGGCATTACGGTGTCGCTGAGTGGACTGATAAGCATTTTACAGTAATTGATACCGGTGGTTACGTAGCGCACTCTGACGACGTGTTTGAAGCCGCTATTCGTGAACAGGTAGTGATCGCTATTGAAGAAGCTACAGTCATTCTATTTATGGTTGATGTGGTTACCGGCGTAACCGATCTTGATGATGATATCGCCAAGCTTCTCCGCCGCAGCAAAAAGCCGGTTTTCGTCGTGGTAAATAAAGTGGATAATAATCAGCGCCTTACAGATGCGAGTATTTTTTACAGTCTGGGATTGGGTGAAATATACCCGCTCTCTTCCATGTCGGGTTCAGGTACAGGTGAACTTCTTGATGAAGTGATCAAACATTTCGAAGAAGAAGCAGAAGAAGAAAATCAGCTTCCCAAATATGCCATTGTTGGTCGCCCGAATGTTGGCAAATCATCACTGATCAATGCTCTGATCGGAAAAGAAAGAAATATTGTGACCCCAATTGCCGGTACAACCCGCGATTCGATACATATCCATTACAATCAGTTCGGGCATGAATTCATGCTGATCGATACCGCCGGTTTGCGTAAGAAAACGAAAGTTAAAGAGAATATTGAGTTCTACTCGGTGATGCGTACAATCAAGGCACTGGAAGAAGCCGATGTGATCATTCTGATGATCGATGCTGTTGAAGGCATTGAATCACAGGATATCAATATCTTCCACCTGGCAGAGAAAAATAAAAAAGGTGTGGTGATCCTGGTTAATAAATGGGACCTTATTGAGAAAAACACTAAAACCACTGGTTTATTTGAGGAACAGATCTATGATAAAATTGCTCCTTTTACTGATGTGCCAATCGTATTTACTTCAGTGGTAGAAAAGCAAAGAATCTATAAATCCCTTGAGGCTGCTTCAAAAGTTTATGAAAATAAACTTAAAAAGATTCCTACCTCAAAACTGAATGATGTGATGTTACCAATTATTGAAAACTTCCCACCGCCTGCTGTAAAAGGGAAATATGTTAAAATTAAATATGTAACCCAGATCAATGCGAGTTCACCTATGTTTGCTTTCTTTTGTAACTTGCCACAATATATTAAGGAACCTTATAAACGATTTATAGAAAATAAACTTCGTGAACATTTTGATTTCACCGGAGTTCCTATTCAAATTTTCTTTAGACAGAAGTAATTATTTAATAAATTAAAATTCAATCATGAAAAAATTATTCTTAACAATTGTTGCAGCAAGTTTATTTGCAGTTTCCTGTAACAGCGGTGCTGATCAGGCAGAAAAAGCAAAACAGGATTCACTTGCTGAAGTGGCTGCAGCCGATTCTATGCTTAATGCTGCGATGGAAACTGATTCATTAAGTATGGATACAATTACAGTCGATTCGATTCAATAGCCCAGCGCAAGGGGTGAATCTTTCAAAACCTCGAGGGAGCGGTTTATAGCCTGATCTCCTGAATTCAGCACTTTGTAGAATCCTTCATCCCCAAAATGGTATCGGGCTAACAGGGCTCTGAGCTGAGTTTCGATTTCCTTTCTGGATGAAGCGATCTGGCTTTCACTTGCCTTAACATTTCGTTTTGCGGCCATCTGAATTAGTTTTTTGATGTCTGTATCACTTAGTCTGAAGTTCTTAATCAACTCTTCTGTTGACTGGAAAACCTGATTTTGTTTGAGCAAATGGTTATACAAAACATCATTCAATATCCCTTTTGCTGAAAGCTCGTAATAAAGATCTGGGTATCCGGTGGTATCTACAGGAATGTAAATATCTGGCATAATACCGCCCCCACCATATAATACTTTACCCGATTTTGTGGTGTATGTCTTGCTCTTATTATAAAGTGAATCGCCAAGGGTTTTTCCATCAGAACTTAGTTCTCCATTCCGGTAGCGGTCTTTTACCTCACTGTAATAGGCTTCATTACCCTTTTTATAGGACTTCTGAATGGATCTGCCTGATGCGGTATAATATCGTGCAATCGTTAGGTTTAATGCAGAACCATCACCAAATTCAAATTGCTCCTGAACAAGACCTTTCCCGAAAGAACGTCTTCCAATGATCGTTCCGCGCTCAAGATCCTGTACAGCTCCGGCAATAATCTCACTCGCCGAAGCAGTATTTTCATCGATAAGAACCACCAGTTTACCATTTTCAAAATCGCCCTTCGAACTGGCAAAATAATCTGTTCGGGGTTCGTGAAGGCCTTGGGTGTAAACTATTAATTCTTTGGCTCCCAGAAACTCATCAGCAAGTGCAGTCGCAGAATTAAGGTATCCTCCACCATTATCCCTGAGATCCAGAATTAGATTCTTCATTCCCTGTTTCTTCAACTTAAGAAGACTGGCATTAAAATCCTCGTCTGTTCTTGCTCCGAATTTGCTGATTTTAATATAAGCACTTTGCCCGCTTAGCATATATCCTGCATCAATACTGCTGACCGTAATTTTATCCCGAAGCATGCTATAGCTTTTGCGCATCGTATCCCGCTTAACCAATAATTCTACTGATGAACCTCTTTTCCCTCTGATCTGATCAACAATATTCCTGGATGTGATTCGTATCCCGGCTACAGGTTTCTTATTGATTGCCAGGATCTTATCCCCATGCATTATTCCTGCCTTGAAAGCCGGTCCACCTTGTTTTACGGAAGTAATCAATAAGGTATCATTCAATATATAATATTCGATACCTATTCCGTTGAAATTCCCCTCCAGATCATCGCTGAGCAGCTGTGCATCTTCCGGAGCCAGATAAGCAGAATGAGGATCAAGATGTTTTAAAATTTCCTGAATGGCCATGTCTTCAACTGTATCCAGCTTTACAGAATCAACATAATTCTCATTAATAATCCGGATTACCTTTTCAACCTTGGAGGAACGACCTGAAAGTCCGAACGACAGAAAAGAACCATTTCTTGAGTTCTGATTTTCACGAACCAGCTTGGGTCCAAGCCATAATCCGGCAATCAATACTGCCGAATATCCGGCAGCAATTAAAATATTTTTTCTGGTTCCAGGTTTCATCGTTTTCAGACATCAAATCTATTGAATTTCAATTGGCTTAAGTGCAGTTATTGATCCGCAAAAATATTATTAATAATCATTCTAAATAATTTGATTTTTTAATTATTCATTTGTAATATTGCAGACAATTTAAAATTAGTCTAAATAAAATGAAGCGAGTCTTAACCCTATTATTTGTCCTGTTAATTATCCAAAATGCCATAGCTCAGATAAAAAAAGCTGATCAAAGGTTAAAACTTGCTGATAGCACGATTATTGAAATGCCTCAGATTGTGATCATTGGTAAACGGGATGGCTTGATCAGTAAAGTGCCGGGGTCAGCAACAGTTCTGAACTCGCGTGAGATTAGATTAACTGCTCCACTTACCGCCAATGAGGTTTTACGCAAGGTAACCGGAGTGAATGTAGTTGATGAGGAAGGTGCAGGCTTACGTTTAAATATAAGCATCCGCGGACTTGATCCCGACAGAAGCCGGAATGTACTGATGCTTGAAGATGGTGTGCCAATTGCTTTAGGCCCTTATGGAGAGCCTGAAATGTACTTTACTCCATCTATCGACAAGATGTCGGGAATAGAGATTCTGAAAGGCAGCGGTCAGATCCTTTATGGTCCGCAAACCATTGGAGGAATAGTTAATTTCTTCACCGCTGATCCACCTTCCCAGGAGATTACCCGCATCAAAATTTCAGGAGCAAAAGGAGGATTTTTCTCAGGTTTTGGAACTTATGGCAATACCATTGGGAAAGCCGGAATTTTGGTTTCTTACCTGCACAAAAGAGCAGATGATTTGGGTCCGACGCAATTCAGATTGAATGATCTATCAGCAAAAATCAGATATGAATTAAATTCCAGGTCCAATCTTGGTCTTAAACTTGGTTACTATGAAGAGCAATCAAACTCAACTTATATTGGTTTAACACAAACCATGTTCAATCAGGGCGATCAGGATTTTGTACGAATGTCGCCACATGATAATCTTCCGGTAAAACGCCTTTCCGGAAGCTTAACTCACCAGTTGGAGTTCAACGATAATATCAGTTTAAAAACAACTGCCTTTGGATACACAACCACGCGCGACTGGCAAAGGCAGGATTTCTCTTTCAGCTCAAGTGCGGCAAACCAAACAGGTGTGAAATGGGGAAATCCTGCTATAAGTAATGGTGCGGTTTATATGTTAAACTCCACTGGAAACCGAAACAGGCAATTCCAGGTTGCAGGAATAGAACCCCGTTTGAGTGTTAAACACAATTTGTTCAATATCAAAAACGTACTTGAAACTGGTGCAAGATATCTATACGAAAAAGCCGATGAGCAATTTATTCTGGGGAGCAATGCAAATACGGCTGAAGGAACATTGAGGGATATGGAGGTACGAACCGGCTATGCATTCAGCGCCTACGCACAAAACAGGTTTGATCTGAGCGAAAAATTTTCAATAAATGCCGGACTTAGACTGGAGAATTTTGATTACGAAAGGGAAATACTTCGTGGCAGATATCGTATTAATGGCGTAAACAACGTGATTAGAGACACCAGTATACTTGCCCAGGACAATACCATGGCTTTAATTCCGGGTGCGGGCATTAATTATTCTGCAAATGATCGTATCAATCTTTTCGCCGGAATACACAAAGGCTTCGCTCCTCCAAGAATAAAAGATGCCATTACCGCTACAGGTATACCCTACAACCTCGATGCTGAACTGAGTACCAATTATGAGTTGGGTACCCGCATTAAGTTAAACGACTATTTCAATGCGGAAGTAACCGGTTTTATACTCGACTTCCAGAATCAGATTATCCCGGTTTCCAATTCTTCAGGTAATTCGAATGCCAGCGGTGTAGTTAATGGTGGGCAAACCCTGCATAAAGGAATTGAAGCGGGTTTCCAGATTGATCTTGGGAAAATAGCAGGATTAAAAAACTCTTATACTTTTGAAAGCAGCTTTACCTTACAAAATTCTGAATACAGCAATGACCGTTTCATAACAGTCAATGGCAGCACTGTGAACGTAAAAGAAAATAAACTGCCATATTCAGCTAATCTGATGATCTGGAATGCTGCAGGTATCAGTTTGCAGAATGGATTTGGGTTCAGGGTTTCCGGAAATTATATAGGTTCACAGTTTACAGATGAAATTAATAGTGAAGTGCCATCAGGAAATGGTAGAACCGGAAAGATCAGCAGCAGATACATTGTTGATGCAAATGCTTATTACCGCATTCCAAGAACCAATGCAAGCCTGAACCTCTCGGTAAAAAACCTTACAAATCAACGGTTTATCAGTAGCAGAAGACCGGAAGGAATCAGGGTTGGATTACCAAGATTAATTACCGCCGGATTTGAAATATTTTTATAAGAAACAGATAGTATCATATATTAGCACCCGCACTGAAAATTCAGGGCGGGTTTTTTATTGAAAATTTATTGATCAGCTAAACGATAATATTCCGATTTTTGTAATCGTAACAAATGAACATGAAAAGAACAACTGAAGCTGATTCCAATTATAATAATCTCGATAATATGTCAGTTGCAGAATTACTGCAGGGCATGAATAATGAAGATAAGACAGTACCTCTTGCAGTAGAGAGAGCAATACCGGCTATTGAGAAAGTTGTAGAAGTTATTGTTGATAAAATGAGTAAAGGGGGGCGGTTGTTTTATATAGGTGCTGGAACCAGTGGTCGTCTTGGCATACTGGATGCATCAGAATGTCCACCAACCTATGGAGTACCATTTGATCTGGTTGTAGGAATCATAGCCGGCGGCGATAAAGCGATCCGAAAAGCTGTTGAAAATGCGGAAGATAACGGCGAGCAGGCCTGGAAAGACTTGTTGGAATTTAAAATTTCAGATAAAGATGTTCTTGTTGGAATTGCAGCATCAGGAACTACTCCATATGTAATCGGGGGATTAAAAAAGGCGAATGAAAACGGACTTGAAACGGCTTGTATTGTTTGCAATGCCGGGAGTCCGGTAGCTGCCGAAGCCAAACATCCGATTGAGGTAGTTGTTGGTCCGGAATTCGTCACAGGTTCAACCCGCATGAAATCAGGAACGGCACAAAAACTTATCCTGAATATGATAAGTACCTCCACCATGATCCGTCTGGGAAAAGTAAAAGGGAATAAAATGGTTGACATGCGGCTTAGCAATGTAAAACTTGTTGGGCGTGCCGTTAACATGGTAATGCAGGCAACCGGACTGGATTCAGGAACAGCACAAAAACTTCTGGAACGATATGGAAGCGTCCGTAAAGCAGTAGATAATTCTGCCTCATCAAAACTTTAATTTCAAAAAATGCATGAAATAGAACCATATTATCGCTGGAGAGACGATTATATAGCTTCCGAAGATGCACTTTCGCCTTTTTTTGAAACAAAATATAATGAGTTTGAATTCGATAAGCAGATTTATAATTATCTGATTCATCCTCAGTGGGATTTCTTTGGCTCACAAACCCTTTATCTCAAAGTTTTATATGCCGATTATGAAAAAGGCTATGCAATTATTGAGTTCATAGGCGAATGGAATGATGCCCTTCATAATGACATCATGACCCTAAAACGGGAAATACTGGACCTGATGGTCATTGAAGGGATTAATAAATTCATTCTGATAGGAGAAAACATACTCAACTTTCATTCTTCTGATGATTGCTATTATGAAGAATGGTTTCAGGACGTGGAAGAGGGCTGGATTGCAGGTCTTAATTTCAGAGAACATGTTATCAGTGAATTCAAACGTAACAATATTGATTATTACATCAACTTTGGCGGAAACCTTGATAATGTGGCCTGGCGGAATCTAAAACCGGTTCAGCTTTTTAAGCAGGTGGAAATGGCTTTAAGCCGACGATTGAATTAAGAGGAAAGTGGAAAGCTAAAAGCTGAAAGGCGAAAGCAGAAAGTGAAAAGAGGGCGAGGACTTTTACATTCGTTTAACATCAGAACAAATCATTTTTATTAAATTCGATAAAAAAAATATCATGTCACAAAAAGAAACAAGCTATCATTATACTAACGAACCGATTGTTCAGCGTGGAGGTGCCATTACCTCAGCAAACTTTATCCCAAATGTATTTCTGTGGATGTTCATTGCACTGGGCTTATCTGCAGGTTTTGCCTATTTTTTCTCGACTGATGAGTCCTTACTTAGTATGCTGATCGACCCAATAAATGGAGGTAGAACCACCTTAGGTACAATTGCGATGTTCGCTCCTTTGGCCTTTGTGATGGTCATGTCCTTTGGAATGAATCGTCTTTCTTTTGCTGCACTGGCGCTTATTTTTGTTTTATACTCTGCGGTTACCGGCATTAGCTTGAGTTATATTTTGCTTATTTATACCTCATCATCTGTTCTGGGCTGCTTTATCTCTGCATCCCTGCTCTTTGCTGTCATGGCTTTTGCAGGTTATACTACCGAAACTGATCTGACAAAATTCGGTTCCATCCTGATGATGGCTCTGGTTGGAATTATTATCGCCAGTATTGTAAATTTCTTCTTGGGTAGCAGTCAATTAGATTATATCATCAGTTTTATCGGTGTAGCCTTGTTTGTTGGATTAACCGCATATGATATGCAGCGACTTAAGCGAATAGCCGCCGGTATCGAATATGGTGATGCATCTGCAAATAAAATGGTTATTATGGGTGCTTTAACCCTTTATCTGGATTTTATCAACCTGTTTTTGATGCTACTTCGCTTGTTCGGAAGCCGGAAGTAGGATTATGATGTCTGTTACCTGTTGTCTGTTACCTGAGAGATCTAATTTACAAAATCAATTGCAGGTAACTGGCAACTGTCAACATGTATCTGATTTCAGGCAACTGACAACTCAATTTGCATTTCATCAAAATATCTTGCATTTTTGCACTGCTTATTCAGAA
>CAYHGN010000137.1:0-9254 GCA_964356005.1 uncultured Sphingobacterium sp.
ACTTCAGGGTTATGTTTTATGGCATTGCCAAATGGTGTGAAATGTATTTTACCATTTACAATCCCGATCATTTCCCTGTTCCTGCCTTCCATCAAAGACTCAACGGCTGCTACGCCCAATCTGCTGGCCAAAACTCTGTCCATACAGGATGGCGGACCACCTCTTTGGATATGACCAAGGATAGAAACTCTGGTATCTGTTCCCGGAAACTTTTCTTTAACCACTTTGGCTATTTCGAAAGCACCTCCGGCATCATCCCCTTCTGCTACAATGATGATCTTGGATGACTTATCTTTGCGGCTTATTTCCAGACGATGAAGCAATGCATTGATATCTGTTTTCGTCTCTGGAATCAAAATGGCTTCTGCACCCGTTCCTATACCGCTTCTTAGTGCAATCAAACCGGAGTCGCGACCCATAACCTCCACAATAAACAACCGATCATGCGACTCGGCAGTATCACGAATCTTATCTACCGCATCGATAACAGTATTTATTGCGGTATCATAGCCGATAGTAAAATCTGTTCCGATAAGGTCATTATCAATCGTTCCGGGAAGTCCGATTACAGGTACTTTGTGTTCATCATAAAATATGTTGGCCCCGGTAAAGGTACCGTCCCCTCCAATCGCCACAATGGCATCAATATCATACTTCTTTAATTGCTCATAAGCTTTCTTTCTGCCCTCTGCTGTCCGAAATTCTTCACTTCGGGCGGTTTTTAGTATTGTTCCGCCACGCTGTATAATATTGGCAACCGATTTGCGCTCCATCACATGAAAATCACCGCTGATCATCCCATCATAACCCCGGTAAATTCCTGTTACTTTAAGATCATAATATAAACCGGTACGCACTACCGCACGAATTGCGGCGTTCATCCCGGGTGAATCCCCTCCGGATGTAAAAACTCCAATATTTTTTATGTTCGCTTTGTTCATTTCCATCATTTTTGCCCGAAAGCAATTTTACCCTTGTCTAAAAAATTAACATAATTACCGATATCCAGATTATATGCCTGTGGTGGAACCAGCACCGTGCCTTCATGATTTGCTATAACATAATATGGCTGAGAATTGGTTCCAAATTTGGATGCCTGAAAATCGCTCCACTTTTGTCCGATCGTATTTACCTTTTTACCACTGAAGCCTGAAACGTACTTTTCAGCCTCTGAAAGCTTTGTTTTATCATCCACATACAAAGATATTAAAACATAATCCTCTCTGAGCCGACGTAGAACTTCCTTATCCGGCCAAACACTTGCCTCCATTTTACGGCAGTTGGTACAACTCCATCCCGTAAAATCTATCAGGATAGGCTTATTTACACTTTTTGCGTAAGCAAGGCCCTCTTCATAATCATAGAATGCATCCAGACCATGTGGAGCATGAAACAGTCCGGCATACTTTTTTCCGGATGTTTTGGCTTCTGAAGCCTGAATATTACCTCTGTTTGAATAAAGATCAAACTCCTGAGTCACCTGCGGAGGAAGCCATGCACTGATCGCTTTCAATGGTGCTCCCCATAATCCTGGAACCATGTATAAAGTAAAGCCAAGGATAAGCATGGAGAAAAACAGTCTTGGCAGTGAAAGGAAGTTGATCTCGTTATCATGCGACAAACGAATCTTACCAAGAAGATACAATGCCCATAATCCAAAGACAACAATCCAGATGATCAGAAAAACATCCCGGTTTAAAACTCCCCAGTGATAAGCAAGGTCTACATTGGATAGGAATTTAAATGCAAGTGCTATCTCCAGAAAACCCAAGGAAACCTTAACTGTATTGAGCCAGCCACCAGATTTTGGCATTTCTTTGAGCCAGGATGGAAATATTGCAAAAAGGGTGAAAGGTATTGCTAAAGCAGATGAAAATCCAAGCATACCAATCGCCGGACCGAGATAAGAGCCTTTGGAAACTGCATCAACCAGTAAAGTTCCGATGATGGGTCCGGTACATGAAAAAGAAACCAGTGCCAGTGTAAAGGCCATAAAGAAAAGGCCAACAAATCCATTCTGATTTGATTTTTCATCCATCTTGTTCACCAATGAAGAAGGAAGGGTAATTTCGAAAGCTCCCAGGAAAGAGATTCCGAAAATGACCAAAACAACAAAAAATAGTAGGTTAAAGGTTGCACTACTTGCGGCTTCATTCAAGGCAGATGCACCGAAAATAAGTGTGATGAGCAAACCAAGTGCAACATAAATGACAATAATGGATAAGCCGTAGATTATTGCACTTTGAACGCCTTTAGCTCTTGAGCCCGATTTTTTTGTAAAAAAAGATACGGTCAGAGGAATCATCGGATAAATGCATGGCATAAAAAAAGCTGCAAGTCCGCCGATAAACCCGGCTATAAATATAGCCCACAAAGAACCGCTTGAAGAGTCTGAATCAGCTTGCATTGAAACCCCGCTTGATGGAGGCAAACCGGCAGATGTTGAATCAGATGAAATTATTGATGAGGTGCTGTCTGATTCCGGTACCG
This sequence comes from uncultured Sphingobacterium sp., assembly GCA_964356005.1. Taxonomy (GTDB): domain Bacteria; phylum Bacteroidota; class Bacteroidia; order Sphingobacteriales; family Sphingobacteriaceae; genus Daejeonella. The sequence goes on from CAYHGN010000137.1 coordinate 2,491, forward strand.
CCGCTGTCATTTCTACTGGCGCAGATCCACCTTCTATTGCAATAGTAAATTCAACTTCCGCAGGCGGTAAACAACGCTCATCATTGCAAACCATAAATTCAAGCGTGCCGGCAATACTTGTTTTTGGAACAAGCAAACTAACTTTCTGTTTAAATGCAACCAGATCCTGATGCCAGGCAATTTGCATATTGAAATTCTTATCGAATGCAGTAACCGCTTTTGGACTCTCAGTAACCTTAGCTACCAGTTTGTAATCAGAAGATGGCTTGAATTTAAAGGAAGTTGGAATTGGCCCACCATCTTCGATAAACTGGGAATATACATGCCAACCTTTCTCTATTTTGGCGGTAATAATCAGATTATATTCCTTATCGTTTAATTTCTCGGAAGAAAAGCTCCATTTTACCGGATCATAAATCTTAGCATTTGGATCAGGGAACTGTGCATGAGAGACAACAGACAAAAACAAAAAAATTAAGCCCAAAAGTTTTTTCATATCCACTTAAATTATAAATTCTATTTCCTTATTGTTAAAATATCGCAATCCCTCCGATGTCTCAAGAATTAGTTGTCCGATCGATGTAATACCCAGGATTTTTCCGTTTTGAATTTGTTTGTCAATCCTATAGAGGGCCCATTCATCTTTTAAATACAATTGACCAAGGTACTCATCTCTAAGCTTATCTGCACTTCCAGCTTTCAACTGCAAATACCTGGCTTCTATTATGCTGCAAATTTCACCCAATAAATGCAGTAAGTTGTAATCCTGATGTAAAGCTTCCTTTAAAGAGGTTACATTCTTTAAATTCACAGGAAACTTATCCTGATTGATATTAAGCCCTATTCCAATTATGGCATGTTTGATTGTATTGCCCTGGATAATATTTTCAATTAATATTCCGCCAACCTTTTTATTACCTATATAGCTGTCATTTGGCCATTTTATGAATGCCCTACCTGATGTGTATTTATCAAAAAAATCGTTTATCGCAAGGCTTACGGCCATATTTAAGTCAAACTGCCTGTCAATCGGCAGAAAATTAGGATTGAGAAGGATACTGAAAGTCAGATTTTTACCTCCTTCACTTAGCCATAAATTACCTGACTGACCCCGTCCTGCAAGCTGCCTGTCTGCCATTATAACAGTGCCATCAAATAATGGCGTAGATTTTGACAAAGCATTCTTAAGAAAGGTGTTTGTTGAGTCTACCTCTTTTAAAGTAATTAGATTTCGACCGATAAATAGTCCTGAAAAAGTATTATTTTGCAATTAAGATGCGTTATTAAGATTCAACAAAACTAATTTTTTTTAATGGTAAAAAATAAAACTGCACAAGAATCCACTTCAATCTCAGAACTCGTTGTTTTTGGAATACAGGAGAAAAAGGGAAATGAAATTGTCCGTCTGGATCTGAGAAACATCCACAGCTCAATTGCCGATTATTTTGTTGTATGCCATGCTGAATCAGGCACTCAGGTAAAAGCAATTGCCCAAAGTGTTGAGGATGAGGTGTTTAAAGCATTAAAACTCGAGCCTTGGAGAAAGGAAGGTTTACAGCAGTCTGACTGGATAATCCTTGACTACATCGATGTAGTAGTTCATATTTTTAAAACAGACAAAAGAGAATTTTACGGAATAGAAGATCTTTGGGGTGATGCAGAAATGAAATCATTTAAAAGTGCCTGACATTCAGTAATTAAATTACGATTATAGCTAAATACTTAAAATGAAAGATAGTCAAACAGATAAAAAATCTCCCATTAAAAAGATTCCCGGCAAAAAAATTGTTCCCAAAGCACCCAAATTCAATATCATGTGGCTATATGCTGTCATCATTCTGGGCCTATTTGTGGTTCAGTACATGTTCAGTGGAAATAATGCCAAAACAATTAATTATCAAAAGTTTGAGAATGAGATGCTCAAACCCGGTGATGTTGAAAAGTTGGTCGCATACAAAAATGGGGACCTTTATAATGTCGATGTTTACATCAAAAAAGATCGTTTAGATCAGAAGAAATATGATGATGTCCGCAATAAAAGTAGTTTCAATGCAACTACCAATGGTCCGCAATATATTTTCACTCAGGCAACCTATGAAAGTTTTGAATCCAAGATAGTAGCAGCCGAGAAGGATCTACCTATAAATCAGCGTACTCCGATAATTTCAGAATCCAGAGAAAGTCCTTGGGCTGGTTGGTTCATGTCATTTATTCTGCCTGTACTTCTATTGGTAGGATTCTGGGTATTCATCATGAAAAGGATGGGTGGTGGCGCAGGTGGTGGTGCCGGAGGCCAGATCTTTAATATTGGTAAATCAAAAGCGACACTATTCGATAAAGAATCTCAGGTTACGATTACCTTTAATGACGTTGCCGGACTTGAAGAAGCCAAACAGGAGGTGATGGAAATTGTTGATTTCTTAAAAAATCCTAAAAAATACACTAATCTGGGAGGTAAAATTCCAAAAGGAGCCTTACTGATTGGTGCACCGGGCACGGGTAAAACCCTGATGGCCAAAGCTGTTGCGGGTGAAGCTCAGGTTCCTTTCTTCTCACTTTCGGGATCAGATTTTGTCGAAATGTTTGTCGGGGTGGGTGCCTCAAGGGTACGTGACCTGTTTAAGCAAGCAAAAGAGAAGGCACCTTGTATTATTTTTATTGATGAGATCGATGCAATTGGTCGTGCCCGCGGAAAAAACAATATTGTTGGCGGAAATGATGAACGCGAAAATACTTTAAACCAGTTATTGGTTGAAATGGATGGTTTCGGTACTGATAGTGGAATTATTATTCTTGCCGCAACCAACAGACCTGACGTCTTGGATACTGCCTTATTACGCCCTGGACGTTTTGACCGTCAAATCTCCATTGATAAACCAGATTTGGTCGGGCGTGAGCAAATCTTTAAAGTACACTTAAAGCCACTAAAACTGGCTGAAGGAGTTGACGCCAAGAAATTATCAGCACAAACTCCCGGATTTGCCGGTGCAGAAATTGCAAACGTGTGTAACGAAGCAGCCCTGATTGCAGCACGAAGAAATAAAGAAGCGGTAGACATGCAGGACTTCCAGGATGCGGTGGATCGTGTGATTGGTGGATTGGAGAAAAAGAACAAAATTATCTCTCCTGAAGAGAAACGAATTGTTGCTTATCATGAAGCGGGCCACGCAATTGCAGGATGGTTCCTGGAACATGCCGATCCATTGGTTAAAGTTTCAATTGTTCCCAGAGGTGTGGCAGCACTTGGTTATGCCCAATACCTTCCGAAAGAACAGTTTTTATACACCACAGAGCAGTTGCTCGACGGAATGTGTATGACTTTAGGAGGCCGGGTTGCAGAAGATATTGTTTTTAATAAAATATCAACAGGTGCACAGAACGACCTGGAACGGATTACCAAATTATCTTATGCCATGGTAACAATCTATGGTATGAACGAAAAAGTTGGTAATGTTTCGTTCAACGACACTCAGGGTGAGTACCAGTTCAACAAACCTTATTCAGAAAAGACCTCTGAAATTATTGATATCGAGGTTCGAAATCAGATTGACCGGGCTTATCAGCGTACCAAACAATTATTAACCGATAAACGTGAGGGTTTGGAAAAACTAGCTGAAAAATTACTCGAAAAAGAAATCCTGTTCCAGTCTGATCTTGAAGAAATTTTGGGTAAACGTCCGTTTGACAACCGCACAACTTATGATGAGTTTGTAAATGGCACTAAAACAGAAATTCCGGCAGAACAGCCAAAAGAAAATCCTGAACATGAAGGCGTGGTAGATCACAATATGGATCTTCCAGAAAACAGATCGTCTCAGGACTAACGATATAAAGTTTATAAAGTTCCTATCCCCGAAGAATGAAATTTTAGTTTTCATTTTTCAGGTTCAAAAAACGTTGTTCATGAAAGAAACAACTTCTAAAGAAAAGATGCTTAAGAAGATCCGAAGGGCTCTTCTTGAGAAACGCGACAACCCATATCCAAACTTAGAAGAAACAGCTCTATATGAAGAGTATAACGGTCATCTGGATGCTCTTTTTGCAGAACAATTAACAGCTGTTTCAGGAAACTTTGTGTTCTGCGAAGATGAAATTGAACTTTTCGAAAACCTATTGCACTTCACAGAAGAAAAAAACTGGCGAAAAATTTATTGCTGGGAACCCAAATTACAAAAACTATTAAGTACCTACGAGTTCCCATTCTACAGCACCGACACGGATTTTTTAAATGCCGATGTTGGTATAACAGAATGTGAGTCACTTATTGCCCGGAATGGCAGCATCATGGTTTCGAACGGGAATGCTGCCGGAAGAAGATTGAGTATCTACCCCCATGTACACATTGTTATTGCCTATACTTCTCAGCTGGTGCTCGACCTGAAAGATGGGTTCAAACTTCTGAAGGAAAAGTATCCTGAAAATCTGCCAAGCATGATCTCCAATATCACCGGTCCTAGCAGAACCGCTGATATTGAAAAAACCCTGGTACTTGGAGCACACGGGCCAAAAGAATTGTATGTGTTTTTGCTGGAAGGCTAAACAGAAACAGTAAATCCTGACAAATGGTCTGGACAATAATAATTCTATCCAATATTACTCGTTAATTTAGCACATATTTCCTGGGAACCTGACTCAACTACAGAAACAAGGATTCTTTTGGCAATAAACCCCGGCGAAATAATATCCAAATAATATCTTCCTGCCTGAAGAGCTTTGATGCATACCCTGCCCGATTGATCAGAAACAGCAGTTATACTGGCCAAATCAATACTTATAAATACCTTACTTAAAGGCTTACCACCATCTGAAGTAACATATAGGTTTAAATCGGATTGAAACCTTTTTGCTGCAACATTGAGGTTATTAAATGATACATGAACAGAATCAGAATACTTTGGTAGCTCCTGTTCAATCAAAGTGTCGGAATCATGATGAATCTTTTGCATTTTTTTTAAATCCTTAAATTAAAAGCAACATTAAATTCCTCATAGGTTATTTAAGATACATAAATATACAAATTCTATTATATGTTACAAACCTGTGACATTTTTTCTTTTAACAGCTCATAGTCGTCTACCCCTTATTGCAAGTCTTGCTGACGACAACATTCCGGTGATGCTTATGTGCGCACCGATAATTCCCGGATTGAACAGTGATGAGATACCGCAACCTGTCAAACTTGCTGCCCGGGCGGGTGCCCAATGTCATCAAGTTAAGGGCTATCGGTTGACAATGCATTTTTTTAATACTAGAGGAGATCCTGAATTCGTCAGGATCGTAATGCTTAAATAATGATATTGAGCGGGTGCGTCAGGTGCGTCATTCACAATGGTTAGGTTAGATGGCTCTCTTGCTGAGATCTTTAAAGACTGGATCTATAAAGCATACCCCGACCGGGCTGAAAAAGTATTGAATCTGATTGCACAATGCCATGATGGGAAATTAAATGATAGTCGCCGGGAAAAAGGACCAGTGGGGATGGCAAAGTAGCCGAAAGCATTCATCGTCTTTTTAATATTTCTTTAAAAAAATACATGCCTGGCCGGAGCATGCGACCCTATAATTTTGGCCATTTTAGTCCGGCCAACGGGAAACAGCTTAATTTATTTTAAGCAAATTTTTATTTTAAAAAGAATACGTATCTTTAATACAGTAAACCAATATAGTATTCAGTATAATTTCTTTTAATGAGCACTAATATCAAGTCTGTGATCATGGGGACGGGTAGTTTCGTACCAGCCAACATCATACCAAACAAAGATTTTTCAGAACATCGCTTTTACGAAAAAAGCGGCGAACCCATTTTACGGGAGAATGAAGAAGTCATACAAAAGTTTCAGGACATCACAGAAATTGAGGAGCGCCGATATGCAGATAAGGAACATGTGGCTTCAGATCTGGGATATTTTGCAGCATCAAATGCAATCGAAAGTTCAGGAACAGATCCTGAAACACTGGATTATATTATTGTTGCACATAATTTCGGGGACATTGCTCCAGGCAGCACCAGGGTTGATGTTTTGCCTACCATGGCATCCAGAATTAAGCATAGACTGGGAATCAAAAACCCTGATTGTGTAGCTTATGACCTGCCGTTCGGTTGCCCGGGATGGCTACAGGGGATGATTCAGGCAGATTATTACATCCGTTCCGGGGATGCAAAACGGGTTCTGGTAATTGGTACAGAAACACTTTCAAGAGTTACTGACCCGCACGATCGTGACAGCATGATTTATGCAGATGGTGCCGGAGCAACCATATTGGAAGGAAAGGAAGGTACTGAAGAAGGTATTTTGGCGCATAAAACACAAACCCACACTTCTGATGAAGCCTATTACCTCTATTCCGGCAAATCCAGTAATCCGGATCTCATATCAGATGATCAGTTTATCAAAATGGATGGAAGAAAGATTTATGAATATGCCTTGAAAAATGTTCCATTGGTAATTCAGCAAACCATGGAAAAATCGGGAACGGGCATTGATGACGTGAAAAAAGTTCTGGTTCATCAGGCGAATGGTAAAATGGATGAGGCTATCCTTAAAAGGCTATTTAAACTTTATGGAATCAGGGAAGCGCCGATGGATGTGATGCCTATGACTATTTCTAAATTTGGAAACAGTTCAGTAGCCACGGTGCCAACCCTGCTCGATATGATATTAAAAAATAAGGTTGAAGGTCATCAGATTAAAAAAGGCGACCGAGTTGTATTCGCATCAGTAGGATCGGGAATGAATATTAACGCTATGGTGTATAATTTTTAA
>CAYHGN010000138.1:0-8831 GCA_964356005.1 uncultured Sphingobacterium sp.
AATTGAGAATTTCCGCCTTTTGAACACCTGACGGTGGCAAGAAATTATGTCACAAGGAATTTTGATTATCTATTACATATTTCCTTGTCTTGATTCTTGGCTCCTGGCAATTTTTGAATAAGGAGCAAAGAACAAGGATTAAGGATATATTTGAGTTAACTGATAATGATTAATATCATAGTCCAAGTTGATTTTTCGATTTATTTGTGTCTGATTTATGTTTTAAGGAGTTTAATTCGATATTGAGTAGTTCCTGTCTTTGTTCCTTACTCTTTGCTCCTGGCGCTTGATTCCTGGCTCTTTTTTCCTTAATCTTATTCAAGTCTTTTCTCAAAATTAAACACCGTCACCTCCGCTCTTGAGCCAAGCCTGATAGGAATGCCGCTTGTGCCAATCCCTCTCGAAACGTAAAGATGGGGTAATTCATCCCGGTACCAGCCGCTAACATATTTGCCACTGCCATATGGCCTGAAAGGTGCAAATCCAAACAGATTAAGCTGTCCGCCATGGGTATGTCCCGAAAGCACCAGGTCTATCGGAATATCTTTCATCTGGGATTTAATAATATCCCTGTGCTGCGGACAATGAGTCATCAACACATGGTAATCTGACTTCTGATAGAACTCCATTGCCATATTGAAATCGGCTTGTCCCGCAACCAGGTCATCCATCCCCGAAACAGAAATTGTGGTTTTTCCAAATGTGTAAAGGAAGGAATGATTGACAATTAATTCGCAATTATGTTTTTTATAAACATCAAGAAGTTCGAGTGGATGAACCTTCCAGCATTCCCAATTGCCCAGAATAGCTGTTTTTTGGATAGCAGGATCGAAAAGAGCCAGGTATTTGTCGAGGTTTTTTAAGCTTTTATTCCGGTCGATCACATCCCCGGTGAACAGGATTAACTCAGGTTTGATACTATTGACAAGAGCTGCAAGTTCAAGATGTTTAGGCTGGATACTTCGAAGGTGCAGATCAGAGATTTGAAGGACTTTGAGGTTGCTGCCTTTCGGACTTGCATTCCCCATATAATATTCACTGAGCTCGATGAATACTTTTTCATACCAAAATGCATCAATCGCAGTTAGACTTGTAATCAGTCCGATACCGCCCCAGATAAATTTCCTTCTGCTGATCTTCTTCATTCAATAGTTTGTTTTCATTACTGAGTGATCCCAGAGTTCAAATGCTGATTTGGCTTCAGCCTCTAAGATCTGATGCATCGCTATTTGTCGTTTATCCTTATCAAGACACATCTCATCATAAATGAACTGATCGTTAAATCCGATGTTTGCTGCATCATTCTTTGTATTGGCATAATAAATCGAGTCGATTTGAGCCCAATATATTGCACTGAGGCACATCGGGCAAGGTTCACAACTCGTGTAAATCACACAGCCACTTAGATCGAAAGTTTTTAGTTTCCTGCAGGCAAGCCTGATTGTTGCAACTTCCGCATGGGCAGTCGGGTCATTTTTTTGAGTTACTTTATTGGTGCTTTTGGCAATGATTTTACCATTCTTAACAATTACAGCACCAAAAGGACCACCCAGTGCTTTGCTGACATTTTGTTCAGAAAGCCGAATCGCTATTCGCATGAATTTATTGTGTAGTACTGTCTCTGACATATTCGTTCAATATCCTCAAAATCCTTTCATCTTCAAATTATTCTTAAAAATAAAAACCCCGGCGATTAGCCGGGGTTTTTAAGAAAAAGGAGCTGTTAAATCAGCCTTATTTTTTTTCTTTTTTATAATCTGTATTCAAACCATCAACAACAGCCTTGGTTACATCCAGACTCTCATCTGCATATAAAACCGCAGGATTTGATTTGGAATAGGTAAGAACGATTTTGTAACCTTTTGACTTAGCATATACTTTTAAATAATCAGATACCTTATTGTATAATTTGTCGTTTTCAGCGGCCTCTTCATTTGCAAGTGCATTACCTGCATTTTGATTATAGGTAGCAAGTTCCTGTTGTTTTCTTGCCAGACGTTCTTCAGTTGTTGCTCTTTGCTCAGCACTTAAATTGGCTGCACCTTGCTGATAGGCAGCGACTTCACGCTGAAAAGCGGTACCTTTTGCAGTAAGATCTGCTTGTGCTTTCTTTGATTTATCCTGAAATTTATCCCTTACGGCTTTATAATAGTCGTAATTATTTAATAAAGAATCTGAATTTACATAAACAATACCCTCAGCTGTACCTGCTGAAGTTGATGCGGTACTTCCTGCACTTTTTGTTTGCTCTTTGTTACAGGATACTACTATTGTTGATAGTGTTAAAATCACTGCTATTTTACTGATGCTTGTAATTAATTTCTTCATAATTTATAATAAAAATTTAAGCAAATATAAACTTTCGTGCCATTTTCCCAATCATTTAATTTAGGGCATAAAAGTGCGGAACAAATGCCTTGTTAATTTATCCACAATGTAGCAAAATCCAGCTAAAATGGTTATTTTTGATCCTTGTTGTAATAATCATATATGAGCGAAGAAACAGAAGATAAATCAAATTATTCAGCGGATAATATACAGGTATTAGAAGGATTGGAAGCGGTTAGAAAACGCCCGTCCATGTATATTGGTGATACAGGGTTTAAAGGCCTTCATCATCTGGTTTATGAAGTTGTAGATAATTCAATTGATGAGGCTCTGGCAGGTTACTGTACAGATATTAACGTAACCATACATAAGGGAAATTCGGTTACAGTTGAAGATAATGGCCGTGGAATCCCTACCGCTATGCATACCAAAGAAAAGAAATCGGCGCTAGAAGTAGTTATGACCGTTCTTCATGCCGGAGGTAAATTTGATAAAGACACTTATAAAGTATCCGGTGGTTTGCACGGTGTAGGTGTAAGTTGCGTGAACGCGCTTTCAAAGCCCTTGAAAGTTATCGTCCATCGTGATGGTAAAATATTTACACAGGAATATGAGTGTGGAAAGCCTCTTTTCGATGTTAAAGTAATAGGGGAAAGTGACAAAACCGGAACTATTGTCAATTTCCAACCTGATCCTGAGATATTTACATTAACTACCGAATATAAATTTGATACGCTGGCGGCCCGTTTGAGAGAGCTAGCTTATTTGAACAAAGGTATCCGTTTATCCCTGGTTGATGAGCGTGAAACTACCGATGATGGAGTATTCCTGAAGGAGGAATTCTACTCTGAAGGCGGTTTGAAGGAGTTTGTTAAATATCTTGATGGAATGCGTACTTCAATAATTCCTGAACCAATTTATGTGGAAGGAATTAAACAGGGTATTCCTGTAGAAATGGCACTTCAGTATAATGATACCTACACAGAGAATGTCCACTCCTACGTAAACAATATTAATACTCATGAAGGAGGAACTCACGTAGCCGGATTCCGTCGTGGTTTGACTCGTACATTGAAGGCCTATGCCGAGAAATCCGGGATGCTGAAGAACATGAAAATTGAAATTACAGGAGATGATTTCCGTGAGGGATTAACAGCTGTAATTTCAGTAAAAGTTCAGGAACCTCAGTTTGAGGGACAAACAAAAACCAAATTAGGGAACAATGAGGTGATGGGTGCGGTGGATATTGCAGTTGGTGAGATTCTGGGAAATTACCTTGAAGAGAACCCGCGTGAGGCCAAAATGATCGTCAACAAAGTGATCCTGGCCGCAACAGCGAGAGCTGCAGCCCGCAAAGCCCGCGAAATGGTTCAGCGTAAAACAGTGATGGGTGGTTCCGGTTTGCCCGGAAAATTGGCCGATTGTGCAAACAATGATCCGGCAGCCTGTGAATTATACCTGGTGGAGGGAGATTCTGCGGGTGGAACAGCAAAGCAGGGTAGAGATCGGAATTTCCAGGCTATTCTACCATTAAAGGGTAAGATCCTTAACGTGGAGAAGGCAATGGAGCATAAGATCTATGAGAATGACGAGATCAAGAATATGTTCACGGCCATGGGAGTAAGTATCGGTACTGCCGAAGACGCCAAGGCACTGAATATGGAAAAACTTCGTTACCACCGGATTATCATCATGACGGATGCTGATGTGGATGGGTCTCACATTACCACACTAATCCTGACCTTCTTCTTCCGGTATATGAAGGCTTTGATTGAATTCGGATATATCTATATCGCAGCGCCACCACTTTACCTTGTAAAAAAGGGTAAGGAGTTTCAATATGCATGGAATGATGATCAGCGTGATGCAGCAGTTCAGGCTTTGAAAGGTGCAGGAAAAGAAGAGAGTGTAAACATTCAGCGCTACAAAGGTTTGGGAGAGATGAATGCGGAACAATTATGGGACACCACTTTAAATCCTGAAACCCGGACATTAAGAAAGGTTACGATTGAAAATGCGGCAGAATGTGATCATATATTCTCTATGCTGATGGGCGACGAGGTTGCACCTCGACGTGAGTTTATTGAGAAAAATGCTAAATACGCACGTATTGATATCTAATTAAAAGGCTTTGGGTTGATAGCTTAAGGATAGGGATTAAGATTATTTTATACAGAATTATAAAGTTTTTATTGTTTGGAAATGTGCTGTTGAGCTTTTTTTAATGAAGGCCCCGCTTTACGCTAATACTACACAGCCTTATTCACAGGCCGATATTCGCTACAATCGGGTTTAAGCACATTAGGCAATGCTATTAATTCCGGATGGATCCCTCAATTAAAAGAAAGAGGTTAACTGGATCAATACTTAATAAATAAAAATATGCCCTTCACTTATTGTGGAGGGCTTTTTGGTTCAGGAGCATATCGTAAATAGACTACTGCACTTACTTCCTTAGTCGACCGAATCAATACCTGATGTTCCTTAACCCCATCATAAATTCTCATATTGGAAGTGTTAGGAGGGATCTTGCCTAAATTTTCGGCATAGAGAATGATCTCATGCAATTCCTGGTTTCTGTTCAAGCGAAGTGTATGGTTTGTAGGCTTATTCACAATAAGCTGATTTTTGATGAATGGCCTCCGGTTATGATAGATAGATACAACATCTCCATCTTCCCGCAGATAATCTTTTAGTTCGAGCCTGACTACATTCTCAGTTATCTCTATAACAATCGGTCGGGCTAGTTTGGTTTGCAGGAACACATTCGGATCCCGGGCATCAAGCAGGATAGCGGTAAGATAGTTTTGAGGTATATTTTGTTTGTTTGCATCCGTAAATCGTTGCAGATAAACATTTCCGGGATAGCAGGAAATTGAATTTTCACCTACGCCTGTAAATGTGCCGGTCAGGTTATCAATGCCATCTTCTCTGGTGAGATCTAGTTTAAGGTCCTTGATACAGAGAAACCGCGAAGTATCACTTGGGATTTTGGAGTGCAGTATCTTTAGTTCATTGATCCTCAGGCTACTTTTATTGATTACGCCGATAAAGTCCAGGATCCCTTCAGCCCGAATTGGATTATCGCGATAGAGATATGCCTTACCATTCACAATATTATTATCCTGCTCCTTAACATGTAAAATATAACTCACGTTCAGGGTTCTAATATGTTGTAGATCGGTGTCCATATAGCCGAGCCATACGCCTTTAAAATCCTGTGCAAAACCCGAAACTGAAGCGAATATTATAAAAAGTATAACAGGAAATTTCATTGGTAATCCTTATTTACTGGTCTTTCTTTTATTTTCTGCCGGTCTATACCGTAAATATATTGCAGCAGTTTTTTGTTTATCAGATACGATCATTACCCTATGTTTGGTTTCGCCATCAATTAAAATAAGTTCGGAGGTGTTTGGGGGTATCAGGCCAAGATTCTCTGCATAAAGGAGCAATTCATGAAGTACAATTCGCTTATCAATCCTGAAATTAATCAGTGCGGGTCTTTTTGAAATGCGAATGTTTTTTACCAGAATCTCCCGGTTTAAGTAAACTGATACCGTATCATTATCCGGTTTTAAATAATCTAATAACTGTATCTGCAGATCAGCATTGTAGACATCGATTTCCGTTACTTTTTTTGGTTCAGTTTCGAGAAAACCCGAATTGAAATCTACTAAAACCGGAGCTACCGGTTCCAACTTCTCAGCAATTGTATTGATTACTGAGTCTTTGCGCTGTTCCAGAAATTTATTGAGACCTTCAATGGATCTGGATAAAATTACTTTGCCCGGAATACAGTCCTCATTCGGATTATCCTTGCTGATACCGCTCCAGGTTCCCTCCAGGTATTCATAAGCAGCATCGGTACGATACGCTAATTCATAGGTTTTAATACAGGCAACCCAATCCCACGGGACAACATCTTCACGGATCCAGCCAAGGCTTTCATATAGTTTGACACTGTCGCCCTTCATTTTGCCCGAAAATCCTATGCGTATCCTTACAATATTGCCCATCCAGGCATTGGAATCTCCCCAAATACTTTTCTTCTGAGTCAGATTTAATTCAAGATCATAAAGTTCACTGTATCCCCCGGGTCCCTGGGTAATTTTGCCGTACCATTTCCCGCTTATATTTTGAGCCAGGATATCATGTGTGAGGATTGATAATAAAATGAGCAGGAAGCATTTCATACCGGTAAATTTGAATCAAGTTAATGATTTTTAACCGGTTTGATCACTGTCTGTTATTGAAAAAGTTTTAAATGCAGCTTTTTGTAATTAATGATTGCCTGATAGCGCTTCAGAATATCCCCGCCCAAAACTCCAATCACAGGCGGAAGATTCAGGCTAGAATAAGCATGGCTGATTGTGCTGAGGTCGAGCACGGCAGCTTCGAAATTCTTTAATTTAAATTTTCCGATCTTTAGAACAGGGAGAATGATCGTATGGCTCTCCATGCTGTTTGTTCCCAAACCGGTTGATAATAGTTTTGAACTCAATAATTCAGCATCTTTCATGTGCTCTTCGATCACTGTTTTATCAAAGACTGTCTTTGAAGCACCGGTATCCAGCACTACATTAAAGGATTGCCCGAAAACAACAACTTCCACCAATAGGTGGAAGCCGTCGTCGTGTAAATTTACCAGTTCTAAGGGAACTCTTGTTTCGCTCATTAAGCGTTTAGATAAGGTTAGAATCTCTAAGAACCTGGTTCATATTTCTTACTGCATCTGCACTCTTACTAAACTCAGCCTGCTCAGCATCAGAAAGTTTGAAGTCAATGATTTTTTCCCATCCGTTTTTTCCAATTATAACAGGCACAACCAGAGATATATCTTTCTGACCGTATTCACCATCAAGGGCAACACCACAGGAGATTAGTTTTTTCTCATCACGTACAATACTCTCAACCATTGCTGCAGTACCAGCGCCCGGTGCATACCATGCAGAAGTACCAATCAATTTGGTTAAGGTAGCACCACCAACCATCGTTGAAGAAACTACTCTTTCCTGCTGCTCTTTCGTCAATAACTGAGTAACCGGAATACTGTTCCAGGTAGCATGATGAATCAAAGGAATCATAGTCGTATCACCATGTCCTCCGATTACCACTGCATTCAGATCTGCAGGTGAACAACCCAGTTCTACACTTAGGTAATATTTGAACCTTGCAGAATCCAATGCTCCACCCATTCCCAGAATTTTATTCTTTGGAAGACCGGAAGTTTGAAGTGTAAGATAATTCATCGTATCCATCGGGTTAGAAACCACAATGATGATTGTATTTGGAGAGTGTTTCAGGATGTTTTCTGTCACGCTCTTTACAATGTTTGCGTTGGTGCCGATCAGTTCCTCGCGGGTCATTCCCGGTTTACGGGGCAATCCTGATGTAATGACAACCACTTCAGATCCTGCAGTAGCAGCATAATCATTGGTTACACCTTTAATTTTCGTATCAAATCCCAAAAGTGCTGAAGTCTGCATCATGTCAATCGCTTTACCTTCAGCAAAACCTTCTCTGATGTCTAATAAAATAAGTTCTTCTGCTAATTCTTTTCTGGCGATGTTATCAGCACAGGTTGCACCTACTGCACCGGCTCCTACAACTGTAATTTTCATTTTTGATTTGTTTTTAATTTTAGATCAGACCTGTTTGAGATTTTAATTAAAATCTGCCTTTTTTGTATTCAAAAAAGCCTTTGTAAGCACATTTGAATTGACAAGCCGAAGATAGATAATTCCATCTTTTTTATGAAATTATTAGTGCTTGTTGTGTAAGTTTTTTGTTTCTAATTTTAAAAAAATAATATATTTGTTATTCAATTTAAACGCTAATTAAGATGATAGTATTAGCCACCCTTCGTATACGCTAGGGTTCCCCTTCCAAAAATATTAATTAAGCAGATTTTATCTGCTTATATCTGATTTTAATCATCAATTCTTTTATCATGTCTCAAACCGTACAAAATTCCGGTAAAATTCCGGCTATATTTTCTATTATTAAACAATCGCTAAAAGGAGAGGAGCGCGATTATACTCAGGGAAGCATCCGATTATCAGTCCTTTTACTAGCCATTCCGATGGTGCTCGAAATGATCATGGAATCTGTCTTTGCCCTGGTTGATCTTTATTTTGTAGGTCACCTCGAAAACAGCAGCTATGCGATCCAGACCGTTGGCCTGACCGAATCTGTACTAACCATCATTTATTCAATTGCCATTGGTATCAGCATGGCCGCAACTGCGGTAGTTGCAAGGCGAATTGGAGAAAAAGATCCAAAAGCAGCTTCCAAAGCAGGGATGCAGGCAATTCTGATCGCAATATTGATCAATACGATCATCAGTATACCCGGATTTATTTATGCCTCCGATATCCTGATGCTGATGGGAGCCTCTGCAGAATCGGCTGCTCATGGGACTGCCTTCACCCAGATCATGATGGGCAGCAGTATTTTTATTATGCTTTTGTTTCTGATCAATGGTATTTTCAGAGGGGCCG
>CAYHGN010000139.1:0-8813 GCA_964356005.1 uncultured Sphingobacterium sp.
CTCCCATTTTTTTCACTTTTTAATATATAGCTGAAGTACATTATTAAATATACCTATTGAAGAAATATATTAATAACGGTACCATTGCTAGTACACGAACTTTCCAAGCTCGCTCGTTCGGCCACTCTCCGAAGGAGTCCTTCGGACTGACACCTCTCCAATTTATTTGGGCCTAATTGTTATTCTTTTGCTCAACCAACAGAGATTAGTCCTTCGGACTGACACCTCTCCGGATCTGCGGCCTTTCCTTTCAGAAGGGATGCAAAAGTATCAAAATTCTGTAAATATTGCAGGATTTTACAAATTTTAGATCAAATCTTAATGTCAATACCTTCATTTCGTGCTGAAATAATCCCGCATTTTCAATATGTTTGCAAAATAATTCATACTTACCAGCAAGCCATAATTAATGCTGAATCTCGAAGAGATTAAAAAGCCCATCGCCGCAGAACTTGAAACTTTCGAAGCAAAGTTCAAAGCGTCTATGCAGAGTTCTGTTCCGCTTCTTGACCGCATTACCCATTACATCGTCAAGCGAAAAGGTAAGCAGATCCGCCCAATGTTTGTGTTCCTATCCGCCAGTCTTTGTGGCGGAATAACAGAAGCAACCTATCGGGGTGCAGCTTTGGTCGAATTATTGCATACAGCTACATTGGTACACGATGATGTGGTAGATAATTCATACGAACGCAGAGGATTCTTTTCGGTGAATGCTCTATGGAAAAATAAGATTGCGGTTCTGGTAGGTGATTTTCTCCTATCCAAAGGGCTGTTGCTGTCGATCAATAATGGTGATTTCGGATTACTCAAGATCGTTTCTGATGCAGTAAAGCAAATGAGTGAAGGTGAATTATTGCAGATTGAGAAGGCACGTCGACTGGATATAGATGAAGCCGTATACTATGAAGTTATTCGTCAGAAAACTGCCTCATTAATTGCTTCATGCTGTTCATGTGGCGCGGCTTCTTCAGGGGCTGATCCTGAAATAATTGAGAAAATGCGGTTGTTTGGCGAAAAGGTAGGTATTGCTTTTCAGATTAAGGATGATCTCTTTGATTTTGGCACTGATGATGTAGGTAAACCCCTGGGTATTGATATTAAAGAAAAAAAGATCACACTTCCCCTGATCTATGCTTTAAATAAAGCAAGCAGTTCAGAAAAAAGAAGGATTATTAATCTGGTGAAAAATCATAATGAGGAGTCGGATAAAGTTTCTGAAGTTATTGATTTTGTTCGTAATAGCGGGGGGCTTGATTATGCCCGTAGCCGCATGGATGCTTATCAGCAGGAAGCATTTATTATTTTAAATGAACTGCCGCAAAACGAGTCACGTGATTCCCTCCAGCAACTGGTCAGATTTACTACTGAGCGTAAAAAATAAACATGTCAAACGAAATTATATTTTTCGGCAGCTTCCTGCTTTTTATTATTCTGATGCTCGCCATCGATCTGGGTCTTTTTAACAAGACGGAACATAAGGTGAGTATGAAAGAAGCCGCCATCATGAGTTTTATCTGGGTGAGTTTTGCGATAGGTTTTTATTTCCTGCTGCTTACAAATGGCGAAATACTGCATGACATCAGCAATTTTGAAATACTTCAGGAAGTAACTGCCAAACATCTCCATAACATTAGCCTTATCCCTGGTAATTTTGAAGGAAGCCTGCTTATCTATAATCAAAATCTGGCACTTGAATTTCTTACGGGTTATGTTATAGAATATGCCTTGTCGGTTGATAATATTTTTGTAATGGTACTAATCTTTTCTGCATTTGGGGTAGATGAAAAGTATTATCACCGGGTATTATTCTGGGGTATCATTGGCGCAGTTTTGATGCGCTTCCTCTTTATTTTTCTGGGATCAACCCTTATCAATGAGTTTGGCTGGATTCTGTATATTTTTGGCGCGTTCCTTATTTACACAGGCGTGGGTATGTTCCTGAGCAGGGATGAGGAAGAGAAGATTGATACCGAGAACCATAAGGTCGTGCTTTTTGCTTCAAAATATTTTTCTGTTTATCCTGAATATGCAGGCAATAAATTCTTCATCAAGGTTGATGGTAAGAAAATGGTCACCCCGCTTTTCATTGTTTTGCTTATTGTAGAATTTACTGATCTTATTTTTGCGGTTGATTCTATTCCTGCAATTTTTGCGGTTACCAAAGATCCTTACATCGTATTTTTCTCAAATATTTTCGCCATTCTTGGCTTAAGATCAATGTTCTTCCTGCTAGTTAATGTGATCCATAAGTTCCATTATCTGAAGGTAGGATTAGCTTTCCTGCTCGTATTTATCGGCATCAAAATGCTTGCGCATCACTGGTTAACATTATGGGGTTTTACAACCCTGCATTCATTGTTCGTAATATTATTTATACTTACGACGAGTATTGTGGCATCTCTGGTGTTCCCCAAGAACGTGAATAAGGAATAAGGAACAAGGAGCAAGGAACAAGGAATAAGGAACAAGGAATAAGGAACAAGGATTTTGAAAAATCTCGTCCAGAATTTAGATTAGGAATCGATTATGTTGTCAGTTGTCGGTTATCAGTAATAGTACTAATTTCCAATGAAGATTTAATGTCTTTATTCTTTGCTCCTTAATCTTTAATCTTATTACAAAATCTCAAGCAAACCGGAATTTATCTTGATTCTTGGTTCTTGATACTTGGTTCTTAATACTTCTTACAGCATTTTTAGTATCTCATCCACATAGGCCCTGTCATTTGCCAGTCGCGGTACTTTATGTTGTCCTCCAAGCTTACCTCGACTTTTCATCCAGTGATAGAAGGTTCCATCAGGTGCAAGGTGCAGCAATGGGCGGCGTAATGCCATATCCTTATAACGTTTGGCATCGTAATCAGAATTTATTTCTCTTAAGGTATTGTCTAGAAGATCGGTGAATCGTTCGATATCAGCGGGTTTTTGTTCAAATTCAATGATCCATTCATGCCCTCCAACTTCATCACCTTCAAAATAAATCGGACAGGCCGTATAATCACGGATGATTGAATGTGTTTCGAGACAGGCTTTGGCAAGTCCTTTTTCGGCATTGTCTATGATCAGTTCTTCTCCGAAAGCATTAATGAAATGTTTGGTGCGACCGGTGATCTGAATACGATGCGGCGAGAGGGAGGTAAACTTGATCGTGTCACCGATCATATATCTCCATAAACCGGCATTGGTAGAAATGATCAGAGCATAATTCTTGTTCAGCTGCACCTCGTCGAGCCGGAGGGTTTTTGGGCTATCGGTATGCAGATCCTCCATTGGAAGAAATTCATAGTAAATGCCATAATCGAGCATCAGGAGCATTTCTTCTGAATTGGGCTGATCCTGAATGCCGAAAAATCCTTCGGATGCATTATAGGTTTCCAGATAGTACATATTATCTGATGGAATTAGTTTTTTAAACTGCTCGCGATAAGGATTAAAATTTACTGCTCCGTGAAAGTAGAACTCCAAATTTGGCCAAACTTCAAGCAAATTTTTTTTACCGGTAATTTCGAGAATGCGTTTTGCAAGAACCAAATTCCAGGTTGGTACTCCTGCAATATTGGTTACATTAACATCAATAGTAACCCGGGCTATTTTTTCTACTTTTTCCTCAAAATTATCCATCAAAGCGATCGACATGTCCGGTGTGCGGTAGAATTCTGCCCAGAAAGGTAAATTTTTTATCAAAACTGCCGATAAGTCGCCATAACAGGAATCGGTATTCAATTGATTAATTTGATGACTTCCTCCCAATACCAGACATTTTCCGGTAAATATTCTGGCATCCGGTCGGTTATCACAATACATTGATAAAAGGTCTTTACCGCCTTTAAAATGGCACTCTTCAAGTGATTCTTCACTTACCGGAATGAACTTGCTCCGGTCATTTGTGGTGCCTGATGATTTGGCGAACCATTTGATCTCAGATGGCCAGAGTATATTCTGTTCACCGTTCATCATCTTTTCGATATAGGGTTTCAGTGATTCATAATTCTGAATTGGAACCCGTTCTTTAAATTGATCCTGATTATAGATGGATGAATAGCCGTATTTTTTGCCCCATTCTGTATGCTGGGCGGTGGAGATAAGTGTTTGAAACCATTCATCCTGAACATCATAGGGGTATTTTATGAAAAGCTCGATCTGATGCATCCGCTTTTTCATAATCCAGGTAAAGATGGAATTTACAATCGTCATTCTGCTTTATGGCTTATTTGGGCTCAGACTTTCTTTTTTCGCAGTTCAAAATTCTGACCAAGATAGAACTTTTTAGCCATTTCATTGTTTGCAATCTCCTGGGGGGTGCCTGTGAGCATAATTTTGCCTTCGGCAAGTAAATATGCTCTGTCGGTTATGGAGAGGGTTTCCTGAACATTATGATCGGTAATCAGAATTCCGATGTTACGCAGTTTAAGTTTTGCCACAATACTTTGAATCTCTTCAACTGCGATGGGGTCAACGCCTGCAAATGGTTCGTCTAGTAAGATGAATTTTGGATCAGCAGCAAGTGCTCTTGAAATTTCAGTTCTTCTTCTTTCTCCTCCCGAAAGCAGGTCGCCCCGGTTCTTCCTGACTTTGTGAAGGCTGAATTCATCAATCAGTTGTTCAAGCTTATCCCTTTGTTCTTCCTTACT
Organism: uncultured Sphingobacterium sp.; assembly: GCA_964356005.1. Lineage (GTDB taxonomy): Bacteria > Bacteroidota > Bacteroidia > Sphingobacteriales > Sphingobacteriaceae > Daejeonella. The sequence goes on from CAYHGN010000139.1 coordinate 4,631, forward strand.
GAGTTTAGTCATCTCAAGTACAGCCTTGATATTATCCTCAACTGATAGTTTTCTAAAAACTGAAGCCTCCTGTGCAAGGTATCCAATGCCTTTTTGAGCCCTGCGGTACATTGCATCTTCTGTAATATCTTTATCGTCCAGAAATACATGGCCTTCATTAGGCCTGATCAGCCCCACAATCATATAGAAGGAGGTTGTTTTTCCTGCCCCATTTGGCCCAAGTAAACCAACAATTTCTCCCTGCGAAACATGAAAGGAAACATTATTAACAACAGTTCGCTGCTTATATTTTTTTACAAGGTTCTCAGCTCTTAATATCATTGTACCTGGTTTGGAAGAGTTGTCCGTATCCCCTTGATATTCAATTGTATCGATTTTTTCTCTTTCCATGTATTCTCTTCAATGGTATAACAAATGTCAAATGCCGTTCCAGAATTGATTTGATCAAGGTATTCCCCCAAACCAAAACCTATACAATTAAAATAGGTAATATTATCCTGATGCACACACATTTTCAAATGATTGCTGCCAACAATTGTTGCTGCACCGTAAGTATAAACATTTCTGCTAACAAATACAGGGGCCATGTTTTGCGGGCCGAATGGTTCAAACTGTTTCAGGATCCTGAAGAATTTCGAATCGATCTGTTTCAGATCAATTTCTGCATCGATATTTATTGCCTGTATCAGGAGTTCATCTGGAATACTGGCTGAAACCACCTCCTCAAATCGCTGCTGAAATGCAGGTATATTCTCTGTTTTCATCGTCAGTCCCGCTGCATATTTATGGCCACCGAACTGGATCAGCAAATCACTGCATTCACACAATGCTTCATAAAGGTCGAAGCCTGCAACTGATCTTGCCGAACCTGCTGCATAACCGTTTGAAAAGGTCATAACGATGGTTGGGCGATAATATTTTTCGGTGAGCCGAGAAGCCACGATCCCAATTACGCCTTTATGCCAGTCTGCATTATAAACCACCGTTGTTTTACGATTAATCATAAGCGGATCACCATCAATCATTGCCAGTGCTTGCTCGGTAATATTGCTGTCGTGTTCTTTACGTTCCGTATTTTTTGTGTTGATGATCTGGCTTTTTTCAATGGCAATTGCTTCGTCATCAGCAATCAGCAGGTTTACTGAATGCTTTGCATCGTCAATTCTTCCGGCAGCATTGATCCGGGGTCCGATGGTGAATACCACATCTGTGATAGTCAGGTTTTCTTTTCTTCCCGAAATATTCATAAGAGCTAATAAGCCCTGACATGGGTTTGTATTTAATTTGACAAGACCATACCAGGCGAGGATCCGGTTCTCCCCTGTGATTGGTACAATATCTGAAGCAATACTCACAGCAACCAGGTCAAGATAAGAGTATACCTCTTCAAATGGAATATCGTACTTGAGAGCATAAGCCTGGATCAGCTTAAAGCCAATTCCGCAACCTGATAATTCTTTATAGGGATAATTGCAATCACTGCGTTTAGGATCAAGCACAGCTATTGCAGACGGAAGCTGTTCTCCGGGAAGGTGGTGATCACAAATGATAAAATCTACCCCCTTTTGATTTGCATAATCAATTTTATCGACTGACTTAATGCCACAATCCAATGCTATAATCAAGGAATAACCATTTTCGTAGGCAAAATCAATACCCCTGGTAGAAATACCATAACCCTCGAGGTAGCGATCGGGAATATAGAAATCAATTTCTGAATGAAGTTTTTTAAAGAAACCGAAGGTTAGAGCAACTGACGTGGTTCCATCCACATCATAATCACCATAAATAAGAATCCTTTCGCCTGATGTAATTGCTTGATTGATACGGGATACTGCGATTGCCATATCCTGCATTTGGTATGGGTCCGGAAGTTTGTTGAGTTCAGGCCTGAAAAAAATTCTGGCCTCTTCGTAATCCCTGATTCCTCTCTTAACCAAAAGGCTGGCAAGAACCCTATCAATTTTTAATGATTCCTGCAATTCCGCTATTGCTGCAAGGTTTTCAAGCTCCCTTTCCACCCACCTTTTTTGCATATCTTTGCCTTAGTAATCTGTAAAAATAGAGTTTAACATCCTAATAAACAAAGAACATTGAAAGCTTTCGCCTTATATGAAGGATCTTATTCTGTAGATATTTCAAAGACATTTATTCCATTTGATCCTGCAATTCATAATCCCAAAGACCGGCCTGCCTCCCTGTTTGTTTATGTGCAGCCTTTTCTTGTTGAAACCGGGAATGATCTGATTATTTTGGATACCGGGCTGGGCTTTCAAAATGAGCAGGGTGGACTCATCATACATGAAAATATTCGTAATGCTGGCTACAATCCTGCGGATGTTAGTCTGGTTCTGATGTCGCATCTGCACTACGATCATGCTGGTGGAATGGTTAATAATACAAATGGTAAAGTGTCATTGAGTTTTCCGAATGCCGAATATGTGATTCAAAGAGGCGAGTGGGAAGCAGCCTATAGTAAACCGTCATTATCCTACAGGACAGAAATTTTTGACTTCGTTCAACGCAGCGGCTCTGTACATTTTATTGAAGGTAGCGGACAATTTAACAGGGAGATAGCTTTTGAATTAACTGGTGGACATTGCGAATATCATCAGGTTTTCCTTATCAGGGAAGATGAAGAAACGATATTTTTTGGAGCAGATATTCTTCCTGAGCCTGAACAGTTGTTGAGGAAATTTATTGCTAAATATGATTTTGATGGAAGAAAATCTATGGAATTAAGACAGGAATATGGGAAACGGGCTGCAGAAGAGCATTGGGAATGTTTGTTCTACCATGCAAAAAGCAGGGCGATTGCAAAAATAGCGTATGAGAATGAAGCGTTCAGGATAGTTTAAGGAGAACCAAGAACCAGGAACCAGGAGCCAAGTATCAAGTATCAAGAACCAAGAATCAAGATAAATTCTGGTTCATTGGAGATTTGTAATAAGAACAAAGAGCAATGAACAAAGATTAAAGACATTAGCTGCTCATTTGACAATTAGCACAATATGCTGGCAACAGACAACTGACAACTGGCAACAATATTTTGATCAAGGAACAAAGATTAAAGACATTACCTGCTCATTTGACAATTAGCACAATTTACTGACAACAGACAACTGGCAACAATATTTTGATCAAGGAGCAAAGAATAAAGACTATTATTATGTCTTCATTTGACATTGTACTATGATCTGTCTTTATTCCTTAATCCTTATTCTTTGTTCCTTTTTCTGATCTAATTTTTCTTAGCTGTCAGATTAATATTCAGCTCAAACTCATCATCAATTGCTTTATCGCCAATGTCACCGAAAAAGGTTTTTGAACGAAATTTGATATCATATTTTGTACGGTCAACTTTGATTCCAGAGGCCGCCGCAACTACCACTCCCTTTCCCTGCTTTACTGTTGCAGGAAATGTCAGAGGATGAGTAATTCCCTTGATGCTAAGGTTTCCGGTGATATTAACGCGTTCCTTTCCTGCTGCGGTGACTTTGGTGATTTCAAATTTGGAAATTGGGTTTTTTTCGGCAGAAAAGAAATCAGGCGATTTTAAGTGGGTAGTAACCCTGGCATTATCAGAGGTAATGCTGGACATATCCATAAGAAATACTCCTTTTTGCAAAGATTTTCCGTTGTAAACCAGGCTGCCTTCTGTGATTTTTACTGTTCCGGTATGGCCACCACCAACTTTTTTTGCTGACCATCCAAGGGAGGAGTTTGCTGCGTCAACTTTGTAAACATCTTCTTTAATTGGGTTAAAAGCCATCATAAGGATGGTACCAGCTAAAAGGATTGTAAAAGAGAATAGTTTCTTCATTTTTTTTATTAATTGTTCAATTATTATAAATATATTCTAAATATATTTTTGTTTGTCTTTTTAAGGATCTGTCACTGATAAATTACCTGAGGCTGACATTAAGCCTCAGTGTTTCTGATTTTTTTGAAATAAATACAAAAAGTTGTACCTACTTCAGGCAAACTGTCAACCTCGATCTTTCCATCCATAGCTTCAATCTGAGATTTAATAATGTATAAACCCAGACCTTTACCCTCAATATTTGTATGGAATCGTTGATACAGGCCAAAAATTTTATTTCCGTATTTATCAAGATTAATGCCAATGCCATTATCACTAAAGAAAAGCTGGGTAAAATCATTGCCTTCACGTGTTTTTAAT
>CAYHGN010000140.1:0-8714 GCA_964356005.1 uncultured Sphingobacterium sp.
AACCAATGACCTACTGATTACAAGTCAGTTGCTCTACCAGCTGAGCTAAGGAGGCGAAATGTATAAACCTTTAAACTATTAATACCTTTAAAGAACCTTTCCAGCTCAGCCTGGCTATCATTAATTATAACCCCCCTCTGAAATGGACTGCAAATCTACGAAAATTTAAGGTCAGACAAAATTTTTTACAAAAAAAAATCGGCAGTCGTTTTGACTGCCGAAAAAGACCCTAATAATTAGGGCTTTAGTAATTATAAAATTATAAAATTTCGTCTGATAAACTCACCTCTTTATGATTGCTGAGGCGTGAACGAAGTTTTTCTTTATGTTTATCAAGCTGCCTTCTGAGGGATTCCATTGCCCTGTCTGTTGCCTCTTCAAAACTCTTACACTGCTCTTTTGCAAAGAGGTCATTACCCGGAATTACCAGTTTTATCTCTGCAATCTTATTGGCTTCATCCTCCGTCTTCTCTAATCTGAGGTAAACATCCCCGCCAATTATCTGATCATAAAACTGATCCAGCTTATCTGCTTTCTTCTGAATAAAATCCAGCAATTTAACGTCTGCTGTAAAATGGATTGATTGCACTCTGATTTTCATATTGCCTCCTTTTTGTTTATATAAAATTAACATATTTGTCCCGGAAATACGGGGGTACTCTGTTATAGTTTAGTCAAATTATTCCATAAATAATTATGCTTTAGGATGTGCCTGCTTATAGATCGATTTAAGCTTTTCTACTGAGTTATGGGTATAAACCTGCGTTGCAGCCAGACTGGAATGCCCCAATAATTCCTTGATTGCATTTAAATCAGCACCCCGGTTTAATAATGATGTTGCAAAACTATGTCTCAAAATATGCGGGCTTTTCTTATCGTGTGTTGAAACAGTGGATAAAACAGTTTTAACCGTTCTGTATACAAACTTTGGATAAACATCCTTTCCATTATCTGTAACGATCAATGAGCTTCCTTTGTTATCAAAGTTTTGACTTAATTTTTGAAATTTATAATCGGCAATCAGCTTTGCCAGAGAACTGTGAACTGGTATTATACGTTGCTTATTTCGCTTACCCAAAACCCTGATCTGCTGCTCATAAATATCAACATCTTCATCTTTGAGACCCACCAGTTCTGCAAGTCGGATTCCTGTACCATAGAACAACTCGATAATCAAACGATCACGCAAACCCGAGAAACCATCACTAAAGTCGAATCCTCCGTCTAAAAGTGTGTCCATCTTTTGCTCGGTAATAACCACAGGTAAGCGTTTCGGAATCTTTGGTGCTCTGACCTGGGTCATTGGATTCGTTATAATCAGATCATTCCTCTGAAGGAATTTGTATAGTGAACGAAGACTCGAAATCTTACGATTAATAGTTTTTGCTTCATTGCCCTGATCCATGAGTGAAACCATCCAGCTTCGTACCTGCTGGTGTGTCGTATTTAATAATTCTGATTCGGATACGGCTAAAAAAACAAGGAATTGATTTAGGTCTTTTTGATAGGCTGTAACGGTAAGTGGGGAAAACCGTTTTTCAAATTTCAGGTATTGTATGAATTGCGCTATAAACATCAAAAACTATTTGCATCTCCAACGAATTGAATATACAAATAGTTTATGAATATTTTTAAAAAAGAAAAATTAAACAGTTTCGATGTTCAATCCTTGCTTATAAATAGCTTTTTTAACCTGAGTACGGCGGGTAATTGATTTTTTCTCATAGGCCTGACGGCTACGAAGTTCTCTTAATACACCGGTCTTTTCGAATTTCTTTTTAAAGCGTTTAAGTGCTTTATCTAATGATTCGCCGTCTTTTACATTGATAATGATCATAATATACAGATACCCCCTTTCGGTTTTGGACTGCAAATCTACAAAAAATATTGAAAATAAAATTTAAGAAAAAAATAAAAAAATCGACTGATGTTTATAAGAGAATAGACCTTAGGGAATTCAGAAACACAAATTAACAGAATAGAAAAAAAATAAATCCTATTTTGATTTTAACCTGGCCAGAATGATTAATTTATTTTTCAGTTCAGTAGGATTAAAAGGTTTTGACACATAATCATTCAATCCGGCAAGTTTAATTTTATTGTAAATATCATTAGCTACAGAAGCAGTTAGGGCAATTATATATGGGACTTGAGGCTTATCCTCATAAAATGAAATGATGTTTGCAGTAGATTCATAGCCATCCATTACAGGCATGTGAATGTCCATTAGAATTATATCGTAAAATTTCTCCTTAGCCATTTCACAAGCCTCCAATCCATTTAAAGCAAAATCAGCCTTTATATTCCAGCTTGTTAAAAGCTTTTTCATTAACATGATATTCATCACGTTATCTTCTGCTACAAGAATATTAAGCCAGGTAATATCTTCATTTGCAAGCATATTCGCCTCCAGGAGGGAATTAACCGTCACATCAGCAGAACCGGCTCTTTTATACCTGATTTCAAATTTAAAAGTTGTCCCTTCCCCAACTTCACTTTTTAACTCAATATGACTGCTGTGAAGATCAAGAAGCTGTTTGGTTATTGCTAATCCCAGGCCTGAACCGCCAAATTTTCTGGTAATATTACTGGATGCCTGTGTGAAGGGTTCAAAAATAATTTCCTTCTGTTCTGCACTTATGCCAATCCCTGTATCCATTACTATAAATACCAGGGTAACATATTCATTATCAGCATCAATAAGCTGCACTGAAAGTCCGATTTCACCCTTTGATGTAAACTTAATGGCATTTCCGGCAAGATTGAATAATATCTGTAAAAGTCGGGTAGGATCTCCAATCACAGCAACATCTCTCAAATTATCGTCCAGATCCAGACTAAATGAAAGTCCCTTTTCGTCGGCCTGATATTTCAAGCCACTATGTATCCGTCCAATCAGTTCAGCCGGGTAAAAGCCGATCTTTTCCATCTCCAACTTACCATAATCAAGCTTATAAAAGCTGCTGAATCATTGATACCATTTAGTGAAAAATATAGAAGAACAGGGGACAAAGAGAGAAGGGAATAAAATATTCCCCAGCGTGCATTAAGAAAGAAAAAACTGATAGTACTTGAAAGCAAAATATACTGTACGGTTACAATACTGATTGCATTGGCAACCAGAAAAATATTAGACCATACCAGCATATTGATGATCAAAAGTACAATATGTGCCGAGGGCTTGTAATCATTATAGAGGATTAGTTGTCTTAATCCATAGATTAGAGATCCCATCAAAACCAAAATTCTGATCAATTGGAGTGGGGGTCCATTGATAGTATAAACAACTGTTAGAATCAGCCCGAAAAGGACTGTAAGGCTCATCATGTAGTAAAGGATGTTGATTCTTGCCCTAATGATGGGGTCGGTCACTCCTTTTTGTGCAGACTGATTCAGGCTTTTGAAAAAATCTATGATTTTCATGGTGTTGTGAAAATGCAGAAAATATTTCGAAAACGCACTTTCTTGGGAATGAAAACCTTGCATTTATACCCTTGGTTCAGAAAAGAAATATTCCGGGCCACATTAAACCAGTTCAGGGCCAGTATATAGCTGACCCTGAATCCGGAATTTTTATTTCAGGATCTCTCTTGCGATAACTATTTTCTGTATTTCGGAGGTACCTTCACCAATTGTGCACAGTTTTGAGTCCCTGTAAAATTTCTCAACCGGGAAATCCTTAGTATAACCATAACCTCCAAAAATCTGTACTGCTTCAGTTGCAGTTCTTACACATACTTCAGAGGCAAAATATTTTGCCATGGCAGATTCCCTGGTTACATTTTTCCCTCTATTTTTGAGATCTGCAGCCTGCATAATAAGCAATTCTGCTGCCTCAACTTCTGTAGCCATATCGGCAATTTTAAAAGAAATACCCTGAAAGCTGGAGATCGGCTGACCGAACTGATAGCGTTCTTTTGAATAAGAAACAGCCGCCTGCAAGGCACCTTTTGCCATTCCTAATGACAATGCTGCAATAGAAATCCTTCCTCCATCAAGAACGTACATCGCTTGCTTAAAGCCTTCACCTTCTTTACCCAGAAGATTTTCTTTTGGAACCCGGCAATTATCAAATATGAGCTCGGTTGTTTCAGATGCTCGCATTCCGAGTTTATTTTCTTTCTTGCCATGTGTAAAACCTGGAGTCCCCTTCTCAATAACGAGTGCTGAGATTCCGCTGGAATCCCCTTTTTCGCCGGTTCTTACCATCACAACGGCCACATCACCAGATTTACCATGTGTTATCCAGTTCTTTGAACCATTAACGATGTAATGATCGCCATCCAGAACTGCAGTAGTATTCATTCCCATTGCGTCAGAACCGGTATTGGCTTCAGTTAAACCCCATGCTCCTATCCATTCGGCCGTTGCCAGTTTTGGAAGCCAGTGAAGCTTTTGTTCATCGTTTGCAAAGGCCAGAATATGCCCAGTGCATAAAGAATTATGTGCTGCAACAGAAAGTCCGATTGATCCACAGACTTTTGCAATCTCTGTAATGACACTGACATACTCAAAATAACTTAATCCGGAACCGCCGTATTCTTCAGGAACAAGGACTCCCATCAACCCAAGTTCACCTAATTTTTTGAACGTTTCTACAGGAAAGGTTTGTGCTTCATCCCATTCCATAACATGCGGACGGATATGCTTTTCGGCAAAATCTCGTACCATGGTAATGATCATCTGCTGATTTTCAGATAAACTAAAATTCATCCCCGATGATTCGGGTGCTGTAATTGTTTGCATAAAATTCGTTGGTTAGTTTACAAGTATAGCAATTATAGTACCCATTTTCATTCAGAAAAATTGAGAATAGATCAGAACAAATCGGTTCCCGGTTCAAATGTTTAAGGGATACAGCTATATTTGAACTTCGTCAGAAATTATTTACACGAAACAAGGGTAATAATATTTTCAGAAACAGTTTTCAGCTTTTCTCTGGCATTAAGAAAATCAAGGCTGATCACAAAAGCATAGCCGGTAACTTCCCCATCTAATTTTTGAACCAGTCGTGTTGCTGCACTCACAGTTCCGCCTGTTGCAAGCAAATCATCATGTATCAATACCTTTTGCCCTGGATGAATTGCATCGGTATGTAATTCGAGAATTGCCGATCCATACTCCAGCTCACAGGGCTCTTCTACAGTTTTGAAAGGCAGCTTACCTTTCTTCCTGATTGGCACAAATGGGACCCCCAGCCTGTTGGCAAGCATCAGCCCGAATAAAAACCCTCTGCTTTCAATGCCTGCAATCACATCTATCTGAATACCTTCCAGTCGGTTTACAAATTCATCGATTACTTCGCTGCATAAAACGGCATTTTTCAATATTGGGGTTATATCTTTAAAAACGATACCAGGCTTTGGAAAATCTGCAATGTCTCTTATGGCGTTTTCGAGTTTAGTACTAATCATGGGTTTAAAGCAATATATGGTTCAATTTTACGGATAATTTCTTCATTCAGGATCGCAATTTTCCTTAAATCTTCAATAGTTTTAAATGGTCCGTGTTGTGAACGGTATTGTATAATGGCATTTATCTGTTTATAAGTCAAATAGGGATGCCTTTTAATTTCTTCAAATGTACAGGTATTCAGATTAATCTTGCTGACTAACCCGGCATTTACCTCAATCAAATCCTTTAAATGATTGTATTTCAAAGAATCCATTCCATATACTTCAAGCAATTGTTCTTTGCTATAGAAACCGCCTAAACGCTTTTTAAATCGGATTATTCTGGAGGCAAATGCCGGACCTATCCCGCGAACACTTTCAAGTTGCATTGAATCAGCCGAATTTAATTCAATGATGGCAGCAATGGCACGAATCGGAATACTTGCCGGCTTATACTTTTTGTTAAAATTCTTTGAATCTTTCAGTGAATTGGCATTGTTAATCCGTACAAATGGTTCAAGCATTTTATACTGCTTAGGTGATATTGAATAAATCCTTTGCAAATCCTCTTTTTTGAAAAACTTGCCACCTTTCAATTCATAATTCCGAATTACCTGAATCTGCCTAACTGATAATCCAAGCTGCAACCAGCGTTCATCACTTAGTCCATTTGGATCGAACTCGAAATAGTGTGGCTTAACCAAACTCAATACCGGCATTTTTCTGCTCTGCTTTTGTTCCCTTTCACTTTGAGCAGCTGAGGCTCTGAAACGTGCAGCTTCAAGTCTGAAACTCTCAAAATCATATTTTTGATCTTCAAGGAACAGTGGAAACATATTAGCTGATATTAAAACAATCATCATGAGTACAAAAAGTATAAATATGCCATTCAATTCTTTTTTAGAAAAGCTAAAGTATGCCCTGAGCTGATTTTTGAAACGATACATGACCTGATTTTAATTGATAAAAGCAAAAATAGATCTGTCTTGCTTTAGATTACCGTGAGGATAATAGACGGTATTGGGGGATCAAGTAAGTCACAGATTTAACATAAAAGTAATTCAAATATTTTAATTAACTAAGTCCGGATTCCAGATTTTTGCAAAAAAAATCTATTAATAAATCAGTACATTGAGGTTGAATTGAAATTCAAACCTGAACAATCCCATCGGTTTTCAAATGAAAATTATCACCAAAGAAGATTTTTCCAAGGCAACCAAACTCAACAAAATTTACATGCCCGGATTGGCTTCCATTTTAATGGAAGTCATGAAAATTAATGAGGTCAACAAGGTTTTTCAAAAAGCAGAGCATCTTAGTGGAATAAGCTTCATAGATAAAATACTGCAAGTCATTGGAATTAAGGTTGAGTTTGATGAAAAAGAGCTTAAAAACATACCCAAAAATGGCGCTTTTATAGCCATTGCTAACCACCCATACGGAGGAATTGAAGGACTTATTTTATTAAAAATCATGTTTATGATGAGGCCGGATTCGAAACTCATGGCTAATTTTTTGTTGAAAAAAATTCCAAATTTAAGTGAACACTTTATCGCTGTAAACCCTTTCGAAACTATTGAGCATTCATCCAGTATCAGCGGTATCAAACAAACCCTTGAATTGCTTCAATCGGGAACGCCTATCGGGATATTTCCGGCTGGTGAGGTCTCGACATTTAAAGCAGATACCCAGCAAATCACAGACAGACTATGGCATCCGGTGGTTGGAAAACTAATCGCCAAAGCGGATGTGCCTGTTGTTCCAATTTATTTTCATGGCAATAACGGACTTCTGTTTAATCTTTTAAGTTTTATCCATCCCACATTAAGAACTGCAAAATTACCCTCAGAGTTATTTAATAAACGCGGGCATACCATCCGGCTGAGAATTGGAAAAGCAATATTACCCTCTGACCTGAATTTTCAGCAAAACCCTGCAAAATTACTCGACTATATGCGGGCTAAAACTTATGCATTGGGTGCAGGGCTTGAAAATCACCGGAATATATTCAATCCACGAAATCTTTTCAAAGTAAAAAAGACACCCCAAGCCATTGTACTAGCAATTGATAATCACAAACTGGAGGAAGAAGTAGAAAGTCTCAATGATTATAAGATCTGGACAGAAAAGAACTATGAGATTTATATTTCACCAAGTTCAGCATTACCTAATATCATTCAGGAAATTGGCAGACTCCGGGAAATTACTTTTAGGGAGGTTGGTGAAGGCACCAATAAGCCAAGCGATCTGGATGAATACGATATTTATTACAATCATTTGTTTATCTGGGATAAAGAAAGTAAAATGATTGTTGGTGCCTACCGAATTGGGAAGGGAGACGAAATCTTTTATAGTTTCGGCAAAAGGGGCTTTTATCTGAATGAACTTTTTAAAATCAGGGAGGAGTTTTATCCTGTTTTACACCAGAGCCTGGAGTTAGGCAGGTCCTGGATACGAAAAGAATACCAACAAAAACCACTGCCCTTGTTCCTCCTCTGGAAGGGAATTTTAAAGTACCTGTTAGAGAATCCGCAATATCGATACCTGATAGGTCCAGTAAGTATAAGTAATAACTTTTCCAGACTATCCAAATCGCTTATTGTTGATTTTATCAATAAAAATCACTTTGACCATGAACTGGCAGAATATATCAGACCCCGCAAAAAGTTCAAACTTGATTTTTCAAAAATTGATAAAGATCTACTGCTGGAATCACATGAATCACTTAAAAACCTGGACAGTCTGATCTCAGAGATTGAAAGCTCTCAAATGAAGGTTCCTGTATTGTTAAGACAATATCTTGCCTTAAATGCGAAGCTCATTAGTTTCAATATTGACCCTAAATTTTCAGACTGCCTGGATGGTTTTTTAGTGGTAGATCTTAGGAAGATCCCTGAAGAAATGCTGGAAAAACTGAGCAAAAATTTCGAAAAAGAAGAATAAGTATATTAATTTAACATTATTTCTATGTAAATTTAATGTTAAGTAATTACTAAATGAATTCTTCTGCTGCTAAATTAAGCTTTAAACTGCTCCTGATTCTCTTCCTGAGTGTCTATTCGGGTAGAGTTATGGCCACAAATTTCAGCTTTGAATTTTATAGCGGAACCTTCAATTTTGAATTAGATCCAGGATCAGAAATTGATTTTTCAGACCCTCTTTCTGCCGTGGCTGTACAGAATTTTTATCAAAAGCTAAATCAAAGCAATTATCAATCGGTTCTGGCTTCGTTGCTGGCCTATAAGGAAAAGCATCAGTTAAATGATTGGATCTATTATCAGCTTATTCGTAAAACTGCTCAACAGATAAGCCCTAAGGCTG
>CAYHGN010000141.1:0-8578 GCA_964356005.1 uncultured Sphingobacterium sp.
GTTTCGTGAGGGGAACAAAAATATAATTAAACTGGGAGATGGAATGGTTGGGCAGGCAGCTTTAGATAAAAATGCTATCGTCTTTACCAATGTTCCTGCAGATTATATAAAAGTAAGCTCTGCATTAGGCGAAGCTACTCCGCACACTATATTGGTTCAACCATTTCTATATAATGGAAACGTAATTGGTGTTATTGAGTTTGGATTTGTTACGGAGCTGAGCCAGCTTAAAATGGATTTTATAACTATGGTTCTGGAAAGCTTGGGTGTCGCAATTTATACTGCACAGACCCGGTTTCATTTAGATAATTTATTAGAAAAAACGCAGCAGCAGACTGAAGAATTAATAAGCCAGCAGGAAGAAATTCGAACTATTAACGATAGCCTGCTGGCTAAAACCTATAACTTAGAAGCATCCGAAGAAGAACTGAGAGTTCAGCAGGAAGAATTAAGACAGATGAATTCTGAGCTTGAAGAAAATGCTGAACAATTGGAAGAAAAGAATAAATCTATTGAACTGGCCCATGAAGCAATCAGTTTAAAGGCTTTGGAACTAGAACGGACCAGTCAGTATAAATCAGATTTTTTGGCGAATATGAGTCACGAGTTAAGAACTCCTCTGAACAGTATTTTAATTCTGGCCCGTATTTTAAATGATAATAAAGCTGGAAATCTAAACGATGAACAACTCAAATATTCGGACGTTATTTATAATGCCGGCAGTGATCTGCTTGAATTGATCAATGATATTCTGGATCTTGCTAAGATAGAATCGGGTAAAATAGATCTGAGTATTGAGGAAGTAAGAGTAGATACTGTAAAAACTGATCTTGAACTTTTATTTAACGTGGTAGCAAACAAAAAAAAGATCGATTTTCAAGTCAATGTCGAAGGGGATGTTCCGGAAAATATAATTTCCGACCGTATGAGACTACAGCAGATTCTGAAAAACCTGCTTTCAAATGCCTTCAAATTCACCTCTCAAAATGGCTCAGTTTCAGTTAATATACGTTTGGCAAATAGCAGCACCCAGTACAATACTGAAAATCTCAAGTTAGTAAAGGGTAAAAAGGTTGTACAATTTGAAGTTAAGGATTCGGGTATAGGTATCCCGGCTGAAAAGCAAAGGGTAATTTTCGAGGCCTTTCAACAGGCCGATGGAACTACAAGCCGAAAATATGGCGGAACCGGTTTAGGTTTATCGATTAGCCGTGAATTGACTAATATTTTAGGTGGTGAGATTCAGTTGGAAAGTAAACCGGGAGAGGGTAGTTCATTTTCGCTTTATGTTCCTGTAGATTTCAGCAAGGAATATGCCCTCCAGCCTTCAGCAGATTCTGAAATCAACCTGGTTGAACCAGCTTTAGGATTTTCGGCTAATCCTAAAGCTGAACCGGCAAAATTTTCGGATACACACAAAGAACACGTAATGCTCATTATTGAGGATGATGAAAATTTTGCAGAAGTTTTAAAAGAATATGCCCTTAATCGTGGGTATACAACCTTATTGGCTTGCCAGGGGGATACAGGGTTGGAAATGGCCCTGAAACATCAGCCGGATGCAATACTATTGGATATTATGCTTCCTGTAATGGATGGATGGGCAGTTTTAAAGAAGCTAAAGGAAAATCCGGAAACAAAGGACATTCCGGTGCATATGATGTCGGCCGGTGATGAAAAACAGATCAGCGCACAACAGTCGGGAGCTATCGGATTCCTGAAAAAGCCGGTTGAAAAGAAAAAGCTGGATCAAGCATTTGATAAGCTGATCAGAAATGCGGAATTTAAATTGAAAAAAGTTTTAATTATTGAGGATCATGAAATCCAGAGCGAAAACCTGCGCCAACAGTTAAATGAGCATTCTGTTGAAGTAAAACAGGCTTTTAATGGGAAACAGGCCATGGATATCTTAGAATCAGACATTTCATTTGATTGTATTATCCTGGATATCAATCTTCCTGATATTTCAGGTTTGGAACTGTTGGATAAAATCAAGCAAAATGAGAATCTTGTAAACATTCCGGTAATCATTAATACTGCTTTGGAATTAGATAGAGACAGTATGACCCGTGTATTAAAGCATACACATGCCATGGTTCTTAAAAATAATAAATCGAACGAGAGGTTGCTTGATGAAGTAAATCTCTTTATGAATAAATTAAACCATCCGACAAAAAAAGGAGATGCTAAAAGTTCTCCGGTAATTACAAAAAGTGTTCTCACTTTAGAGAAATCATTAATGAACAAAACCGTATTGATAGTTGATGATGATATGCGCAATATTTTCGCCTTGTCAAGTGCATTACAGGAATATAATATGAAGATAGAAATTGCCAATACTGGTCTGGAATCACTGAAAAAGCTGGATGAAAATCCGGAAATTAATATAGTATTGATGGATATTATGATGCCTGAAATGGATGGTTATGAGGCTATGCAGGAGATTAGAAAGCAAAAACGTTTTTCAAAATTACCCATTTTAGCTCTAACTGCTAAGGCTATGAAAGATGACAGGAAAAAATGTATTGAGGCCGGTGCCAATGATTATATTTCAAAACCTATTGACGTAAATAAATTGATTTCCATGATGCGGGTTTGGCTTAGTTGATAATTTGGATCTGACATGCTGACTGCAAAGTTAATAAGCCTTGAACAGGTAGAAGAAATCATTGGTCTTATTCGTAAAGTGTATGGGTTTGATTTCAGCGGCTATTCCCGTGCATCGATAAAGCGACGGATGGTTCGCATTATGTTAATAAAGGGTTTTACAGTATTTGAGTTGAAATCACAGATCATCAATGACAGCGATTTTTTTGAGGAGTTTTTGCAGGAAATAACAGTAAATGTGACAGAGATGTTTCGTGATCCCGGTTTTTTTAATGCAGTAAGAGAAAAGGTGCTTCCATACCTGTCCTCTTATCCGCGAATTAAGGTTTGGAATGCAGGGTGTTCTTCAGGTGAAGAGTTATATTCTTTTGCTATTTTACTGACCGAAGAGAAATTGTATGATCGTTCTTTTTTGTACGGAACAGATATCAATTCCTTAGTTTTGGAGACTGCTAAAAGAGGAGTTTATGATCTCAAAAGAATGAAGCAAAATTCTGAAAATTATATTGCTTCGGGGTCAATAAGGTCATTGGCTAATTATTATGTAGCGCAATATGATGCAGTTTCTATTAATGCCTCATTGAAAAAGAATACTCTTTTTTCTATACATAATTTGGTATCAGATGGTGTTTTTAACGAATTTCAGATTATTTCCTGTAGAAATGTGTTAATCTATTTTACTGTTGAACTACAGGAAAGAGTGTTGAATCTTTTCTATGAAAGTTTATGCCCACTTGGCTTTCTTTGTCTGGGTTCTAAAGAATTTCTCAGAAATAAAGAACTTGCCCGTAAGTTTAGGGTAATTGATAAAATTGAAAATATTTACCAAAAAATTGAATAAACTAGTTCAGGATATTGTCAGTAAAATAAAAAATGCAGAAATATTGCTGATAGGTGGTTCTGCAGGTTGTTTTTCTATCATTTTTGATTTGGTATTAAATTTTCCGGAGAATTTCCCATTACCCGTTCTGATAGTGATACACCGGGGCCGTAAATATAAATCGTTCATTGAAGAGCGATTAAATCTAAACAGTAAACTAAAGGTGAAGATTGCAGAAGATAAGGAGCAAATAGAAAGAGGTACTGTATATTTTGCTCCTCCTGATTATCATTTGCTGGTAGAAGAGGGTGGTTCATTGTCATTGGATTATTCAGAACCAGTTCTCTTTTGTCGCCCGGCTATTGATGCAACATTTCAGAGTGCAGCCGATGTATATAAAGAAAAGGTAATTGCGGTATTGCTTTCAGGGGCAAATGAAGATGGCACCGAAGGGATTGCATATGTTTCTGAACTAAATGGATTAACAGTCGTACAAGATCCTGATTGTGCTGAATCGAGAACTATGCCTCAGGCTGCAATTAAAAAAGCCAATATTGATCTGATTTTGAATAATCTTCAGATTTCAGAATTGATGAATGAAATATATATGGTTAAAAATCTATTGGAATAAGTTATGAATCAAAATGAAGCAGATCCCGTAAACATTCTAATTGTTGATGACCGACCTGAAAATATTATATCTTTAGAAGCGCTTTTAAAAAGTGATCATGTAAATCTGATCAGTACAACCTCCCCTAACGAAGCGTTAAAACTATGCTGGGAAAATGAAATTTCTATCGCCCTGGTAGACGTTCAAATGCCCGAAATGGATGGTTTTGAACTGGTTGAGATTTTAAAAAGTAATCCGAAAACAAGGGATATTATGATAGTTTTTGTAACCGCCATATCCAAAGAAACCAAATATGTGATCAAGGGGCTTGATTCCGGAGCTATAGATTATTTGTATAAACCTCTCGACCCTTACGTAACTACCGCCAAACTCGATTCCTTACTTGCTATTGTGAGAGCCCAGAGGGAAATAAAACAGAAAAACTCTGAATTGGAACGTTCTCAAAAACAACTTATAGCTGCTAAAGAACTGGCTGAACATGAGAAAAGAATCAAGGAAAATTTCCTTGCCAATATGAGTCATGAGATCAGAACACCAATTAACGGTATTATTGGTCTGACTCATTTGCTTAAAAATACCACTTTAAGTAGTGAACAGGCTTACATGATTAATTTACTGGATGTATCATCTAAATCTCTTTTGGGAGTAATAAACGATATTTTGGATATTTCTAAAATTGAGGCCGGTAAATTAAAAATTGTACGATCTGAAACTAATATTTATGAATTAGGCGATACTGTTACCGGTTTAATGAAATATCTGGCTAATGAAAAGGGAATTGATCTAAATCTGCAAATCGATCCCTGTATTCCGAAAATAATTCTGGCAGATTCATTACGCCTGAATCAGATATTGATGAATTTGTTGAGTAATGCGATCAAATTTACAAAAATAGGTAGCGTGACCCTCAATATCCGGATATTGGATAAAAAACAGAGTACAATAGATCTTGAATTTTCTGTTAGTGATACAGGGATTGGCATTGCGGCTGAATCTATTGACAAAATTTTTAATTCATTTGAACAGGCAGAAGATCATACAGCTCAGAAATTTGGGGGTACAGGTTTGGGCCTTTCTATCGTTAAAAGACTGGTTGAACTAAAGGGTGGCCTTTTATCCGTAACAAGCGAATTAAATAAGGGAAGTGCTTTTTTATTTACAAACACCTATCAGTACCTCAATGAAAAAACTTCAGTAACAAGCCCGTTGGATAAAGATGAACCATTGCTTAATAAAATCTCAATATTGGTAGCCGAGGATGATAGCATAAACCAGTTTATGATCGCCAAAATCCTTAAAGACTGGGGAATAAATGTAACTGTAGTGGATAACGGCTACAAAGCTTTAGAAAGCTTAAAAGATCAAAATTATGATCTAATTCTGATGGATTCGCATATGCCTGTTATGAACGGATTGGAAGCCACCCGTAAGATCAGGACAGAATTTGATGAGCCCAAGAAAAGCATTCCTATTATTTCATTGTCTGCAACCACTTTGGAAGAAGAACAGCTGGCAGCTTTGGAGGCTGGAGTAAATGCTGTTGTAAGTAAGCCCTTTGACCTGCTTGTTCTTCGGCAAATGATTATTTCTTTGGTTCAGAAAGATCAGATGGATGTATCCTGATAAAAAATCACTGAATTTTTAAAAAAGACATTTATGAAATGTATTTCCCTTTTTTTTATTCATTTAATTCAATCATCTACATTAGAGTGATTCAGTATGACTTACGGTATTTAAAGTATGACACATATTAAAACGACAGGCAAGACAAAAAAGGAATTGCTATTGCTATTGAATGCATATCAGTAAGTTATTGATTTTCATATCATTTGTTCAATTACTGACATTAAGGGGACTATCCTTTTTGTAAATGAAAAATTCTGCGAAATTTCGAAATATTCGGAAGAATACCTTTTAGGAAAGAATCACAGAATATTAAATTCAGGTTTTCATTCCAGAGATTTTTTTAAAACAATGTGGAAGACTATTGGAAAAGGGTTTGCCTGGAACGGTGAAATTAAAAACAAAGCAAGTGATGGTTCATTTTACTGGGTTGAAACCGTGGTGTTGCCCATTAAGAACAAGGATGGAAAAATAGTGCAATACTTTTCCTTAAGAATACCAATTGACGAAAGGAAAAAAGCAGAAAATGAAAAACAAAAATATTTAAAAGCATTGGAAGAAATGCTATTTATGACTTCACATGAAGTAAGAAAGCCATTAGCATCTTATATAGGCTTAATGAATCTTGTAGAGGGCGAAGCTCCATTAAGCCAGTTGGAACTTTGGAATACCGTTAGACATCTAAAGTTAAGTGCAATGCAACTTGACGATTTTACAAAAAAATTAACATTTTTCTTGTATGAAATGGCGCAGGAATTCGGAAAGAAAGACTATTCATAACACCACCAGCCAAGCAAGCTCATATCGTCATGGCTAAGCGGTCTTATTTTACATCCAAAAAAGCTGTTTTTATACTTTAGAATATCAGGCTTGGGTGACCATAGGTTATATCCTGTGACTTAACTCTCTGGATAGAAGTTGAAGACTAATACTTTAATTTCGGTATCCTCTTCGGTGTATCTGTCCCTGCCACAATGCTTCTGGCGCTCAATGCAATCGCTTTGATCGTTGAGTGAATATTAGCCACCTCCAGTGTTTCAAATTCATCATTCACTGTGTGATAATATTTATCCGTATCGATCTGATCAGTTGATATAGTATGTGCAGGTACTCCCAGAGCTGCTAGTGTAGCATTATCACTGCGGTAAAATAGATTCTGTGTTGGATAGGGATCAGGGTGAAATTTAAAATCGGTTCCGGCGAGGTTTTTCTGAAGAATCTCTCCAAAATCAGACCTTTCATAGCCTGTAATAAAGGCTGCATTTTTTCCGAATTTCGATTCTTTACCAATCATCTCAATGTTGAACATCGCAACAACATCATCCGGATTTAAGAGTGAAGAAAAATGACGGGCACCAAAACCTCCAACTTCTTCTGCAGTGAAAGCAACGAATATCAGGGTCCGTTCATTATTGTTTAGTTTCTTGTAGTATTTAGCAAGTGAAATTACAGCAGTGGTTCCGGATGCATCATCATCTGCACCATTTGCAATGGCATCACCATCAACTTCTTTAACGATACCTAAATGATCATAATGTGCTGAAATTAAAACCAGTTCTTTTTCCTTAGACCTGCCTGGTAGCATTCCTGCAACATTAAACAAAGGCATTTCTTCAATCTTATTGCTGAAACTGACTTTATACGATGCTGCATCCAATTCTCCAAGGATGAATACCGCAGCTGCCGTTTGATTTTGCTTTTCAACTATACGCCCGCGGCTACTATTATCCTTAAGGCGTTTAAACATCTGAGTATGCTGATTATCAACCAGTACCAGAACCGGTGATTTCATCGCTGTTATTTCCCTGTATTTTTGAATGAACTGATCTCCGGAAGCTATAAGTATGACCTTGTTGCCAGAGCTTTGATCAAAATCTGAAGTTAACAGATCTGAAATAAGCAGAACATTTTGCTGATCAATTGATTTCCCATTTATGGTAGCCTGTATAGCTTCGGGTTTAATTCTCCTGACCATAAAGTCCTGCCTGAAATCATTATCTCCATCAAGTGGCTTCAGGCCAATAAGTTTAAATTCATTTTCAATGAATTTTGCAGCCTTGTCAATTCCAGGTGTAAAAGTACCCCTGCCTTCCATTTCATCAGAGGAAAGGGTTTTTATCAATCTGGCTACCTCATCTTCTTTAATGATCTGCTCCGGTTTCTGAACTGCGCATGCTGTCAGAAATAAAATGGCAATAAAGCCTGATAGTAGTTTTTTCATAGTCATTTATTCATTCAATAAAAGGATTGATTATTTCCTGGGAATTTGTTCAAACTACCCAAAAATAATTTTATTTCATAAAAATTTTATTTCAAGACATATTTGGTAGATAAAGTCAGAACATACAAAAATAACAGGAACAGAAGTATTGTCCGCATTGTATAATAATTGCTTGCCGTGATTTATAAAAAATAGTATTGCAATAACAAATCCTGAATATGCTAGTAACGTGCCATAAAAACTTTAACGAATCCATCGGAATACAAGGACACTAAAATAAAATTGCAGTGATGATTCAGTTTTCGGATTGGGCTAAAGACCAATGTTATAGATCCTCACACCACCCTGCATATTGGGCTGAAGCCCGAAAACGAACACACTCATTAACTCCAGCTAAAGCTGGAGCCTATTGAAGGACCATAATAGTGTCATGATTAAATAAAAAACACTGAGCATTGAGATAACCATCTCGCTCAATAGCCAGGTGCTTTAGCTCCGGGTAATGATTAGGTTCTCATATTGGGCTTTAGCCGAAAACCTAGGCGACAAGAAGAGAACAAATATCGGTGCTTCAGCGCCGAAATGCCGATAAATAATCCAAATCTACCATTCCCTAACCCAAATTTTTATTATTCCAAAACTTTCAAATATTGTAGTCTAAATACCTGCAATGTCA
>CAYHGN010000142.1:0-8428 GCA_964356005.1 uncultured Sphingobacterium sp.
TCTTACGTAATGCAACACAGATAAAAAATATCTGGATCCCGTACGGGGAATAATTTTAAACGATCCTTTCGAGAACCAGTTGAATGAGGCCGTCAATGTCTTTGTGATAATCTTTGCTGAATTCCTTACTGATGCGATTAGCTATAACCGCACAACAGGTACAGCAATCATGACCCAGCATACTCCCTAAACCATACAAAGCTGAAGTCTCCATTTCAAAGTTAGTAATGCGATAATTTTTATATGCAAAGGTCCCAAGCCGGTCTTCTATACCCGGATCTTTAGACTGCAATCTTAACGTTCGACCCTGGGGCCCATAAAATCCGGAAGCTGTGGCCGTAATACCGGGTATCATTCCCTTGCCCAGCTTATTGATGAGCAGCTCAGACCCTTTACATACATAAGGAGCAGAAAGTTCTTTATTCAAATTCAGATGTTGTCCGATTTTTACAGCCAGTTCTCGTTCAAGTTCATCAAATTCGTAATTATAGTAATGGATCAGCCCGTCAAATCCAAGCCCGAATTCAGAGATCACATAAGAACCAACAGGGATATCTGCCTGTAAAGCTCCCGAAGTTCCGATCCGTATAATGTTTAATTTTCTTTTTTCTGACCTTATTTGCCGGCTCTGCGGATCGATATTGATCGCTGCGTCAAGTTCATTGATCACGATGTCAATATTATCCGTGCCAATTCCGGTAGATAAAACAGTTATATGATCTTTCCCGATCCGACCCGTATGTGTAACAAATTCCCGGTTCTGGATCTGCGCCTCAAGCTTGTCGAAGTGCTTACTTATCTGCTTAACACGGCTTTGGTCACCTACAATAATCACATGATCAGCAATATGTTCATCGCGAATATGTAAATGATAGGCGCTGCCATCACTATTAAGGATCAAATCGGTTTCAGAAAGTTGCTGGCCCCGCATATAGGTTTGTTATTTGTTCTAATGTAAATTAACTTGTGAATAAAATCAAATAATATGAGTTTACATATTGGTGCTAAACCTGATGAGATTGCTGAAACGGTATTAATTTCAGGAGATCCGCTTCGTGCAAAGTACATTGCAGAAAAAATGCTTAGGGATGTGTTCTGCTATAATGAAGTGCGTGGTATGCTCGGGTTTACAGGAATGTATAATGGAAAGCGTGTCTCAGTGCAGGGAACTGGCATGGGCATCCCTTCCACAGCAATTTATGTTCATGAACTGATTCATGATTATGACGTAAAAAAAATTATCAGGATCGGAACCTGCGGAGCATTGCAAGCTTCACTTAAAGTAGGCCAGTTAATCCTGGCGGATGCAGCCTATACAGATTCTTATACTCAGATGATGCATTTTCAGCAGATGGATTTTGCACCAAAAGCCGATGAAAACTTACTGAAGCAGGCAAGAGAAACCGCTCTCATGCATGGGATATCAGCCATGGAGGGTACTGTTTTCAGCACAGACGCATTTTACAGTGAAGATGTAAATCGCTGGGATACCTGGATAAAGCGGGGTATATTGGGCATAGAGATGGAATCAAGTATTTTATACACCTTAGCATTCAAAAATAAGGTGCAGGCGCTTTCGATACTGACCGTGAGTGATAACATTATTACTAAAGAGTTTGCTACCTCAAAGGAGCGTGAACATGCGAGTATGGAAATGATGAAACTGGCATTGGAGATTTCTTAATCCTCCCCCAATCTCAGACTGACGATTTTACTGGCTTACCGGAAAGAAAAATTGTCATTCAACCCAATCACAATAACCCGATTTTGAACATCCATCCTAAACCTCTATATTTATATAACAAAGCCTTTGTATAGTTTTTTATAATTGCAAAAACCGCTTGGCAATGATATAGAGGTGACTTCTGTTGCAAAAGAATTTAATAATAGGATTAAAGATGAAGACTGGATTCCAAAACAGGGAGCAGCTTCCGGTATATTTATCAAACAGGACTTAAAAATTACCACTGCCCGTCAGCAAGCTGCTTTATTAGAAAAACATAAGCTCGGCTCATTCTTCATATAAGCTCAGAATGACGCGGTTTATGTGAGGGAGTGATATAGGGTTGAGGCCTTACATCCCGAAAATCAGCAGGAAGATTATAAAATGCTTCATCGATAACCTTAGATGCCTTAAGGCATGGGTAAGCTGATTTTCTACCGTTCGCTTGGAAATATCCAGGCGGGCTGCTATTTCGGCATTAGACAATTGTTCCCGGCGGCTTAGGATGAATATTTCTTTACAACGCCTTGGCAGGTCGTCGATCACTTTTTCAACGATCCTTTCCAGTTCAAGATAACGGATCTTCCTTTCCCCATCATTTACAGCAACCTGTTGTATACTATCCAGGTCCTTCCGGTATTCAATCGCATTCCTCTTTGCATTTTTCATGTGGCGATAAACATGATACCGGGCTGATGCAAGAATGTAAGCCTGAAAATATTCGATCTGAAGTTTCTCCCGCTTTAACCAGAGGTTCAGAAATATATCATGAACAATTTCAAAACACACTTCCCTGTCGGGGCAGATGGAAAAAACAGTCATGAATAACTTTTTCCAATACCTGTCAAACAAAATGTTGAATGAATGAGAATCACCCTCTTTCATTAAATTAATCAGCATCTCATCAGAAAGTAATCTCTCAGCCATCAAAGGTTATATAGTGCTGGTTAGCATATTTAAAATTACTATTATTAACTAAATAAAAGAATATACCCCTTCCAATCTTGAAATTAAATAGTTTTTTTGAAAAATTCTATATGCCATCCCTTTGGCCGAATACTTAGCTATACCTTTTTGCAGATAATTTATTTTTTTATGTGTGTTGAGGCCGAAATATGTCTCTATGAATCAAAGTGCCCAAATGACCAGAGAAGAATATAATAAGCTTTACGAAAAATGCAGCTCCGGGAAATGTACATCCCTGGAACAAAAGGAGCTTGAGAGCTATCAGGACAGTTTTGAACTTGTTGAACTGGAATGGGATACAAGCCGTATGGGTGATCCTGAAATTATTAAACGATCCCTTCAGGCTGAACTTAAAGAAAGCCTTGAAGCCCTTAGCAGACAAAGGATCAGACGTATCAGAACATGGTATTCTGCCGCAGCAATTTTACTGATTATTTTATCGGCCGGTTTATATTTCAACAGGAAGACTGAAGCTCCGGTACTTGCTAAAACTATTCCTCCGCGTTTTCAAAATGACGTGCTCCCAGGCAATAACAGGGCTGTCCTGACCCTGGATGATGGTTCTCAGATCAACCTCGACGATGCAAAAAATGGCCTTTTGGCAAGTGAAAGCAATATTGAAATCAAAAAGGTAGGTACAGGGCAGGTAGAATACACAGGAGGATCTCAATCTGCCCAAACGGTAAAATATAATTCCCTTAGTACGCCAATGGGAGGCCAGTATCAGCTCGTTTTACCTGATGGAAGTAAAGTATGGCTTAACTCCGGCTCCTCTCTCCGTTTCCCAACTGCTTTTGTGGGTTCAGAACGAATTGTTGAACTGAAAGGTGAGGCATATTTCGAAATTTCAAAGAATAAGCAAATGCCTTTCCGGGTCCGGACAAATAATGCGATGGATGTTAAGGTATTAGGAACTCATTTCAATATCATGGCCTATGATGACGAGAAAAATATTAGCACTACCCTGCTCGAAGGTTCGGTACAGGTTTTAAAAGAATCCGGGACGGTTCTGCTTCAGCCCGGTCAGGAAGCATCTATGAATAAAGGAACAGGGAAAATTAATGTTTCCGCCGCCGATCCGGAAGAGGCAATAGCCTGGAAGAACGGCTATTTCATTTTCTCAAACGAAAACATACAAAGCATTATGCGGAAAGTATCCAGATGGTATAATGTAGAAGTGAACTTTCAGGGTAATCTGAGCAATAAAGACTTTGTGGGCACAATTTCCCGCAATAAAAATATCTCAGAATTATTAAAAATGCTGGAATTAACAGGTGCTGTTCACTTTAGTATCGAAGGAAGGAGGATTACTGTTATGCCCTGACAAATACCTTCATTAACGGCAAAAAACCGGAAGCGCTGCGAACGCCCCCGGCCAGATTTGGCGCTAAAAAAAATCCATCGTGTAAACAATAATTTAATTCAAACCAAAATTCAAATGTATGAAACTTTACATGCTATTTAAATGCAAGAAACCTTGCATATCATCAAAATTTATAAGAGTTATGAAACTCGTTTGCATTTTATTACTCACAACCCTGCTCCAGGTAAATGCCGCAGGGTATGCACAGAAGATCAGTCTTTCTGTCAAAAATACTTCCCTGGAGCAGGCATTCAGGGAAATTAAAAAACAGGTAAATTATAATTTCCTGTACAATACCCAAATGCTTAAGTCGGCAAAACCGGTGAATATTAGTGTTAGCAATTCTTCTCTTGAAGAAGTGTTGAGACTTTGTTTTGCTAATCAGCCGCTGACCTATTCTATTGTTGATGAAACGATCGTTGTTTCAAAAAAACAAGCTCAGCCTGAAACAAACAATATTGCTCCTGAAGAGCTTGCACCTCCACTGGAGATCAGGGGTAAGGTAACCGACTCAAAAGGAGTACCGCTTCCCGGAGTTAGTATCAAATTGAAAAAAACAAGCATTGGTGCCAGCACTGATATCAATGGTAATTTCACAGTAAATATCCCTGATGCAGGTGTATTGGTATTTAGCTACATTGGATTTATTACACAGGAAATTTCTACCGGCGGAAGAACAAACATTAATGTAGTTCTGCAGGAAGATCAGCAAGCCCTGGGTGAAATTGTTGTTATTGGTTACGGAACTCAGAGTAAAAAAGATGTTTCGAGTGCGATTGGCTCTCTTTCTGTTGGAAGTAAAAAACTGGCAGACTTGCCTATTACAAGTCCGGAGCAATTATTACAGGGACGAGTTGGCGGTGTAAATATTACGCAGGATACCGGTACTCCGGGTGGCCGCTCAACGGTCAGGATCAGGGGTGCGAGTTCTATCACCGGCGGAAATGATCCGCTTTATGTGGTTGATGGTGTTCCGGTAAATACGGGAAATTACAATGGTGCAGCAGGTGGTTCAGTACCACAGAATCCGCTGTCAAATATCAGTCCGAATGATATTGAATCAATTGATATTCTAAAAGATGCATCTGCTGCAGCGATCTACGGATCAAGAGCTTCAAATGGTGTAATCGTAATTACCACCAAAAGAGGTAAACAAGATCAGACAAAAATCAGCTATAATACCTATTTCGGATTTCAGGAAGTGGCCAAAAGAATTCCGCTTTTAGGAGGGCCTGAGTGGGGTGAACTGATCAATGAGGCAAACGTAAATGTTGGCAATGCACCGCCAATTGCAAATCCAGGTGCTTTAACAACCACCGACTGGCAGGAAGAAATTTTCAGAAGAGCGCCAATTTCAAATAATGAAATTTCATTATCGGGCGGAACTCAAAAAACGCAATACTTTTTATCAGGAAGTTACCTGAATCAAACCGGTGTTGTTATCGGAAGCGGATTCAGCAGAGGAAATTTCAGATTTAACTTTGACCAGAAAATCAATGACAGATTGAAAGCGGGTATCAATATGAGTATGAACCGCTCAAAAACTGACAGGGTAAGTGCCGGTGACCGTGATGGAATCGTAGCGGTAGCTATCGTAAAATCACCTGCTGTTCCGGCAAGGAATGCAGATGGTTCATTAAATCCTAATGATCCGTACATCAGTAATATTGATAACCCTTTGATCATTGCCGACCAGGTAAGAAATGATGCATTTAACAACAGAGCTTTGGGTAATGCATTTCTTGAATTCAAGATTATTGAAGGCCTGAATTTCAGAAGCAGCATTGGTTTGGATTACCTGAGTCTGGATGAAGTTTACTTTGTACCACCTAATAAATTAACTGTGCTTGGTAGAACAACCAATGGATCAGGTACAAACAGTATGACCCAGGATCTGGGATGGATCAATGAAAATACCCTGAACTACAGTAAAACTCTCAAAGAAAATCACAGATTCAATGTGCTTTTAGGTTACTCTAATCAGGAATCCAAATTTAACAGAACTGTGGCTTCTGCAACAAATTTCGCACTTGAAGCCATTCAAACCCTGGGATCTGCATCCATCAAGAACTCAACTTCTACAGGGGGCAGCTGGGGACTTACCTCCTATTTCAGCAGGTTGAATTATTCATTCAAAGACAAATTCAATCTGGCAGCCAGCTACCGTGTTGATGGATCTTCACGATTTGCAGAAAATAATAAATACGGAAGTTTCCCTTCTGTTTCTGCGGCTTATCGCCTCGGTCAGGAAAATTTCTTAAAAGATCTGACATGGGTTGAAGATGTAAAAATCAGAGCAAGCTGGGGTCAAACAGGTAACCAGGAGATTGGTAACTTCACTTCAAGAGGATTATTTTCCGGTGGTTTCAACTACATCGGAGCAAGTGGTCTTTCTCAGACTCAGTTAGCAAATCCTGACCTTTCATGGGAAAGTACAGAGCAAACCAATATTGGTTTAGACCTTAGCTTCTTCAAAGGAAGAATCAACTTCAGTACCGATGTTTACAAGAAAAACACATCCGGTTTATTGCTTGCCGTTTCATTACCAAGATCTTCAGGATTTACAAGTTCAATTCAAAACGTAGGTAATGTTGAGAACAAGGGTATAGAGTTTGCCCTGAACACTGTGAATATTGATAAGAAAGACTTCAAATGGTCTACTGATTTCAATATTTCATTCAACAGGAATAAAGTTACTAACCTGCCAGGTGGCGATATTCCTCTGGGTTTTAATGGCTATGCAAGTGTAATCAAAGAAGGTTATCCATTAGGTACATTCTTTGGCTGGAATATTCTTAGGGTTAATCCTGCAACTGGTAACTATGATGTACAAGATCTCAATGGTGACGGAAATATTCCGCTGGCCTCAACAACGCTTGACAATGTGGTTTTAGGAAGTGCGCAACCGAAATTTACAGGTGGATTTACCAACTCTGTTTCATATAAAAACTTCGACGCTTCTGTTTTCATGCACTTCGTATATGGAAACCAGATTTTCAATCAGGCTGAATATTCTTACGGAAGACTTCATACCTGGTTCAACTCTTCAACTTTAGCAAGAAACCGCTGGAGAAAACCTGGTGATATTGCAACCTTACACCGCGCAGCATGGGGAGATCCAACCAGAAACGGGTCAGTTTCTAACCGTGTATTACAGGACGGTTCTTTCTTAAGAGTTAAAAATGTTGCTTTAGGGTATAATATTCAAAATGCAACACTGAAGAAAGCCGGAATCCAAAACATAAGGGTTTATGCAGCCGGTCAGAACATTTTCACCTGGACTGATTACCGCGGATATGATCCGGAAGTTAACGCTAACGGAAATGATACAACTCTTGGTTTTGACATGAGTTCTTATCCTCAGGCAAGATCATTCTCTTTAGGTTTAAATGCTACATTTTAATATAAAAAGTCATGAACCATCATGATTTTACCAGAACCCGCAGGGCTACAATTATCAAAATCATGATAGCTTCATCACCATTAAAAAATCAAAACAAATAAAGCGATGAAAAAAATATATTTAATAATCTTCTTATACCTTACGGTTTCATCTTGTGATGTAATCGAACAGGAACCGATAGATTCAGTATCAACCCAGGCTTTGTTCACCAGAGAATCTGATGCCAATGCAGCGATCATTGGTACATACCGTCATCTGGCCAACCTTGGATCCAACTACATCTACTTTGCAGAATTACCCACAAAGAACAGCAAAGGGAATGCGCTGAACAGACAGTTCGAGCAATTAAACAATCTGATCATTGTAGCCGATAACTCACAGTTCACAGGACTCTGGGATCAGCAATTCGTGTTGATTAATTCTGCAAATGTCGTGATCAAAAATGTTCCGAAAATTCCGGGAATGGCTGATGCTGCTAAAAATTCAGTGATTGCAGAAGCCCGCTTCCTGAGAGCATTTACCTATTTTAATCTGGTAAGATACTTTGGTGCAGTCCCATTGGTCACAGAGCCCACTGAAAGTCCGGATGTACCTGCATTACAAGTTTCAAGAACTCCCGTTGCAGATGTTTATACTCAAATTCTTTCAGATCTTGATTTTGCAAAGTTAAATCTGCCTGAAACACATACGGGATTAGGTAAAACGGCAAGAGCAACCAAAGCTGCCGCCTATGCATTGGGTGCCAGAATTCATCTGACAAGAAAGAACTATGCATTGGCAATTGCAGATGCCAATCAGGTTGCGACCAGGAAAGGTGAAGCTTTAACTGTAGCCTATGCCAATTTATTCCTGACCAAAAATTCTGCTGAGTCAATTTTCGAGATCAATTATGATACTCAATTGCAAAATAATCTGGCCACAACATTCCTTCCGGGATCTCTTGGAGGTACCAGAACAATTGAAGTTAACAATG
>CAYHGN010000143.1:0-2494 GCA_964356005.1 uncultured Sphingobacterium sp.
AGCCCGCCCGGATGAACCCGTTCGGACGGGCAGTAAAGGACCAAAACGCCGCCGCTGCGCCTGATGCTTTGAAAGGATCTGCATAGGCCTGGACAATTTTGCCGCACCAGTTCCCGATGGACATCGGGACGGAAGAAAGCTTATTAATTGGGGCTGCTAGAGTGGCGTATAATAAAAATATTAGGGGTAATTAGCAGGATCCTAGACGTGTCGTCTTTGCAATAACATTCATATACTTTTTTTGCGGCATTGGACAGGGCGGTAAATTGATCAGTTGCCATAACACTGACTTTCATAGCCCTGTACGCAGCCGTTGATGGATGAACATTCCAAAACCTCTAACGTTAATCTTAGCAAACTTCAAATCTCAATAAAGGGAAATTAATTTGAATGAATAAGGATTCCCTGAGCGAGGGGAGGACAAAACGGCGGGCAGGGTGTATGGCCTCTAGTGGTGGGAGCTTTGTTTTGTCTTGATTTTTTGGTTACTTTTTCATCAAGGAAAAAGTGAATAGGCCTCCGCGGCTATGAGCGGTATAAATTTGAAATTACACGGAATAATTATAATTATAAAAAACATAAAATACTGTATATTAAGTATTTAAGTCACTAGCTTAATGACATTCGGTGCGTGAGTGCCGCGCGTTCAGGGGAATAAAATATAGAAGCAACGCGACACCCGTGTGCTGGCCTACAGGAGGTTCCCACTTTCGCTGGAATCTTCAACAGAAAAGCCCGACCTGTATTTCTATTGGTCGGGCTTTTCTGTTATTGCTAAAATTACTTTTTAACTAATTGCATCTTCTCTGGATTCCACAGTATTGCAGTATCGTTGTTATAACTGTCATTACACAACAATGCAGGTGCTGCAGCACGATATCCGAAAATCGCATCCTCGGCAACTTTGCCATTATTTTTAATTGCATTAAAGAAATTTACAAAATGGTCGTACGGGCCGCCCATATAGCCTTTTTCTGCTGCAAAGGTATATTCTTCCTGCGGAAGGATTCTTTTACGGTCGCTTAATGGAGTACCCGCATTTTTCATTTTTTCAATGAAAAAGGGATCATCCGAAGAAAAGTTTTTATTTCTCCGCAGTGTAACACTATCCCAGCCAATATCCATCGCACCTTCACTTCCTACCAGTTTTAATATTGTATTTCCACTGGTTCCATCGGCAAAATTACATCTTAGGGAAAGATTAAATGCCGGGTGAGCCTGAGCTTGTTCAGGATAATCGAAAATTCCCAGAAGTACATCAGGAACTTCCCGCCCATCTTTCCAATACCTTAATCCGCCGGATGAATAGATCTTATTCGGACCAAAAGAATCTGTTATAAAATGTAAACTTGAGAAGAGGTGAACAAACAGATCACCCGACATTCCGGTTCCGTAATCCCGGTAATTTCTCCATCTGAAGAAACGCATCGCATCAAATGAACGCTTGGTTGTATTGCTTACAAAAGTATCCCAGTCCACGGTGGCTGCCGAAGCATCTTCCGGTATTGGATATTGCCATGCACCACCTGGTGAATGACGTGCCCAGAAACCTTCCGCAACGTTAAGCTGCCCGATTGCTCCATCTTTTAGAAGTTCCTTAGCTTTCTCATTTCCCAGTGAAGATACGCCCTGACTACCAACCTGAAAAACCTTTCCGGTTTCTTTCTGAGCTTTGATCACTGCAGGCCCCTCGGTAATATCATGAACCATCGGCTTCTCGCAGTAAACGTGTTTACCCGCCCGCATTGCATCGATTGAGATCTGCTGATGCCAATGGTCAGGAGTAGCTACAATAACTGCGTCTATATCCTGGCGATTTAATATTTCCTTATAGGATCTTGTGGTGAAAATGTCTTGTCCCCAACGTTCTTTTGCAGCTTTAAGCCGACCATCATAGAGATCACACACGGCTACCAGTTTTACACCAGGTACCTTTAAAGCTGTGATCGTATCCCCAGTCCCCATGCCCCCGGCTCCAATCAGTGCAATATTAATATTGTCGTTTGCACCAATGTATTGTCTTTTATGGATTATAAACTGTGCTGTTTCACTTTCCTGAGCTGCAGCAAGTACATTGCTGCCAACGGCAACAGCAGCTGTTGATGCAGCAAGTTTCTTAATAAAGCCTCTGCGGGAGGATTCCTGATTGTTGTTCATTAGAATATAATTTGGTTTTTATTCCCGCATAAGCGGGATTGAATCCCGCTTATGCGGGACTTGGCAGGCTTAAATGTTTGATTAATCGTGCTGATGTTTATTCGAGCTCTTTAATTTTAATTCTTTTCCATCTAACCTTGATGTCGCCACCAGAATGAATTTGAAGAGCAATAAATCCTTTTCCTGCACCAAATTTTTCATCTTTCAGATGAGAGATTTGTTTACCGTTTAACCAGGTAGTTATTTCATCACCCATTACATGAATCTTTCCACGGTTCCAGCCATCCGGACTAAGGCCTGATTCTTCTTCTTTAGTTGGTTTTGTTAACCAGCCTCT
>CAYHGN010000143.1:2594-8306 GCA_964356005.1 uncultured Sphingobacterium sp.
TTTTGGTTTATATAATAAATATAGTTTTTAAAAAATGGATTCAAAACGAAGCGGTATATATTTTACACTTTTATATAAATATGCTTCTTATCCATCCATAAGCCGACCAACCAGCAGAGCAGCATAAATGAAAGAGCAAATAGTAAAGAGCCAACCGGTCCGGGTGCTATGGCCTGAAATACATTGATGCTGATGGCATTACGAAGGCTGGTATCTTCAGACACGGTAATCAGACCAAGAATTCTGCTGCCTACTTCGGCCACTAAGTAGATAAATAGCGGGTTTTTGCCAAATACAGTAAAGAAGTAAGTCCAGTTCCATTTATTCATCGATTTAATTTCCACAACATACAATAATGCAGCGATGATTGCCAGATTAAGTCCGCTGGTCAGCAGGATAAAGGAACCGGTCCAGAGTTTTTTATTGATTGGCATTACGCTGTCCCAGCAAATGGCAATAAAGATCAGAACTGCTCCGGCCAATAGTAATTTGGCAATTGTTTCATATGTTTTGCCATTTTCTTTAATGAATTTTCCGGCAAAGTAGCCTATGATAACCAGTACAATTGCCGGCATAGTACTCAGAAGTCCCTGAGCCTCAAAAGGTACACCCTCCCCTTTGGACAAATGACTTTCTCCAAAAAGGAATTTATCCAGGTAATGACCTGCATTTCCGAGCATACTGTATGGATCTGCGGGATCGCCAAATGCTAGGAGGATTGCCCAATAGCCCAGAAGGAAGATCACACTTAAAATAATAATCCGCTTTGCGGACAGATAATGGATCATCAGCGCAGCAAAGAAATAACAGAGCGCAATACGCTGTAATACCCCGAAAATGCGCGTTTCGCTGATTGGTTTTAAGATTAATTCTCCGGCTTCATTGGCTTTGAAAAATGGAAACCAGTAAAGCAGGTAACCTATAATAAAGATCCATGCCGTTCTCTTCAATATTTTCAGGAATACCAGACTGTCGCTCTCCAGTTTCCCTTTTGTAAAACTCATCGCATTGCCAACGGCGAATAAAAAGGCAGGAAAAACGAGATCTGTCGCAGTAAATCCATGCCATGTAGCATGTAATAAAGGAGCAAAAGGTGTAGCACCGCTTCCCGGAGTATTAACAATGATCATAAAACATACGGTCATGCCTCTGAAAACGTCGAGTGAGAGAAAGCGCTCAGCTGAATTGCTCATTTTTCGAGATTGATTAAATCTGTTGGGTATTTGAGATCCAATTTACATTATTTTGGAGGATTTGGAAATGGGGGGCCGTCATTCCGAAGGAGGTACGACGAGGAATCTCATGTTCAAACAATCTTCCTTGAATCATGAGACTTCTTCCTTTAGTCATGAGATTTCTCCCCGCGTTAACGATTTGTTTTATTGGAACGTTTGTTTTCGCGAGTCGAAATGACGGGTGGGATTGAACGTTTGTTTCCACATGTCCAAATTATTAAAATGACAATTCCCTCATTTTCGATTCCTCACCATTGAAAACATTATGATCGACCGGCGAGGCTATTCCTTTGATCTTTGCGCGGTCGGTGTGCTGCCAAAAATGCCATTTCAATCCGGATCTCAGGTTTATCCATTACAAAATTTATTAAAAACTATTCTATTTTGATTAATTACTTTTATGGACAATTCGAGCGAAAAAATGCCCTTTTTACCTGCATTTACAAAAT
Source organism: uncultured Sphingobacterium sp. (assembly GCA_964356005.1). Taxonomy (GTDB): domain Bacteria; phylum Bacteroidota; class Bacteroidia; order Sphingobacteriales; family Sphingobacteriaceae; genus Daejeonella. Next base: position 4,279 of record CAYHGN010000143.1, read on the forward strand.
CTCCCCCTGCCTCAAATTCTTCAGTTGCGCTGTTAAAGATCGGGGTATGACGTTTAATGTCTGACTGGATTTCTGATTTCTCAAAGAATACTTTTTTTAAATCATAAATTCAATTATTCCCGTAATCGCTCATTAAATTTCTTCTTATTCCGTTTTTTTGTCATTAACGCGGAATAAGGTCGGAGGTATGAAGATGGTGGCCGGAGATCTGAATTCAGTAGTCTGACTTGATTTTCAACATTAAATTTCCGGCTCTTTTGACGCCCGCCCGGCAGAGCCGTTCGGACGGGCCTGCCCGGCAGAAGCTATTCGGACGGACAGATCAAGTAGAGTTTTTGGCACAACGATCAGCTGTTTCCGACCATTCCCTAATTTTAATTGGTTTGATTCTTCCATTATGGTATACTTGAAATGAGCGTAGCAGCGCATTCAGAAGATTTTTAAAACAAATCCCTTCACAATAAAATTTTATCATTGAGAAGTATTGAGAATTACGCCAAAAGGTATCTTAGCCAAGAAGTAAAGGAAATAAAAAGCAAGTCCAGGGCAGAAATATGTAATCTGACCATTTATGAAAAAGCTATAATTTACAACTATTCAGACTTCGGATATGAAAAAGTCAATGAAATCCTCCGCACATCTGAAGGCAAAATACGCAGCGATTACACTGAATTATTACACGAATGTCTTGATAAACTGCCTGACTTCGAAGGCTTGGTCTACAGATGTGTTGACCTGACCAATCAGGAATTAGAAATTTATGCTGATTGTAATAAGGAAAATAAACCTGTGGTGGAACATTCATTCATATCTTCGAGCAAATCTGTACTCACGGCTAATGCATTTGGTAAAAACACGAGATTTGCCATCTATGCGAAGACTGGGAAAGAGATTGAGAAATTTGCTAAATTTGGGATAGACAATTCTTCAAATGAAAAAGAAGTGTTATTTAAATCTGGTAGAACATTCAATGTTCTTGAAGTAACAAAAGAAGGCAGTTATACGTTAATAACTTTAGAGGAAGCATAAAATGAAAACCTTAGAAAGCGAAAAGCAATCAAGCCAGATTAGCGTCGATGAACTGCAAACAGTTACTCGAATAATGTTTAACTGGGTTAATGACAACAGCGATGATAAAGATTCAATGTATATTTTGACAAAAAAAGATTTTTTAGCATCCTTTTCTGATTTAATCGAACAATATCTCAAATTGAATTTTTCCGGAACCAAGGAAAATAAACTACACCTCATAAAAATTGTCTCTAAATTACACATGCAAAAAGAACTTTTGGAATTGGCAAGTGCTGAAACCAACCTGGAGGATATTCAAAAAGCAGGAAAGAGACTCAGCAGAAAATCACAATCTGCTTTTAAGAGCAAATAGTATTTCGAATTCACAATATTTTTTTAATGCCATTGAAGTCGGAGGTCAGAACTCTGACTGGATTTCTGACATTGGATTTCCGAAGTTCTAATGCTAAGACCGCCGAAGCCTACACCACAGTCATTAATTAGTCTGCAAAAACCTCAATTGTGCCGCCCCTACCCTCAATTTCTTTTATTTCTGCAAGCAGCTCTTTTTCGCCTTCGTTTAGGGGCGTTCTGCGCCCATCACGTAAATAAAGCGTTAAAAGATCGTAGCTGATACCTTCACGATTATAGTCGTGTTCTAATGGTTCTGTATTCATAGAATTGTAATTTATAAATTTAATGTACCCCAGCTTGCCTGTCAGGGATTTTGTTGTTTAATGGTTTGGGTGACTTTGCTTTAATAAAAATCAATTAGTCTATGATCCAAGATTCTTCCTTTAGCCACGAGATTTCTCCCCGCGTTAACGATTTGTTTTATTAGAACGGTTGTTTGCGCGAGTCGAAATGACGGTACTTACATATTCCTCCTGTACTGCCCACCAACCTCATACAAAGCATGCGAGATCTGCCCCAGGGAACAAACCTTACAAACTTCCATCAGGCTTTCAAAAATATTTTCTCCGGCAACAGCTTTTTGCTGAAGTTCTTTCAAAAGCTTCGCTGAAGCATCCTCATTTCTTTGCTGAAAGGTTTCCAAAGCACTGATCTGAAATTTCTTTTCTTCTTCTGTTGCGCGGATAACTTCAGATGGGATGATCGTTGGTGAACCATTTTTATTGAGGAAGGTATTCACTCCAACGATAGGATAAGTCCCGTCGTGTTTGAGGGTTTCATAATAAAGTGATTCTTCCTGAATGCGGCTACGCTGGTACATGGTTTCCATGGCTCCCAAAACTCCGCCGCGATCATTGATTCGCTTGAATTCCTCTAAAACGGCTGCTTCAACCAGTTCGGTCAGTTCTTCAATGATGAAGGCGCCTTGTAAAGGATTTTCATTTTTTGCGAGACCTAATTCCCGGTTAATAATGAGCTGTATCGCCATTGCCCTGCGCACCGATTCTTCTGTAGGTGTGGTGATTGCTTCATCATAAGCATTGGTATGCAGTGAATTGCAGTTATCATAGATCGCATAAAGCGCCTGCAAAGTAGTCCGGATATCATTAAAATCAATTTCCTGAGCATGCAGGGAGCGCCCAGAAGTCTGGATATGGTATTTTAATTTTTGTGAACGGTCATTGCCCTTGTATTTAAGCTTGATGGCCTTTGCCCAGATTATTCTCGCCACGCGTCCGATCACTGAATATTCAGGATCAATTCCGTTGGAGAAAAAGAAGGAGAGGTTTGGTGCAAACTCATCGATATGCATCCCGCGACTAAGGTAATACTCTACGAAAGTAAATCCATTGCTCAGGGTAAATGCGAGCTGGGAGATTGGATTCGCTCCTGCTTCAGCGATATGGTATCCCGAAATAGATACGGAATAAAAGTTTCTAACCTGTTTGTCGATGAAATACTTCTGGATATCACCCATCATCCTCAGGGCGAATTCAGTTGAAAAAATACAGGTGTTTTGTGCCTGATCTTCTTTTAAAATATCTGCCTGCACGGTGCCTCTTACACTGGCAATTGCATAGGCTTTGATCTTGTTGTAAACTTCAGGTGCTAAGACCTGATCGCCTGTAAGTCCGAGAAGCATTAAGCCAAGTCCATTATTCCCCTCAGGAAGTTCACCCTGATAAACCGGCTGAGAAATGTCTTTTGCTTTGAAAATCTGATCAATTTTCGCTTTGACTTCTGCCTGCAGCCCATGTTCAATGATGTATTTTTCACATTGCTGGTCGATGGCGGCATTCATGAAGAATCCAAGCAGCATTGGCGCCGGACCGTTAATGGTCATGGATACCGATGTAGAAGGATGGCAAAGATCAAAACCACTGTACAGTTTTTTAGCATCATCAAGTGTCGCGATGCTGACTCCTGAATTTCCGATTTTACCGTAAATATCGGGACGGAGGCCGGGATCTTCTCCGTAAAGCGTCACCGAGTCGAAAGCTGTAGAAAGCCGGTGTGCCGGCTGTCCGAGGGAAACATAATGAAAACGCTTGTTTGTCCGCTCCGGACCACCTTCACCTGCAAACATACGTGTAGGGTCTTCACCTTCACGTTTTAAAGGGAATACTCCTGCAGCGTAGGGAAATTCTCCCGGAACATTTTCAGTCAATAACCAGCGCAGGATATCGCCCCATGCTTCATATCTCGGTAAGGAGATCTTGGGAATTCTTAGTTTGGAAAGGGATTCTGAATAAAGGGATTGCTTAATTTCCTTATCGCGGACTTTAAAAATGAATTCATCAGCCTTATATTTTAAGATCGTATCAGGCCATTCACGCAATAATCTGCGGCATTCCGGATCAAGACTATCTTCAAGCTTATTGTATATATCGGTCAAAGGCTCACTCATATTCCTTCTTAAGCCCTCTCCTTCGGAGAGGGTTTGGGTGAGGCCCAATACCCCCTTCACCTGAAACATCTGCTGAGCAATTTTACTCTGTCCATTCACCCATTCTGCATAGGCTGAACTGCTTTCAACGATTTCGGCGAGATAACGGATTCGCTCTGGCGGAATGATATAACTCTTTTCGCTATGCTTTCCGATT
>CAYHGN010000144.1:0-8288 GCA_964356005.1 uncultured Sphingobacterium sp.
CTCCATTATTAAAAAAATGCATTGTCATTCTGGCGAAGGCCAGAACCTCCTGCCCTTAACTTAACGACATTGTGCGCACGTGTGTCGCGTATGATTCTTTTATAAATTCCAGCAGTGCCGGGCTGTCCCTTCCGATGAAAAACAGCCCCGGGTAAAATAAACCTTGCCGGAGGAGGTAGCTTCCGGCTATTTCCCTGTGGTTGGTGTTATCACCGACCAATGATATGATCGTGCTTGGTACGGTGAGAACAGTCGAGTAGAGGGGAACGAGATTTCTTGCCGGATAACCCTGGAGGAAAGGGCTGAACTTGCCTGTAACATACAGGTATTGCTTTCCAATATCAAATTATTGTGGCTACAGAGCCTGATATGAAAAATTATAAGCCTGCCTTTTAACCTACCTGTCACAAATACAGGTTAAATAGTATATTTTCTATTGATAAAATTGTAATTTAATATTCTAAACGGCCAGATCAAAAATATGAAAACTCAAAACGCAATAGAAAATAACACAGTTGACAATAAACCACAACGACTTCTATCAATTGATGCCCTACGCGGATTTGATATGTTGCTGATTTCAGGCGGAGGAACATTTCTGGTTTTACTGGAGAATAATACCGGCTTAGCCTGGGTGGATTGGATTGCAGCTCAACTGAAGCATCCTGCATGGAATGGCTTTACCTTTTATGATTTTATCTTCCCGCTTTTTCTTTTCATTGCCGGAGTATCTATGGCCTTTTCGCTGAATAAAGGAATAGAAATGGGCTTGTCAAAAGCTGAACTATACAAAAAAGCCTTCTGGAGAATGCTCATTTTAGTCATTCTTGGAATTCTTGATAAGAATCAGCCTGTCACATTCTTTGAACCCAGCCAGATCAGAGTTGCCAGTGTGTTGGGCAGAATCGGTGTTGCCGGATTTTTTGCCAGTATCTTATATCTGAACTTTTCCCGGCTGAATAGAATATTCTGGGTAGCCGGAATTCTGCTGCTGTATTATGCAGCCTTATTCCTTATTCCTGTTCCGGGTTTTGGCGCCGGAAATCTAAGTATGGAGGGGAATCTTGTTGGATGGATCGATAGAAATTTCCTTCCGGGAAGGCTCCTGCAAAAAATTTATGATGAAAATGGGCTCATCACTCAGTTACCTGCGCTTTGCCTCACCATTATGGGCTCAATGGCGGGTGATATTCTGCGTTCAGATCGAAAAGAAGGTAAAAAATTGCAGATTCTGCTGCTGGCAGGTGTTGCGGGAATAGCTATTGGGCTCCTTTGGGGATTGCATTTCCCCATCAACAAACACCTTTGGTCAAGTTCGTTCATTCTGCTCACCGGCGGAATGGCATTTTTAATTCTCAGCCTGTTCTATTATGTAATCGATGTATTGAAATTCCAAAGCTGGGCTTTCTTTTTTCAGATAATCGGAATGAATTCATTAACCATTTATCTGGCCTATCATTTCATAGATTTCGAACACACTTCTCATGTTCTTTTCGCAGGATTGTATGCACCACTACCTGAACAGTTTCATGATGCACTTGAAGCATTAGGTGCACTGATTCTGGTATGGTCAATGATGTATTTCTTGTATAGGAAGAGGATTTTTATTAAGATATAAGTTGTAAGTAATAAGTTATAGGTTGTAAGTTTTAGATTCTGCTATTCATTTGTAATTCTACTTATCTGATATTTATTTAATACTAACATCAAGAAATAGACAAACATCTCATCGACAAATCCTTGCAGAATCTTTAAACCCTCTCCTTTGGAGAGGGACAGCACAATACCTGAAACCAGTAGTTCTGTACACAGGGTGAGGCTCTAAATATGCTAATTCTCCAATCGATAAATAGACAAATCACTCCATAGACATATCCTTGCAGCATCTCTAAACCTTCTCCTTTGGAGAGGGGCAGCACTATACCTGAAACCAGTAGTTCTGTACGCAGGGTGAGGCCTCAATTTGCTAATTCACTTTCAACACCAAATCCCTAACCCAGATGTGACTGACGAAATCTACTTTCTAAACGCACAGGTGATTTCGCAAGTCCAAATCAACCCTTCAACCACTTATCAAACCAGTCGAAAGCTTCCTTCTGCATGTCCTTGTCAAACTTATGCGGACCAGGGTAGTAAGAGCACTTGTACTTATCCTCAGCATTTGCTTTGGTGTAGACATCTTTCAGAATTTTCTCGGCATTCTGCATTTCGGGAAGAGTATACAATTGATCCTCAGAATCATTTAAGACAAGCGTTGGAAGTGGAGCTCTCAATCCAAGAATCTCGGGGAAGTCCATTTCATTTGGCAGAATTGGAACATAGGTCATCCAGGTATGAGTAAAGGACTTATTGAGTATCAAATCCTTCCAGGTTGTCATGAAACCAACACAGACCGCACATTTTATTCTGGAATCCAATCCGCCCATAAATACAGTACGCATACCTCCGCCTGATAATCCTGCACATCCAACCTGATCTGGATTCACATCTTTACGCGCACATAAAACATCCAGGGCTTTCTGATCTTCGGCAAAAAAGACACCCGGCCAGGTTGTACCGGCACAAAACAATGACTTAGCCATAATATGCTCATGATCTGATGCCCAGGTATTATACGCTTTAATATTTTCAGAATTCTCAGGATCTTTATCACTCAAACTCTTCCGCATATTTGCAGGAAGATCCTGCATCATCACCCTGCGGCTGGCAAAGGGAAAGGCATCAGATACCAAAACAACATAACCACGCTTTGCAATCTCATTGGCCCATGCCATGCCGCTATAATATTTTTTCTGATGTTCTACTAAATCGGGATGCTGCTTATCGGATGTACGTGTAATTTTTCTGGTCCCAAAATATTTGTTTGCTCCATGATCATGAAATGCCAGAATCCCAGGTAATGGCACCTTTGCATTTGCCGGCTTCAGCAAAATAGCTTCCGTCGGACGCCCGTATGGCAATTGCCAAGTTAGCTCTTCAATGTGCAAACCATCATATTCATATTGCTTTATAACTGTAACGTTTGGAGTCCCCCCGATTTCAGGAATTCCAAGTCGGTCAAGTATACGCTCATTTGCAGACGCTTTCCACAGATCAATATTTTGCCATTTTGCGTTCCTGAAAGAATGAGAAGGAACTTTATTTTCGGTTAGTGAACTGGCCCATGGCCCGTAAAGGCCAATGATACTTTGTTTGGTTGGATCCAAAGTTTCATTTTCAACAATCGGGGCATTTGCACCCTGCTTTGAATCAGTACAGGATGTGAGGCTACTCAGCATACTGCTGCTAACCACACCAACTCCGGCTATGCCTGCTACCTTAAGAAAATCTCTGCGATTATTTTTCATATGAATATATTTTGTTTTTTAATGGTTATGAAGCTTGCCTGAGCTTATTCATTCCGGTTTATTAGCGGTAAGCTCATGCAGGTTTCATCTGTAAATTATTTTGCTTTAAAACCAACCCGCCAAGCGGGGTTCAAATCAAATTATAAAACAAGATAAGAGATTTTTTAAATAGAGTGTAATGAGAAGGTAGGTTTTATGCATAATTCGGATATCGGAAATCTGTTGTCTGATGTCTGAGATATCCTGCTTTTTTGGAGGAATAGGCCTAAAAATTTTATTGGATTCTCAATAGCTGCGAAATCTAATGTTTTCGATATAGAGGCTTTAAATTGGAGGATATCCTTGCAGTACCTTTAAACCCTCTCTTTTGGAGAGGGCCACATTGATTCTGAAATCAACGGTTTCGCAATAAGGGTGAGGCCCAAAAAGTGCTTGAATAAAGACATTATGATAATGGATAAAGATTTTCAATTGTAGAACCCCCGAATCGACAAAAAGCTCCCAATCAGCAATACTTCATGCTTATGGCATGAGATCCTTCGTCACTGCATAATATCAGCAACACGATAGCTATCTCGGTGAGCGACTGACGAAATCTACTTTCATCTCGCCTATGTGATTTCGTAAGTCCTTTCCCCATTTGATAATTTGCTCATTTTCAAATTCTCTAATTTCTCTCCCATCAACAAATAGACAAATTAACTCATTGACAAATCAAATGTATCAAAGAACAAAGAGCAAGGAATAAAGACAAGAACGATAGTTTGAAATGAAGTACTCTTCCCACCTGATAGCTATCGGGCTGCTAATTTGCTCATTTTCAGACTTGCGAATTTACTTTATGCACCACGCCGGTTAAATTCGTCAGTCGCTATCTCAGAATGTGACTGACGAAATCTACTTTCCACTCGCCTGGGTGATTTAAGTCCTTCCCCACCCAATAGCTATCGGGTCGCTCATTATCAAATTTTCAAATTTTCAAATTTTCAAATCCCTTACCTAATCAACCCAAGCAAATACTCCCCATATCCGCTTTTCATCAGAGGTTCTGCAACCTTCTTCAACTGCTCTGAATTGATGTACTTCATTTGAAATGCGATCTCCTCGATACAGCCTATCTTTAAACCTTGTCGTTCTTCAATCACCTGCACGAATTGACCGGCCTGCATCAGAGAATTGAATGTCCCTGTATCCAGCCAGGCGGTGCCACGACTTAAAACTCCCACTTTCAGTATTCCCTTTTGCAAATACTCCCGGTTAACATCGGTTATCTCATATTCACCCCTCGGGGATGGCTTGATGTTTTTCGCAATCTGTACTACTGAATTATTGTAAAAATACAATCCTGGTACAGCATAATTTGATTTTGGTCTTAGAGGCTTTTCTTCAATCGAAAGTGCATTAAAATCCTTATCGAAGTCAACTACTCCATATCGTTCGGGATCAGAGACCTGGTAAGCAAATACAATACCACCCTCAGGATTCTGAATGGAAGGTAAAAGGTTAGTGATAGAATCACCATGAAAGATATTATCACCCAGTATGAGTGCAACATCATCACCAGCAATGAACTTTTCACCGATCACAAAAGCCTGAGCAAGTCCGTTGGGTACCTTCTGCTCTGCATAAGAAAATTTACAGCCTATCCGGCTTCCATCCCCCAGAAGTTTCTCAAAATTAGGAAGATCATGCGGAGTAGAAATAATCAAAATCTCACGTATCCCTGCCTGCATCAAAGTAGAAAGCGGATAATAGATCATTGGCTTATCATAAACAGGCATCAATTGCTTGCTTACGGCCAGTGTTAGTGGATGCAATCTGGTTCCTGATCCTCCTGCGAGTATAATTCCTTTCATTGCGTGCTGGTTGTTGGTAGTTGGTTGTTAGTTTGTTGGTAAAATCTACTAAATGTCAAAATATTTTATCATTCTCTATCATCCCGACTAAGGATGAATCTCAACTCTTATTTATTGTTACCTGTTGTTAGTGAATGATTGCCTTACTTAGTATTGAGTGGTAAACGTTCTCTCATTCTCAATTCTCAATTCTCAATTCTCAATTAAAAAGCCTGCTCACCGGTCAATCTCAGATCCCCCGTAGATTGTACTATTTCATAATATGAAAAATCTTCATTTGCCCAAAAACTGGTGCCATGGAGTATGTTCTGGTTTGAAGTAATACTGACAAGCTTAGTGGAATAAAAACGTTTTTTGGTTTCGTCCCAAATAAGTTCATCGGATTTGAAAGTCTCACCTTTGATATTAGTAACAACTACATTTCGCTTCAGTTCAACAATATTTTCACGTTCACGACGAATTGCATAATCAGCTATTACCCTGCTTGATTCCTGTTGATACTGATCATAAAAAATCACAGTTACACCTTTATTCATCTCTATATAAGGTTTCTCTGTTTTGAAATTAAGTAATTCGGGAGTGATAAGTTTAGCTTTTACAATGGCAGAGTCACTGTAAATAATTTCTACACCTGTGGATTTGTCCACAGGAACCAACATTTTCTTGGCGGATATTTGTTCAACCTTACGTAAATCGTTCTCACAGGCAAAGAGCATAGTGATTCCTACATAAAAAACAGCACCGTATATGCAGCGCCGGAATTTCATATATTAATCAATATAGGTTTTTTGGAACCACTTGTCATTAAGTGTAAAACCAAGGTGGATATTAACATAGCGGTCACGAACCAGGTTATTCTTTTCGGTACCACGCTGACCAACTTCAGCAGCCAGATTTATTTTGTAGAAACTTGATCGGTTACGGGGTAATGGGAAGCCAAAGCCAAAATTAAGAGCATATTGGTTGATATCATTATTGCCAATTTTAACGAAGGTTTTGTCGTATTTAACACCCAAACGGTAATCAATAAGTTTAAAATAACTACTTACAGAATTTGGATCCGGCGTAAACTGTCCGCCAACGATAATACCATAACTATCATTCAAGCTCGGATTTGAACTTCCTTCTCTGTAATCTGACCATCTACTGTAAGTTACATCAGCACCAAAAAGCCATGAATTGGTTTTTTCAAAGGCAAATCCGGCAGTATGTGTTAATGGCATTGTAATTTTAGTTTTAGCTCCTTCTGCAAAATAGGTGCTATCTGTTGCTGCAAGTTCCTCCTTATCTACATCCTTTCTGTAACGGGTGGTTACAACATTACTTTTAGAGTTCAGGCTATGACCTGAATTTCCTGAATAACCCAGGATGAATTTTGTTTTGCTGTTAATCTCGCCTGTGTATTGCAAAGCGTAATCGTAGCTCAATCCACCAACAGAATTGCTGTATTGTGTGCGGGAATTAAAAGCTGTTGTGGATTCATTAACAAACTCAAAGGCCCTGGTTTGTTTCAAGCTACCGAAAAGATAAGCAAAGTTAAAGCCTAAACTCAAATTTTTATTGATCTTAAAGCCATAACCCAAATAAGCTTTTGACATTCCGCCTTCACCACCATAGATATAATTTACCTTGCTTGTATCAACCACTCCAGAATTCATGAACTGATATCCCAAATCACTGTATGGAATAAGCCCGAAACTAACTGCAGAAAATTTATTCACAGGCACACCAAAAGCAATATGACTAAGTGTAGAATTAAACTGTCGGTTTCCGGAAACCCCTCCCTTACTTAACTGACGAATATCCATAGATGCTCCAACATCAAAAGTCGTCAGTTCAAGAGTGGAATAGGATGCCGGATTCGCAAGATTTATATTATCATACAATCCGGGTTTACGAATCCCCATACTTAAACCGCCCATAGCCCTGTTCTGGGGTAATAGTGAACCACTTAGGTCACCCAGTCCAAATTGTGAATATGGAGACGAAGAAGTTACCTGTGCTGTTGAACTTAAATTTATCGCAAGCAGAAAAAGAAAGAATATATTTTTTAATATTTTAATCATTGTTGTTCTATAACTTCATTTAAACCAATTAATACCAAATCGGGCTCGGTTTTTAAAGTGTGGGCAAAGATGCTATTTTTAAGCCTAGTATCAAAAAAAATCGCATCCCCTCCACATAGTATAACCAGTAATCCGGGATATCTGGATCTGTAGATCTCAATCATCCCCCTTACTTCCTCTGTGCAACCATTTAACACTCCTGAAAGCATAGCAGACGGGGTATCGTATCCCTGCCAGTCTGTATAGTCAGAGAGTTCAACTTCCGGCAATCGACCGGTGAACTTATGCATAGCCTTTAATCGCATCCTCAATCCCGGAGAAATACTCCCTCCTTCATAAACTCCTGCTTTATCAACCGCATCGTAGGTAATACACGTGCCTGCATCAATAATGAGGCAATTGGTATTTGAAAAAAGCGATTTAGCACCAATTACTCCTGCAAGCCTGTCCAAACCCAGAGTTTCAGGACTTTTGTATTTATTGATGACTCCTGCTTTTAAGTTAGCAGCGAATCGAATATATTTTGTCCTCTCTTTCAGAAGGTCTTCCAGCTTGCTAATTTCAACATTAACAGATGAAATTATGCTGTGAGTGATCTTGTGATCATCAAGCAAGCGGTTTAATTGTTGGGCATCAAGCTTTTCAATTTTGCCCGATTCTACAAGTTTTCGGTTATGAAAAACAGCAAATTTTGTTCGTGAGTTGCCAATATCAATAACCAGGTGCGCCATTAAATGTTTTATTTAAACTCAATAATACCGTTGCAGCAACCATTGCTTAGCTGCAGTTCTGCGGCATTAGCAAGAGCATGCCGTAAGAAAACTATTATTCCGCGTAGCATACCACAAAGCTATTTAATTTTTGAAACTGAGGGGGCTTATTTCTGTTAAAAAAGGTTAAAACATTGTTTTTGTTAGAACAACTGGAAATAAATAATGCAGCCGAGTAAAACAAAATAAAGGCTCCTGTTTTCGTCAATGGGACACCCTGTAATTCTTGTTTATAATTCCGATCAATTC
>CAYHGN010000145.1:0-8109 GCA_964356005.1 uncultured Sphingobacterium sp.
TCATTCTGTGGTACATGCTTTAAAACTATTTGCTTAACGATGTCCAGATAATCCAATTTCATTTTAGAACTTTTATTGTCATTAAGAGTGAAAAAATTTAAGAAATTCTGAAGCAGAAAATGACAGATTATAACAAATAGAAGAATTTCGCTTTATAGATCAAAATTCGATCTAAGATCAAAGTCAATCTAACACAGGAGGGATCTTAATCAATTGAAGCAAAATTTTCATCCCATAGAACTAAGTTCCCTCTCCGCCCAAGGCAGATTCGGGATGACAGTACGTTTTAGACCTAATTTCTACCTAGCAGCCTTCCAGCATATCCGTGACGATTGAAGAAATTTGTCATGCTAACTTAAAATTATGCCATGGAATTTAATTTTCAAATAGCTCTTTATTTAAGCATTTGCAACATGTCATGGGTAGGGAGGAACGACAGAAGCAATCCCTTTACCCCAACCTATCAGGAGATTGCCGCGCTGCGCTCGCAACGACACCATTTGCTTACTCAAAATAATTCAGCGTATTAAACCCGCCCTTCTTCAGGTATTCATCCCTTTTCATCAGGTGCAGGTCTGATAAAACCATCTCTTTCACCAATGCCGGAAGATCATATTTCGGTTTCCAACCCAGTTTGGTATTTGACTTGGTCGGATCACCAATCAACAAATCCACTTCCGTCGGTCTGAAATACTTCGGATCCACTTTTACTACGGTAGTCCCAGGCTTTAAGCTTTCAACCTTAAGCTTTAAGCTTTCAGCTTTAAGCTCATCAATATCAATGATTACACCCCTTTCTTGCTCATTCTTTCCGCTAAACTCAACTTCAATTCCCAATTCGGCAAAACTCATTTTCACAAAATCACGCACTGTTGTTGTTACACCTGTGGCAATTACAAAGTCTTCCGCTTTATCCTGTTGCAAAATCAACCACATAGCCTCCACATAGTCTTTTGCGTGTCCCCAATCACGCTGGGCTGAAAGGTTGCCCAGATATACACAATTCTGCACTCCTAAAGCTATTTTAGCTGCCGCCATGGTAATTTTACGAGTCACGAACGTTTCTCCTCTTACCGGACTTTCATGATTAAACAAAATACCATTGGAAGCGAACAGATTATAAGCTTCCCGATAATTAACCGTAATCCAGTAAGCATACATTTTTGCTACAGCATATGGCGAACGGGGATAAAATGGGGTCCGTTCAGATTGAGGAACTTCCTGTACCAGCCCGTATAATTCTGAAGTAGATGCCTGATAGATTTTAGTCTTTTTCTCTAAGCCAAGAATTCTAATAGCTTCAAGGATACGCAAAGTGCCTAAACCATCAGCATTAGCTGTGTATTCAGGGGTCTCAAAACTCACCTGTACATGACTCATTGCAGCGAGGTTATAAATCTCATCAGGCTGTGTTTCCTGAATGATGCGAATTAAATTGGTGGAATCAGTAAGATCTCCATAATGAAGTTTCAATCTCAAATTGCTTTCATGAGGATCCTGATATAAATGATCTATCCGGTCAGTATTGATTAAAGAACTTCTTCTCTTAATGCCATGAACAAAATATCCCTTGTTCAACAGAAATTCTGCCAAATAAGCTCCGTCCTGGCCGGTTATTCCTGTAATTAATGCCACCTTCATGAATGGGGTATTGAGTATTGAGTATTGAGTATTGAGATATTAAATATCAATCTTGAAAATCTTGTTTCTATTAATAATTTTATTTCATTCACGATTAAACGAAATTTAATTAAAATCAGATTAATGTTGTCTTTGCGAAGCCCTATGACTTACTAAGCACAATTTAGGTAATTACACAGATTTTCTTCATTTTCAAATCGTCAAATTATCAAATCTTCAAATCTTCAAATCACCAATCTTCAAATCACCCCGGGTACAGCTCCGCCCTTTCAGTCACATTTTAAGTCTGCGACATCTATTATATTTTAATCTGAACTCTACTTAATATTTATAAAACCACATAGAAACATAGTATTTATTGCTGCAATTTTTCTTTAGAGACAAATATAGCCTTGAAGCACCGCTTCAACCTATGTGTACTTTAAATCATAATATGTACAAACTATGTGGTTAAAAATTAACTGTCATTATTCAAGTATCGAACTCACATTAATCTATGAAAATCCAACAGCTTTTAAGAGGCCTGCAATTTCTCTATAATATTTTTTCTCAGATCAACTTTTACCTGTAAACCCAGATCTTCTAAAAGCAAAAGCGCATAATTACCTTTACTCTCCAAAACCTCAGCCTCCTTATCCATCAATGCCCCTGAACGTATTCTGATCCTGTCGTGCATATTTAAATTAGTAGCTTCAATACTATCATGATCATATTGCATCAGCCAACTTTTCAGAAGCTCCATTTCCTTTTGCCTGATTGTTGCTGGTTTCCCGCAGTGATAAACATAACGAACCACGCCGGGAACCGTAAATACGCTATCTCTGGCTTTATCCTCGAGGCTAACAAAACAATAAGATCTGAAAAGAGGTTCTTCCACCCATTTCCATCTGTCACTCCAAAGTTTTTTCGTTTTTAAAAGCGGGCAATAAACTTCTATACCCAATAAAGCCAATTTATCTGCAACTGCCTTTTCATAATGTGATTTGGTATAGAGTACGTACCAGTTCATGCTAAATGATCAAATATTAAAACCACCTCTTTATTGTGCTTCTGGACATAAACCTTTGCATCCACCTCTTCAAATACCAGATAGCGTATTTTCCTGCCAATAAGAGGTTCCGCCTTTTCTACCAGATTACTCAGGTAATTCCGGTCAATATAGTCACCTATAATTATCAAATCAATGATATCCGAATCTAGTCCACGGGCAATCATTCCCTCAAGGTAAACCCTTTGAACATTTCCTAAACGGTCAATTACCTGTTCTATTACTTCTTCTACGCCGATAAACTTTCTGATTATGCTATTCAGATCCTTGAACAAGGGATGAAGGGTATTTGCCCGATAAAGTTTCTTATTCCCATCTGATTCAGCCAACAATAGTCCTGCTTGCTCAAAACGATTAAGCTCTTGCCTGATACCATTGGTACTCTCATTAAATTCTGCTTCAAGGCTTCTTAAATATCCCTGATTATTGATGTTTAAAAAGAATTTAAGCAATAACTTAATTCTCGTTTTAGATGTAATCAAACTTTCGAGCATAACATTGAGTATAATTAGTACTCATTATATAACTCAAAAATAGAACATATTTTTAAAATGTCAAGAAAAATTTGATAATTCGCTATCCGATATATGTTGTCTGTTGTCTGAGATATCCTGCTTTTTGATTAATTCCTGCTTTGAAATATTTAACATTCTATGAAGAGAAGCAGCAAACTGGAATTATCCTTGCAATATCTTTAAACCCTCTACGCCCTGGGCGGAGGGTAGCACCAGACTTGAAACCAACAGTTCCGAACGGAGGGTGAGGCCCCTAAAAAGCAGTTCTTACTATTGCAAAATTCCCTACTCCTCGTGATGAGATGGACAGTTTGAACACCGGCAAGAGGGTAAATGGTACGGTGATAACACCGACCAGAGGAAATACCGATCAGAGGGAAATCCTCACAATCAAAAAATCAAAAAAATCACAGTTCAGACACATGACCCCTGTTGTCTGAACCATGATTCAGGTGATTTATTTGATTACTATGATAAATGAGCAATCAAATATTCCGAACTATCGACAAATCGTCTCATTGACAAATTGCATCCCCATTTGCTAATTTTCAAATTTTCTAATTCATTCCATTGACAAATAGACAAATCGTTTCATCGACGAATCATCTCAACTGTCAACTTTCAACCCGATTGCTATCGGGTCTCAATTGAATTAAAGTCTCCCATCCACCCATTCCCTGTTCAGCACCGCCCGGGTATCAAAGAGTACGGTATCAGGATTTTTCATTTTGCCAAAATCAATCGATAGAAATTCATTATGAGCAACAGCAAGAATTATGAGCTGATATTTTTGATTGTTAATGTCACTAATCAGACTGATGTTATAATGGCTGCTTACCTGTTCCTTCTCAGCCAGGGGGTCATACACATCTACATCAATCCCGAATTGATTTAACTCGCTCACGATGTCTATAACCTTACTATTTCTGATATCAGGACAATTTTCCTTGAATGTTATTCCCATTACCAATGCCCTGGATCCCATTGTTTGAACATTCTTTTTTACCAATAGCTTAACGCACTTGTTCACCACAAAGGATGCCATTTGATCATTGACATACCTGCCTGATAGGATTACTCTTGGATGATAGCCCAAAGACTCAGCCTTGAAAGATAAATAATAAGGATCAACACCTATACAATGCCCTCCAACCAGTCCGGGTTTGAAGTTCAGAAAATTCCATTTAGTTGCAGCAGCATCCAGAACCTCCTTGGTATCGATCTCCATTTTATCAAAAATCAGGGCCAGTTCATTGACGAAGGAAATATTAATGTCCCTTTGAGCATTCTCAATTGCTTTGGAAGCTTCAGCAATTTTGATACTTGAAGCCTTGTGAGTACCTGCATCAATTATTGAAGCATAAAGCTTATCAACAAAATCTGCAGTTTCAGGATTTGACCCAGAGGTTACCTTAACAATATTTCTAAGAGTATGTACCGGGTCTCCCGGACTAACCCTTTCGGGGGAATAAGCACAAAAGAAATCTACATTGTATTCTAATCCACTAACTCGTTCAAGGACCGGGACACAATCTTCCTCTGTACAACCAGGATAAACTGTAGACTCATAAATTACAGCATCCCCTTTCTTTAGCATTTTGCCAACAGATTCTGAAGCCCGTAATAATGAACTGATATCTGGTTTCTTATTTTCGTCCACAGGGGTAGGTACAGTAATTATATATACATTACAAGTTGACAGATCTTTTAAATCACAGCTTAGCTTCAGCTTTGATTTTTTCAGATCATCTTCTAATACCTGCAAGGTAAGGTCACTACCTTTTTGAAGCGTGAGTATCCGCTTTTCATCCAAATCATATCCTACAACCCCGTATTTTTCCGAAAAAGCTAGCGCTAAAGGCAAACCAACATATCCCAGCCCGATTATTCCAATTTTCAAATCAGGCCTTAGTTTAGATAGCATATAATCTCTAATTGATGGCTGCAAATATATTAATCAAATTAGGAAATGGGAGAATACATGGATTTGCTGCTATATGAAATTTGATGCTATTGGTGGAACCCTAATAATCATTCCAGAATAATTTTACTCCTTATTTTCCCGCCCTTCCCAAATCATAGGATTCCGGCTGGTATGAAACAGTGCAAGAATATCGACGTATTGATGATTGTCATCAATTGTAAAATGTACCATAAATGGAAATTTTTCAATTACCACACATCGCACCTCATTATAGCGAATGGTATAGATTCCGGCAGTTGTTTTTAGCTTGTTGATCTGTTTTACAACCTGCTTCTCAAACCTTGAGCCTAATCCATCCACTTGATCTTCGTACCATTTAGTAGCTTTTTGTAAATCATCAATAGCTTCAGAATGGATCCGGATCTTGTATTCTGGCATTCAGGGATTAAATTTTTTGGAAACTGCATCCCAATCATGAAGAACCTGTGAATTAGACTGTGCTGATTTAATCCTTTTATAAACGAGCTTTTGATGCTCAATAGGAATAGACATATCTTCCTTCCAAATTACCTCGTTTAGCTCCAGCTTTTCTGATGGACTCAACTTTCTTACTGCATCCAGTAACTGTGTAAATGATAATTCCGCTGCAATCATAATAACAAATTTAATGAATATTTCCTACAACAGCAATGTAATAAGGTTCAAAGCAGTATGAGCATGAGTTCCTTAGTCGACGAACAATCTGAGCAAATAGACAAATCGTCCAATCGACAAATTATTCAACATTCGGGACTGACGAAATCTACTTTCTAACCGCCTATGTGATTTCGTAAGTCTTTATTCCCATTTGCTAATTTGCTCATTCCCTCATTTGCTCATTCCCTCCCATCGACAAATAGACAAATCATCTCATTGACAAACCAAATGGATCAAAGAACAAAGAGCAATGAATAAAGACAAGACCCATAGCTTCAAATGAAGTACTCATCCCATTTGCTAATTTGCTCATTTCTTCATTTGCTCATTCGCCCCATCGACAAATAGACAAATCATCTCATTGACAAATCAAATGGATCAAAGAACAAAGAGCAATGAATAAAGACAAGACCCATAGCTTCAAATGAAGTACTCATCCCATTTGCTAATTTGCTCATTTCCTCATTTGCTCATTCGCCCCATCGACAAATAGACAAATCCTCTAATTGACAAATTCCTCCCCCATTTGAGACTGACGAAATCTACTTTCTAATCGCCTATGTGATTTCGTAAGTCCTTTCCAATTTGCTCAACTGTCAACTGTCAACTATCAACTATTTAAAGCTTAACCTCCGTATTCCCCCCCTTACTCAATGAAATATCCACCGGCTCATTCGTTTTCCATGAGCCTCTGGTAAAATCAGGGACATCTATTGAATTGGATCGGTTCTTTACTGACCACTCACTCAATGGAAAAATAGAGCTCCATAATGCCGCATCATAAACATCCTGATCAACAGGCAAACCGTTACGAAGACAATCGATATTATGCCAATCCATTAAAAAGTCCATCCCTCCATGGCCTCCAACCTGCTTTGCCAATTCACCAACTTTTTTTACAATTGCAGGCTCATATTTCTTTTCAAGTACTTTAAATTCTTCCTCAGAAATCCAGCCTTCATGACCAATTGAAATTTTACCCGGAAGCGGGTATTTCTGGGCGGTGCCTTTGGTTCCGCTAATCAGATGTATCCTTGAATAGGGTCGCGGAGAGGTTACATCATGCTGCAGCATGATCGTTTTGCCTTTATTGGTACGAATGGTGGTGGTATTCATATTGCCATTAAATGGCTTACCAACAAATTGCATGTAAATATCGTCGCTGGCAGCCAGTTTCTTCGCAGTATCACCCATCATAAAATCATTTGTAGAAACAGAAACCAGATAGTCCATTTTATCGCCACGATTGATGTTCATCACCTGACTTACCGGACCAAGGCCATGCGTTGGATACAAATTGCCTTGTCTGCTTGCATCCATTCTAAGACGCCAGAAATCATAATATTTATCTTTTGAAAAATCGCCGGCTAAAAGGTCATGGATATATGCTCCTTCAGCATGAACAATCTCACCAAAGAATCCCTGACGGGCCATATTTAGTGTAAGTAACTCGAAAAAGTCATAGCAACAATTTTCAAGTATCATACAATGCTTCTTGTTTCGCTCGGAGCTTTCTACCAGTTGCCAGCATTCTTCAATTGTTGTAGCAGCCGGTATCTCAGTACAGGCATGTTTCCCGTGATCCATTGCATAAACAGCCATTGGAGCGTGTAATGCCCATGGAGTTGCTATATAAACCAGATCAATATCATCCCGTTCACATACCCTTTTCCATGCTTCAGGATTTCCGGTAACCAGTTCAGGTTTCTGACCTGATGCCTCAATCCGCTTAAATGCTGCATTTGCCTTCTCAGGACGAAGATCACAGATAACTTTAATTTCAACACCACCAATCTTACTCATTCGCTGAACCGCGCCTGAACCCCGGTTTCCGGTGCCTATAAAAGCAATCCGGACTGTTTCGATCTTTGGAGCAGCATAGCCTGACATATTAAACTTCTGAGGTCGGTTCAGAAAATCAGACGAATCAAAATTTTGATCAGTATCTGTTGCAAATGCAGATAAACTGCTTAGCATTGTCACACCGGCAATAGCCGGAACGGCCTGCTTAATAAAGTCTCTGCGATTATTTTTCATGAGGTTCTGTTGTTAATTGAACATGAGGAGAAATTTAAGAAGAATTTTGACGGGATGTATGTAAGAGCTTGAATAAAATATTAATTAACATGAGTTCGACATAAAGTCTTGCCGAAGTATTTTTAAAATTGACTGATTTTTTGGGCTTGCGCACGCGCAATGTCATTATTTAAGGATTACGATCCTGACGAATTCAGGATCTCCTCCATTATTAAAAAAATGCATTGTCATTCTGGCGAAAGCCAGAA
>CAYHGN010000146.1:0-8021 GCA_964356005.1 uncultured Sphingobacterium sp.
CGGCACTATGGTCTCACCATCTGGTAGCTTGAAATTTCCAGCCCGGGATCTTCTTCTGCATTTCAATCTCATCATTTCTCTTTTTGAGACCACTTTTAATATAGTTTTGATGTAAGCGGGCTAATGCTACTTTATCCAGTTCAACGCCCAGGCCCGGCTTATCAGGTATCGTAACAGAACCATCAGTAAATTTAATCCGGCCACCCAGAATAACTTCATCCGATTGCCATGGATAGTGTGTATCTAAGGCATAGGGCATTTGGGGAAGTGCAGCACCCAGATGAACCATTGCAGCCAATGAAATACCCAAATGACTATTAGAATGCATGGACAAATCCCGCCCAAAGGTTTCACAAATACCGGAAAGGGTCATTGATGCCTTCAATCCACCCCAAAAATGATGGTCGCTTAAAATGATATCTTCAGATCCAATTTTTACACTGGCGGGAATTTCCTCGAATGAGGTTGTACACATATTTGTTGCCAGCGGAGTTTTTAAAACCTTCCTCACAGCAGCCATATTATCTTGTCCACGGACAGGATCCTCCAGGTATTCCAATACTCCTTCGAGTTTTTTACCATACTGAATAGCGGTGTCAGGGGCCCATACTGCATTGGGATCAAAACGTAATGGAACACCCGGACCAAATTCTTTATAAAGTGCCAGGATTGTATCCACTTCAATTCCGGGTTCAAATACACCTCCCTTTAGTTTGATGGATTTAAAACCAAACTCTTTGCACATCGCTTTGGCTTGAAGCACTATTTCTTCAGGATTAATTGCCTGCTTTTGCTTGGCTGCCTCCCATCCATCTGCATTTGGATCCAGATTGAATCCAAACTCTCCGCCTGCACCCTCATATTTGTAAAAAAGATATGCGGAAAAGGGTACACTTTCCCGCATTTTACCTCCGAGTAAATCTACGATTGGCCGACCCAGCACTTTGCCCATAATGTCCATACAGGCAACTTCAACTGAACTGAAAATATGCACCAGTTTTCGCTGATCCCAGGGAGCTTCTCCTCTTGCCAAAGGCGATTCGGAACCAAATCGTTCAGACAATATTGCCCTGATTTGATTCAGTTGGAATACATCCTTCCCGATCAGAAGCTCCTTTGCCTCATTAAGTGCCTGCTCGATATCAGACGTTCCCGGTATTTCGCTAATACCTGAAATCTGATCATCGGTTATTATTTCCAATATAATTCTCAGTGCATAAGGGGCGTGCAAACCTGCTGCATTTAATAATGGCGGGTCAACAATCGCTATAGGTGTAATAAGGATATCCTTAATTCGGGGGCCCCTTTGTCTGAGCATATTTGTATTATTTGAAATTAGCTTGCAGTTTCTGCTTCTTCAGTTACAGCCTGGATTAAGCCCTTAATATATCCATAACAAAATGCAAAGGATTGCCAGCTGGCTACAGGATCTTTGTGATAAGGAACGTGGTCAGGCATTACCATCCCATCAAATCCTACTTCACGTAATTCGCGAACTACCTGAAGGAAATTCATATCCCCATTATCAGGATATACTTCCTGGAAATTACCCCAGCCACCTTTAATGTTTCTCAGGTGAATATTAAATATCTGATTCCGTTCACCTGCCCATCTGATAATCGGAATGATATCATTTTTAGGATCCTTCAAGCCTTCTGCGATTGAACCAATACAAAAGTTGAAACCATGATATTTGCTGTCATAAAGCTGAGCAAAGCGCTTAATTCCTTCAAATACATCCGGACTATTCCAGCGGGTAATTCCTCTGTAACCAACAGGAGTTGGAGGATCAGCAATGTGATTAGCAAGTTTCACATTATATTCTTTTGCTACAGGCAGGGTTCTGTCTAATAAATAAGTGATCCGCTCAAACATGTCGTCAATACTTACATCCCCGGCAATCGTTTTTGGATCATTCCTTTTTAATGCTTCCGCCAAATTCCAGGTGCTGTACTCTGCATTACCCCGTTTGGGATCAATCGTTTTTCCGGTCCTCAATACAGGGAGAATTGTTGTGTTATAGTTCATCACCTTTACTCCTGTTTTACCTGCAACCATAATCATCTGATTGAGCATATCAATTTCACGATCTCTTTCAGGACTTTTCCCAAGCATTACATTAGGCACTTTTACCTTATCGATACCGGCAGAAGTTAGTTCCCAATGATAAGCATCTAAACTGATGCCGTACTTTTCGCAAGCTTCTCTTTTTCTATAGGAGTCCTCAAGATCCCAACCTACCCCGGGAATAAATTTAGGAGAACCTCCGTCAATATTATAGACCCCACAGCGTCCTTTCAATTGCAGATTCTCTTCTGTAGTTCCACCAGACTGGCAGCCCACTTTCATCAATACCTTTTTAGGTTTTGGTTTTGTTGCAGCCATTGATTCAATGGGCGACAATACGGATGCACCAATGGACCCGGCAGCGATTGTTTTAACAAAATTTCTACGTTGCATAATTTTAATTTTATTGAGTACGGTTAAACAAAATGATTTATTTTTTTTCCTGTAGAAGATAAAGAGAGCTGTGATCCAGCTCGCCATGACCCTCACTAACCAACTGATTCATTAATCCGGCTACTAATTCTGTTGCTTTTAAAGATACCTCGTGATTGGCTCCCGTTTGAAGCGCTATACCCATATCTTTCTTATGTAATTTTACCTTGAATCCGGGAACAAAATTCCCTTCAATTATGCGTTTGCCGTGTAAGTCTAAAATACGGCTTTGTGCAAATCCTCCCAAAAGCACCTCTCTCATCTTTTCGAGATTAACTCCTGCTTTCTTTGCCATTGAAAAGGCCTCAGCTACTGCTTGTATCGTAATGCCAACAATCATTTGATTGCAAGCCTTTGTCACCTGACCGGCACCGGCATCTCCAATTAAGACGATATTTTTACCCATTGCCTGAAAAACCGGTAGAGCCCTATGGAAAGCTTCCTCAGATCCACCAACCATAATGGACAAAGTACCAGCTTCTGCACCCACCTGTCCACCTGAAACGGGTGCATCCAGTGCTGAAACTCCGTTCTCCTTCAGACTATTATAAATTTCTATAGTCACACCTGGCGAAATAGTTGACATATCTATAAAAAGAGAGCCCTTTTTGATTCCGGGAAGGATTTCTGAAACGACCTGTATCACTTCAGGTGAATCAGGTAACATGGTAATAATGATATCTGAATTCGCTGAAAGATCTGCAATAGTACCAAACACTTTTGCACCGGCAGAATGAACAGTCCCCGAAGAGCTACTTTTACTCAAAACATTAACCTCAAAACCGGCTTTTAATAAATTTAATACCATGGGTTTTCCCATGATACCCAAACCGATAAATCCTATTTTTTCCATTATTTAATTATTACAATTAAAAATCTTTAAACAAGCGGGAACAATTTAGCCCCTATCATAATGATAATCAGACCCGTAAAACCCATAACGACTAACAAAGGCGAAATAGTCTTAAGCGCTTCCCTTTCTGTCAGATTACTCAATTTACAAATAATCCAGAATCCGGAATCATTCATCCATGGTACAAGCTTTGAGCCGCAACCGATGGCTAATCCTAAATATACAGGATGAAATGCCAAATCTGGATTCATAGCCATTCCGGATAAAATTCCTGATGCGGTGATCAATGCTACAGTTGCTGATCCTTGTGCAGTACGAACGATAGCTGCGATCATGAAAGCCAGAGGAATCAAAGCCATTTGATAACCTGCAGTCATAACTCCAATTTGGGCACTAATTCCGGTTTGCTGCAACATGCCTCCAAATGCACCGCCAGCAGCAGTGATCAGTATAATTCCTCCTCCACTATTCAAAGCAGCCTGAATCTGCGCTGACATTCCGTCCTTTGAATATTTTTTACGACTTGCCAGTATCAATAAAGCTGCGATACCACCTATTACAAGGGCTGTATTCTTATTCCCAAAGAATCCAACAACACTTATTAATATTTGTGTCATAGGGGATAGGGTGCTTAGATCTGCAGGCTTAACTGCATTTACAATCGTGTCAATACAAATAAAAACCAAAGGAATAAGGATAGGTAATAATGAAATCCCTAATCCTGGCAGATGCTTGGTATCAATGATTGCAGCGGCCTGAATATCTTCAAGTTTGGCATCTGCTGAATCCCGCAATTCTATTGGACCTCTTTTGTTCGACCATACTGCGAAGAAATAACCTGCAGTAATGGTAAAAAGTCCAACAATTGTACCTGCAACCATCATTAAACCAATTGGAATATTCATTTCACCAATCAAAAAGAGCGGACCGGGTGCTGGTGGAACCAAAGAATTAGCCATAGCAGCTCCCGCCATAACACACATTACGAGCAACAAATAGCTGTTTTTAATCCTTAAAGCCATAGATTTAACCAATGGCATCATCAAGAAAATAACCGTATCAAAAAATACCGGAATACCTATAAAAAAGCTGCTTACTAAAAATGCTACCGGTGCTTTATCCATGCCCGTTAAATACAGGATAGATCTGATTATTCGCTCTGCAGCTCCACTTTCTAATAAACACTTTCCAATAATCGCAGCCATAGCGATCAAAATTCCAATTTTAACACAGGTATTTCCAAACTCCGTAGCAATACGTTCTCCAACATTTCTTTTCGAAAATGATAATGCCGCATCGGCAGACATTCCTTTAGATAAAGCATAATTTTGAAGAAATTCAGGAGGTGTAAGCATTGAAACAATAAACGCTGCAAACAATAAAGCAAGAAAAGGGTGAAGTTTGAACCCGATAATCCCACCAACAACGATGACGACACCAATAAATAACAATAAGAAAGGATCAGTTACATACATAAGATAAACGGATTAAATTTGTTGTTTTCTAAAATCTGCTAGTTTTTTGGCCATATTTCGCGCACCATCGGCCACGAAAGTTGCGTCGGCGCCACATGCGAGGAACCGGATTCCCATTTTATGGTATTTTTGATAATCATCGGGGTTAAAGAAAAGAATCCCTACCGCTTTATTTGCCTTTGTTGCGGCTCCTATTATTCTTTGTACTGCATCCAGAAAATCAGGATGATTAAATTGTCCGAAAATGCCTAATTCCATGGTTAGATCTGCAGGTCCTATAAAAAGAACATCCACTCCTTCAATGACCGCTACTTCATCCAGGTGATTTAATACTTCCCTGGTTTCAATTTGAACTACACCAAGAATCTGATCTTTCGACTTTTGGTAATAGTCATTAAAATTCAGACCGAATTGTGTTGCCCTAACCATTTTTGCTACCCCTCTGTTTCCAAAAGGAGGATAATGCAGGCCTTTTACAACCTTCAAAGCCTCTTCAGCATTTCTAACTTTAGGACACATCACGCCTTCAGCACCCATATCCAGAACCCGGTGAATTCGTTGTGGCTCTGTACTTTCGGCACGTACTATTACTCCGGCAGAGGTGTGCTCCAAAGCCTGTATCTGTGAGAGGGTAGTACTTTCTGATCCTGCACCATGTTCCAGATCAATTAAAACCCAATCAAAACCGGATAGGCCGACTATTTCAGCAGTGACAGCACTGCCAAGATTTAACCAACAACCATTCAGAGTTTCCCCATTTAATAATCTCTGTTTTAAATTCTTCATGTTAAATCTGACAGTGCTGTTTGTATTTAAAATTCATATTTGCGGAAATTTCGTGAGCAAATGAAATATAACTATTTTTTATCCTACCAGATGCGCGTATACATAATATCAGCACCCTGTCTTGCTATTGCTGCCTGAACATTGGTTTTATTTACATTCAGTTCAGCGTCAGTATAAGTCAATCTCAGGATAAAAGAATAAGTTAAGCAATTTCTATTTAGCAATAGTTGCCGCAGAATCGAATGCCATAATGCTTTCTGAATTCATTCTTCATTTTATCTTTTTTAATTATCAAAATCACAAATTAGTCTGAAAGAACAAAATCTAATTTTACAATCAATGAAAACGGTTATATTTAAATTTATATACAAGTTTTAAGTAAAATTGACAACTATGATTCAGACCTCATTTATGATAAAAAGAATTTCACTACTGTTATTGATTTGCTTAACATCAGGAGCAGTTTTCGGGAATATCCGATTACCAAATATTATCGGATCACATATGGTTTTGCAACAGAAATCAACTGTCAAACTATGGGGCTGGGCCGCTCCGGGTGAAAAAATAACGATTAAAACAAGTTGGGATAATGCAAGCTATCAAACTCAGGCAACTAATGATGCCAAATGGTTGACAGAAATCAAAACACCGGAGGCAGGCGGATCTTATTCGATTACATTGCAGGGGAATAATAGCATACAACTTGAGGATGTGTTAATTGGGGAAGTATGGGTTTGTGGCGGCCAAAGTAATATGGAATGGTCGGGCACTCAAAAATTACCTCAAAGTCTGGATGAAGCCCCAAATGCCCGAAATAATAAAATCAGATTATTTTATGTTAGCAAGTCTACTTCTGCATTTCCACAAGATGATCTTGACGGAAAATGGGTAGTCTGCTCACCTGAAGAAATGATTAAATTCAGTGCAATTGGGTATTTTTTCGGTAAAAATCTGAATGAGAAAATGAATATCCCAATCGGATTGATCAATTCAAATTGGGGAGGTACACCCGCAGAAACCTGGACCCCTGAATATGTAGTCAATAACAACAATATCATTAAAAAGGGTGCCGCTGAACTAAAATCTCAACCAGGATGGCCACATCAAACTGCATTGGCTTACAATGCGATGGTCTTTCCTTTAACAAATTATACTATAGCGGGTGCTATCTGGTATCAGGGTGAAAGCAATGTCAGAACATATTATGCCTATGAAAAATTATTTACAGGTATGATTGATTCATGGCGGCAGCAATGGAATAAAAATTTCCCGTTCTATTTCGTACAAATCGCCCCCTTCACTTACGGGTTTAAAAATGTTGGCGCTTTACTCCGGGAAACGCAGACCAGGGCTGCAAGTCATCCCAATACAGGAATGGTGGTTATAACCGACTTAATTCCAGACACAACAAACATCCATCCTACACCAAAAAAAGAAGTGGCTAAACGTTTATCCGATATGGCTCTGAACAAAACTTATGGTTACACAGACATTAGCTGTGAAAGCCCTGTTTACATAAGCCATATTGTAGCAAAGGATAAAATTAAAGTTCAATTTACTAATGTATCAAACGGTTTAATCGCTTCAGGAGATCAGATTACAAGTTTTGAAATTGCAGCAGATGATAAAATCTTTTTCCCTGCACAGGCAAAAATTGAAGGAAATACCATTGTCGTTTATAATAAAAATATTAAAAACCCGGCAGCAGTCCGATTTGCCTTTAATAATACAGCAATTCCCAATTTGTTTAATAAGGAAGGATTGCCTGTCAATTTATTCAGAACAGATAATTGGGAAATGGATACTACTGCGATTAAAAAATAAAATAATTTAATTTAAAAAATTATTAACAGTTTATTAATATCTCTCAACTCCTCTTATGAACAATAAATCCAGTAGAAGAAAATTCATCAGCACAGCGGTAATTCTTAGCGCGGGCAGCACAACAATAGCCAAAACTTTATCCATGAAAACTAAGGACAATAAAATTGCGCATCAGGTATATTTCTGGCTAAAAAATCCTGAAGACCGGCAAAAACTTATCGACGGGGTAAATACGCTTAAAAAAATTAAGACGGTCCGCCAAATACATGTAGGCATAGTGGCCGGGACAGAAAAAAGGGATGTAATTGATACAAGCTGGGGAGTATCATTGTTAATATTCTTTGATGATATTGCCGGTGAGGCGAGCTATCAAACTGATCCAATTCATCTGGATTTCGTAAAAAACTATAGGAACCTATGGAATAAGGTTGTTATTTATGATGCGGAAATGGTTTAATCCCGGATAACAGAACATTAGTTTTCAGAATGTTAAACTAAGGAATTCCAGCTTCCAGTGGAACTCTTAGGATACCTATTCAAACTCTAATCAGATAGGAATTAAAACAAAAGAGAGGACTTTTGCC
>CAYHGN010000147.1:0-7883 GCA_964356005.1 uncultured Sphingobacterium sp.
GATCAAACCCGCATTCAGGGGAGAGGTGATATTTCTGTATCACTTTAAGGATTAATGTCCTTAGTATTTAACAATAATTCCTTCCTCTAGCATGATTGCTGTAATAATGAGTTAAGAATGTCAGAAATATGTGGCGAGGGATATTTTATCAGATAGTTGTCCTGATAAATCTGATTGTTTATTGTTAAGATTTTAAGTCTTGATACTTAAATAAAAAATACTCAATATTGTTTAAATAAAAATCTATTGATAATAGTGAGTTCTCCCATAGACAATCTGACCAATATTATTTCTGCGTCCCCAACTGCGATTGCTGTTGTGGATACTAAGATGTGCTATATAGCTGCCTCGCAGAAGTGGGTGGATGACTATAGACTTCAGGGGAAAGAAATATTGGGACGTTCACATTATGAACTTTTTCCTGGTATAAGTGAAAAATGGAAAGCCATTCATGCTAATTGTCTTCGCGGAAATGCACATAAAAATGAGCAGGATAAATTTACAAGGTGGGATGGATCTGTGCTGTGGCTTAGATGGGAAGTAAGGCCATGGATGGATAATCAGGGGAATATAGGCGGAGTGATTATGCATTCCGAAGATATCACTGACCGCATGGTCAGAAATAATGAACTGACAAGGAATCTCAAACTATATGAGGAAACCAATAAAGTTGCCCGTATAGGTTCCTGGGAAATTGATCTCATACAAGAAAGTGTTTTCTGGTCGTCTATGATCAAGGAGATTTATGGATTAGAGCCGGATTTTGTACCTGATAAAAATAGTATGGTGCAATTTTTTAAGGAGGGTAAGAACAGGGAAAGTATCCAAATGCTGATGCAAGAAGCTATAGAACTGGGAAAAGCTTTTAATGAGGTTCTGGAGGTGGTAACCGCTAATGGCAATAGCCTTTGGGTTAGGATACGTGGAAATCCGCAGTTTATGGAAGGAAAATGTATAAGAATTTCCGGAACCATACATGATATTCAAGCACTGAAAATTAAAAGCATTCAATTAAATGACAGCAAAGAAAAGTATAAATCTATTATAGATAACTCTCTCAATGCTCATTTCCTGATTGAATCAGACGGACATATTTTAGAAGCTAATAGAGCAGCCCTTGATATGTTCGGTTATACTGTCGAAGAATTAAGGGTTCTGGACAGATCGGGTATTATGGATACTACTGACCCTAATTTAGGCAAATACTTGAGGAATAGGGAAAAAGTGGGTTATGCAAAAGCTGAGCTTATTGGTATTCGAAAAAATGCTAAGCGTTTTCCTGTTGAGGTCTCCTCCATAATGTTTAAGGATTCGAATGGCACACAGCGTACCAGCGTATTCATGGTTGATATTACTGATAGAAAGAAGACTGAGCAAAGTTTACGTCTGAGTGAGGAACAGTACAGAAGTTTGTTTGAGAACATACAGGATGTATTTTATAAAACGGATAAAAGCGGGATTATTGTTGAGATCAGTCCTTCCATAAAAAAGCATTCTGGTTATGAGCGGGATGAGGTTATTGGCAGGCCGGTTACTGACTTTTATTATCATAAGGAAGATCGTGAACGACTGACTGAAACACTCAAAGAAAAGCGGGCTGTTGATGATTTTGAAGTTCGTTTAAGAACAAAAGCCGGAGAATTAAGATATTCATCTGTCAATGCCCAATTAATATTCCGAAATTCTGAAGTCATAGGTATAGATGGTAGCATGCGTGACGTTACTGAGAGAAAATTCCAGCAGGATACCCTAAAATTGCTCAATAGTGATCTGAGTTTGCTTAACGACCAGAAGAACAGACTGCTTTCTGTTATAGCACATGATCTGCGAAACCCTATTTCAGGATGCGTGGGCTTACTAGAGGTTGCATTTATGGATATTGAAACAGCAAAAAAGGAGGAGTTGATTGAATATTTGACCATGATTCAAAAGAGCATATTAAATGCCCATGAGTTGTTAGAAGACCTATTAGAGTGGGCTAAAATACAATTCCATGCAGTTGATTTTAATGTGACTTTGGTTACTGATCTTCGGGGACAGGTTAAACATTGTCTTAATAAGTTAATACCTATTGCCGAATCCAAGCTTATCACAATTAGTGAAAATCTTGAGGATGGAGTAAAGATCAGACTGGATAAATTTATGCTTGATGCGATCCTTAGAAATCTGGTTACCAATGCGGTGAAATTTACAAATAAGGGAGGAGAAATCAAGGTATCGGCTAAGCGTAAGGGTAAAGCGTTTTTATTTGCAGTTGAAGATAACGGGGTTGGTATTCCGGAAGAAAATTTAAGCAAACTGTTCAGTGATGAAACAGGTTTTACTTCTTATGGCACTTTAGGTGAAAAAGGAACTGGAATGGGGCTGGGCCTATGCCGTAATTTTGTTGAGAAGCATGGTGGTAAAATTTGGGTGGACAGTAAGGTAGGTAAAGGGAGTACCTTTTATTTTACAATTCCTGATCAGAAAGATTAATATTATTTTCTGGAATTATGTTTAAGTTGACTTCCTGAAAAATCGTCTCCGAAAAGGATATCTATGGCTACCCCTCGCAAGGCTGCAATCAGTTTTATATTTATCACGCTTTTACTTGATGTTATCGGACTGGGTCTGATCATCCCTGTTTTCCCTCAATTAATTGAGGAGCTGATTCAGGGAAACATTAGTGAGGCCTCACAATGGGCTGGCTTATTGACTTTTGCCTATGCAATCATGCAGTTTATTTGTGCACCTATTGTAGGCAATCTGAGTGACAAGTATGGACGCAGGCCGGTTTTGCTTTTGTCCTTATTTGGCTTTGGTATTGATTATATTTTCCTCTCACTGGCACCTACAATCTGGTGGCTATTTGTTGGAAGGCTTATTGCCGGTCTATTTGGTGCAAGTTTTACAACAGCTACAGCATATATCGCCGATATCAGTACTCCTGAAAACCGATCCAAAAATTTTGGAATGATTGGGGCTGCATTCGGTTTGGGGTTTATTATTGGTCCGGGTTTGGGCGGACTTTTAGGTGAGTTTGGTCCCAGAGTTCCGTTTATGGTAGCGGCTGTTCTGACTTTCCTGAATTTGATCTACGGCTACTTTGTTCTCCCTGAATCACTTGCAAAAGAACACCGGAGACCTTTTGAATGGAAGCGTGCCAATCCAATGGGTTCTCTGATGCAATTAAAGAAATATAGGGGTGTGGGAGGCCTGATCGTTTCCCTTATTTTTGTTTATATCGCAGGCCATGCCGTTCAAAGTACCTGGACTTTTTTCAACATAGAAAAATTTCAGTGGAGTAATACCTTAATGGGGATTTCATTAACTGTTATTGGTTTGCTTATTGCGATAGTACAAGGTGGATTGATTCGATATATTAATCCAAAGCTGGGTGATGAGAAAAGTATCTATGTTGGATTAGGACTATATTCTCTTGGTCTGTTCTTGTTTTCTTTCGCTACTGAAGGCTGGATGATGTTTGTCTTTTTAATTCCATATTGCCTGGGCGGTATCGCAGGTCCCGCCTTGCAATCCATTATTTCAGGAAATGTGCCCAAAAATGAGCAGGGCGAATTACAGGGGACATTAACCAGTTTAATGAGTGCGACTTCTATTGTTGGTCCTCTCCTCATGACTAATTTATTTGCCTGGTTTACAAGACCTGAAGGGGATGTTAAATTTGCTGGTGCTCCATTCTTTGCTGGTGCAATATTAATGCTGATCAGTGCCGTAGTTGCTGCGAGAAGCATGAAAAAGGAAGCCTTCCTGAACAGAAAAACTATTCATCACGAAGAACCAAAGCCCGGTTCCTTAAATATTTAAAGCAAGAAAAGGATTAGTTTTTAGGCGGAGGACTAATCATAATATGTGCTCTGTGCGTTCCCGGATCCATAAGCCAGGGCATTCCTGGAGCATCCGGTTTTAGGGGTAAGCCGGTACTTGCTGCTGTTGCGTATGGAGTATAGATCACATATCTTAGATAGCCATCTTTAACTGACCCTGTTTCAGCATTATAGTTTTCAGCTTTGGCGGTATAAACGAATAAACTTGCAGGTTGTTTTGGCATAGGAAACCACCCGCTTCTTGCCTCATGATCACGAATATCAGCTACTTCTTTAGGAGTCTTGCCCTCACTTTTTAAATCTCGTCCTCTTTTCATAAATGGTTCCAGATCTTGATGATAACAGGCTACATTTAAGCCTGGAATTTTCGGATCATCTGCCAAACAAATCATTTCATTAGTGCCCTTTCTGAGCAGAATGAATTCTCCGTTTTCAGAATAGCCATAAACACTTGAAGCTCCGCGTTTGTCGGCAGGAGCGGCCAATTCAGCAGTTTGTATTTGTATTACCGCAGCAGGAATGGTTTGTTGAGCTCTTACTGTAAGTCCCAGACCTATAAGAACAAAGGAGATTAGCGCTTTTTTCATTTGAATAGATGTTATGTTTACCAATTAATATTAACTCTTTTTGTTGGCAATAGCAAATCGTTCTATCATATCGGCTCAAGCTTATTCTTTCGGGACTAATTTTATCTCGTGATCAGATATGATGATCAGTCGTTCCTTATACAGACTCCCAATAGCTTTTTTGAAGGCCTTTTTACTAATCTTTAATCTGTTGTAAATATCTTCAGGTGAACTTTTATCACCCAGGAGAATGGATCCATTATTTTCCTGAAGATCAATCATCAGGCTATCTTTCAGATCAAGGATATGTTTGAAGCCAATCACCTGCAGACTTAGATCGATTTTATTTCCTTCACGGATTTTTTTTATAAATCCCCGTTTCTGATCTCCGGGTTTCAGGTCTTCAAAAACTTCATTCTGGTAAAGCAGGCCCATGAAACGTTGATTGATTATCGCACTGAATCCAAGGTCACTTTCATCTGTGATCAACAGCCTAACTTCATCCCCATCTTCAAAATCATGCTCATCCTGGTTGATAAAATCATTCAGGTAGGAGGAGGCAGTAATGCGTTCAGTTTTCTCATCATTGTAGAGAAAAACAACATATTTCTGGCCAATTTTCATCGGGCGCTTTTGCTCTTTGTTGGGTACAAACACATCCTTGCCTATACCCATATCCATGAACGCACCATTCTCATTTTCATCAACAACCTCTAAAAAAGCAAATTCATCAACCTGGGCAATTGGTGTTTCAGTTGTAGCCATTAAGCGCCCATCGCTATGGATATAAACAAAAACATGTAGGTTATCGCCTATCTCTGCACCTTCAGGAGCATAAACATAGGGCAGCAGAACTTCTTTCTCTCCTTCAGTCAGAATGAGACCATTTTCAGTCTTTTTTATAAACCTTAGCTCATTGAATTTGCCGATCTCTACCATGTTTGGAATTTAATATTTTTCAAAGATACTAAACTGTTATTATTGAAATGGTCTATACAAACTTCGATCATCAACCTAATTCCTGAGTCGGGTTTTAAAATCGTAATATTGCATGTTTAGGAACTAAACACAGGCTATAAGTCATCATTGCTTTTTAAGCAAAATTTAAGGTTTAAAATTTCAACATTTGTCAACAAAGGTATTTTTACTAACTCCACCCTTTACGCAGTTGAACACGCCATACCCTGCTACGGCATATCTGAAGGGTTTCCTTAATACTAAAAACATTTCATCCTATCAGGCTGATCTTGGAATTGAAGTTATTTTGAAGTTATTTTCAAATTCAGGATTGGAAAACTTACTCAATCAAATCACTCTAACTAATGCCATCTCAGAAAATTCAAAGCGAATAATTGCTCTCAAAGCCCATTATATCAATACTATTGATGCGGTTATTTCTTTTTTGCAGGGCCATAATCCAACTCTTTCACACCTGATTTGTCAGGAGGATTTTCTGCCTCAGGCATCACGATTTAATCAGCTGGACGAACTCGAATGGGCATTTGGCACGATGGGTACTCAGGACAAGGCGAAACATCTGGCCACCTTATACCTGGAAGATATTTCTGATTTGATTATTGAGTGCATTGACCCCCATTTTGGATTCAGCAGATATGCTGAGCGTTTGGGACGTTCAGCATCCAGTTTTGATGAATTATATGAAGCCTTACAGCTTGAAAAGACATTTATTGACAAAATGCTATTGCTTGTTCTGGAAGAGAAGATTAAAAAGTTGAATCCTGACCTCGTGTCATTATCAGTTCCATTTCCCGGAAATCTTTATGCTGCCTTCCGTATTGCTCAATGGCTCAAAATGCACTATCCTGAAGTTAAAATCGCAATGGGCGGGGGCTTCCCGAATACCGAACTGCGGTCAGTTTCGGATGTGAGAGTATTCGAATTCTTTGATTTTATCTGTCTGGATGATGGAGAAGCCCCAATGGAGCATCTTTGTGAATATTTGGACGGGAATCGCGGTCTAAATGAACTGAAGAGGACTTTTGCATTGGTCGATTCAAAGCTTAAGTATTGTAATGGAAGTATTTCTCCTGATTACAAGCAGTTTGATGTGGGTACACCGGATTACAGTGATTTGCTCCTTGATAAATATATTTCGGTAATTGAGGTAGTCAATCCAATGCACCGTATGTGGAGCGATGGTAGGTGGAATAAGTTGACAATGGCTCATGGCTGCTATTGGGGCAAATGTACATTCTGTGATATTTCATTGGATTATATCAAAGTTTATGAGCCTATTGCGGCCGATCTGCTTTGCGACAGGATGGAAGAAATGATAGCACAGACTGGTGAACGAGGTTTTCATTTTGTCGATGAAGCTGCACCACCGGCCTTAATGCGCTCACTTGCTTTGGAGATCATCAGGAGAAAATTGACTGTAACCTGGTGGACAAACATTCGCTTTGAGAAGAGTTTTACAAGGGATCTTTGTTTACTGTTAAAAGCATCAGGCTGTATCGCCATTTCGGGCGGACTTGAAGTGGCATCTGATCGCCTGCTGGAACTGATCCAAAAAGGGGTAACAGTTGAACAGGTAGCCAAGGTCTGTCATAATTTTACTGAAGCAGGGATTATGGTTCATGCTTATCTGATGTATGGCTTCCCTACCCAAACTGCTCAGGAGACCATCGATTCACTGGAAATGGTAAGACAAATGTTTGAGGCAGGTGTACTACAGTCGGCATTCTGGCATCAGTTTGCTATGACAGCTCATAGTCCGGTGGGGATGTATCCCGAAAAATTCAAAGTTGAAAAAGCCTGCAGCACAAGAGGCACCTTTGCAAATAATGATATAGTTCATACTGATAAAAGTGGAACTGACCATGAACTTTTTAGTTATGGCTTAAAGAAATCTTTGTTTAATTATATGCATGGAATCTGTTTTGATTACCCTTTGCAGGAATGGTTTGAACATAAAGTGCCGAAGACCAAGGTTGATCCTGAATATATTTTAAAGTCTCTTTCTAAGGAAGAGCCATTCCTGATTAAACCCGATGCAAAAATAGTATGGCTTGGAACAAAGCCTGAAATTGATTATTTCAGCAAAAGTAAAAAAGGCAGGCAATGGGAAATAGCCGGGTTAAAATTCTTTGATAAGAAGGGGAGTTTTAACATTCAGATCGAAAGAGCTCAGGCTGATTGGCTGCTTAAATTTTTAATTTCATCAGGTCTTGAAAATGCAGAACTGATGACCTTTAAAAAGGCAAAAATAGATTTTGAAACTTATTTAAAAATAGATTTTGAGCCATTTTGGTACGGAAAGGCAATAAATAGTTTGAGGCAAAACGGTTTACTGGTATTATAATTGGCTATTCGATATTTTTAGCTGTTCGACATGTTCCGCAGGGCATGTCGAATTAACAGATAAAGCTATACAATTAAAAATCAACATGCCCCACACTTTATAACTTGTACAGTACATCAATGGGTTGATGTTTTTACAAGAGCAGAATATGTTAATATTTTACTTGAT
>CAYHGN010000148.1:0-2162 GCA_964356005.1 uncultured Sphingobacterium sp.
AACAAGCGGATCACAGCGGCGGAAGTCAGGGTTTTTCCTGTACCGGTAGCCATTTCAAAAAGGAAACGATCTTTCCCTTTGCTTACCGCTTTTTGCAGGTGCTGAATTGCGCTTAATTGGTAATGCCTTAGAAATCTAAGCTTGTTATTCCAGATAAAGTCCTTGCTGCTAGCGATACTCCCATTCCATTCAGGTCTTTCGGCATAGTCCGGCATTTGCACTGTAACGATGTAATCGCTGTCAATAGGTTCCTTTGCCAGGGCATTCCGGTCAGGATTCCATTCTTTTATTGCTCCGATTTCCTCGGGTGAAGGGAATGTATAAATGGGTTTTGGATTGCCTTTTTTTAAGTCCCACAGATAATGGATTATTCCGTTGGAAAGTATGATAAGCGATGCGCCTACGGTATGGGCATATGCCCTGGCTTGTTCTTTAGCCACCAAAGGGTGAAGGCTTTCTTTTTTTGCTTCAAGGACACATAGGGGTTTGCTGCTACTGTCAATAAGTAAAAAATCCAGTGAGCCATTTTTGGTTTTTTCAAAATCATTTCCCCAGGCATCAAATGCTTTTTGGGTAATCTTTACATGATTTTCAAGCAGAATATTCGCCGGGCCTTGCTCATTGTCAAAGAATCGCCATCCTGCCTGTTCCAGCAGGTGGTTTATTTTAATTCTTGCATGAGCCTCATTCTTCATCTATTAAAAACCAAATATTTATTAAATATATTCATTCTCGTATTAATTGATATTATTGCATACACAACCCTATTACCACAATTCTATTTCAAGGATGGGTTGTATCGACTCAACCTATAAATCATCAATGCAGCCCGTTGTATAAGTAAAGGAAACTCTTTTAGATTGATTAATTCGCCCGGTTTATGTGCACCACTTCCGGAAGCCCCCATACCGTCAAGGCTATCTACAAATTTCGCGATATCCGAAATATCACCCGCTCCACGTGCACCCGGATCTCCGGCTTTTGTAGTGCCAATTCCCATATCCTGGGAAACCTTGTCGAGATATTTAACAAGATTATAGTTTCCATCCGTAGGTTCCATTGCAGGCAATCCATCGGTAAATGAAATACTTGCAGAAGTCCCGTTAAGATTTTGACTTACAATAGCTTTCATCCTTTCCCGTGCCCTATCCCGTTGAACTTCAGAAATAAAACGAAGATCTCCGGCCACAAAGGCGGCTGGAGAGATTATATTGGTTTTACCAATAGCTTCCATCCTCGCATTTGCAGGATCGAGACGAATCTCTGAACCACCACTAATCAAACCGGGATTGAAAGTGAGGTATTTCTCATCCTTTAGTTGGGTTCGGAATTCATTTATAATTCGGGCAGCCTCATAAATGGCACCATAACCTGCATTTTCACTGAATATTCCTGCGGAATGACCTGTTTTAGCTGTGACATTCAATGTCCAGCCACCTATACCTCTCCTGGCAACAGCAACAGTATTTAAGCCCTGTGCTCCTTCAAATCCTAATGCTATATCGGCTGTTTTTGCCCGCTCAATGAAATCCCTTCTTGCTACCTCATGCGGAGAACCCGAACTTTCTTCATCTCCGGTGAAATATGCGATGATCTGTGTATTATTCAATAAACCGAGTTTATGCAATGCTTTTAACGCAGATATCATAACCACGTTACCACCTTTCATATCATTCACTCCCTGTCCGGTTGCTGTAGAATCATTCAGTTTCTGGTAGGGACTGAATTCCATATCCAATTCAAAAACTGTATCAAGATGACCAATAAGAAAAAGACGCTTACCCTGAGTGCCTTTCCGGCTAGCTACCAAATGACCGGCACGACTTAAGGAATCAGGCAAATCAACCCACTCAGTAGTAAAGCCAAGCTTATCAAGCTCTCTGCGATAAACCGCACCAACTTTTCTTACCCCATCCACATTCAATGTTCCGCTGTTGATATTGACTGATTCAATCAACAGTTCTTCTGAACCAGCATAATTTGCTGTGATGTATTCAATAATTTTCTTCTCATCAGGACTTAACTGAGCTGAGGCACTTTGTGCGATGATAAGCAAGAGGAGTAGATAAAATATCTTCATAAATTTTAATTTATTTTGTCTGAACTATGATTTTTTTGATTTGTGTGATTGTAGTGATTCTTCTATCATATTAATCATTTAA
>CAYHGN010000148.1:2262-7831 GCA_964356005.1 uncultured Sphingobacterium sp.
GTTCAGACATCGTTTTCATTTTTTCCATTTAAAAGTTTTAATCATCTGGTCTATATCCTTTTTAAGGAAATCCAAAACCGGCTGAATTGAATCAAGCCTGGGCTGTTCATTAAAATAAAGGGCTCCCCGAAGATAGTTTTTTGTACTGTCTGTCAGGAAAAACTGAACAGAAGACGCCGTATTTCCATCAATGGAATAATAAATTCCATAAACTTTTTCTTTGGGATAAGAAATGATTCCCTCATCTATTGCTGTAGCCTTTACGGTGTGTTTAAATGCAAATGTTCGGGCGTCCTCGGTAAGCTGATTAAATTCTGCTGCAGAGGAGATTGGTTGATAACTTAAATGGATCCTTCCATTAAATTGGGGATAACTAACATTTAGCCAGCATGGTTTTGAATCCCTGCTACTATCCGGCTGAACTTGTGCATATTCCGGGAAATCAAAAGTATATGGACAATCGCCTGAATAAGTTTGGTATTTTTTTTCTGGAAATTCAATTCGGAAATAGGCCCGTGGTTTTGGAGAATATTCAGTACCACAGGAAATAAAAAGGAAGGTGATCAATAGAAAAGAATATGGAAAGCGTGTTTTCATCAGCTATTCCATATTTCCCAGGATTTTTCTGCCTGCAGATGCAGCATTTCCATACCGTTCTTTATTGCGGCACCTTTGGCTTTCCCACGTTTAAGAAATTCTGTTTCAGCTGGATTATACACCAAATCATAAAGGAGGTGTTTACTTCCCAATAATTCGTAGGGTATTTCCGGACATTCTTCAATATTTGGAGCAGTTCCAAGGGGAGATGTATTGATGATCAGTAAATATTCATTCAGAATATCTGCTGTTAACTTTTTATAACTTAACTGTTTCCGAATGTTCCTTCTTGAAACAAATCGATATGAAATTCCTAATTTTCCGAGAACATAACCAACAGCCCTTGAGGCGCCCCCCGTTCCAAGAACCAAAGCCTTTTGATGGTGTTTCTTTAACAAGGGTTTCAAAGATTGCTCAAAAGCGTACGCATCTGTATTGTAGCCCTCAAGCCTGACATTCATGGAAGAAAGCTCCCCACTAAAAAATGCCTCAACCGGCTGATGATTTACAATTTTTATACAGTTTACCGCATCAATCTCTTTTGCTGCGGCATCCATCTTGTCCAGATAATATATAACCCCAATCTTGTGCGGGACAGTCACATTTAGTCCGCACAAGTCAGGAATACTTTTAATGAGTTCAGGTAGATCGCTCAGATTTGGAAGGGGATACAGTTCATAATGGTAGCTTTCAAGCCCTTCATTGGAAAATTTTTCGGTAAAGTATTTTTTTGAGAAAGAGTGGGTGAGTGGATAACCTATCAGACCGTATTTTTTCATACTAAATTAAATTAATGGAAGACTTTATCAGGATTTAAAAACCTGCGCCTATTTTGTTTCCATATTTAGAAAATGATCGAAGGTATCACTTCTCAATCCCAGGCGCAATGTTTCAACAGGAATAACATCTATGGGTGCAATATTGCCAAGATTGATATTAGAACCAATCAATTTAATGAACCAAACCTGCTGTGCTTTTTGTGGCGCTTCCCAGATGATGGTTTCTGCAGGAATCTGGGTTAAAATCTCATCCACCAGACCCTGTCTTACTTCACCAGAATCACGATAAAGGCCCACATTCCCGCTCTCACGGGCCTCAGCAATAACTTTCCAGGATCCTGCTTCAAGTTCAGCCTTCATCAAGCTTATCCACTTATAAGGAGCAAAGATTTTTGCTGCATCCTTTGAGCCAACCTCAGAAATAACGGTTACCTGTTCAGTAAGCTTCCTGATATACTCACACTTTTCTTCGTGAGGTATGGTAATAGATCCATCTGATACCTCAGCAAACTTCATATCGTATTTATCAAGTATCTTGCGATAATCGTCAAATTGATTTCTTATAATAAACGCCTCAAAGAGTGTCCCGCCAAAATAAACCGGAATATTAGCCTCCCTGTAGATTTTTAATTTATTTTCGAGATTAGGTGTTACATAGGATGTGGCCCAGCCTAATTTTACTATATCAGTATGTGGTCCTGCCACTTCCAGGAAATCTTCGATCTGACGGACACTTAGTCCCTTATCCATGACCATAGTAAGACCATTCTGACGCGGCTTTTGTGTACGCTCAGGGATATTCTTTAGAGTATAATTCATCTGTTAAATAATTGGTTATAGAATTTTAGATCTGCCCTTCAGTATATTTCCATGATTAAATTCAGGCTCACCTTTCAGGTGCAAATCTCCAAAAAAAAATCAAATTTACAGGCTAATATTTTTTTCTTTTTTAACGGGTATATCGGTTAATAATATCAACAATTACCTTGTTCTCATGTAGTTGAGGCAGGTATTCAAATAATATATGGTGTTTTTCCGGATCTGAATTTAAGGCCGTCTCGAGGTAGATAAGCGCTTCACTGAACTGGTGAGCCGCAAACAGATAAGCCACCATTCTATAATATAGTTCGGCTGAGTCGGGGTTGTTTTTGATTCCTTCAGAGATAATTTCAATAGCCGAATCCAGCTTATCCTGCTCAAATAAAATGGATGAATAATCCAGCCAGGCCTCGATATCCACCGGATTTAACTCCAGAACTTTTTCGTAAGCCTTTTCCGATTCAGGAAGCTGCTTTAGTTTATACTGTGCATCCGCAATAGCGAACCAATAATCTGCATTTTTATCGTCAAGATCCAGCGCTTTCTTATAAAAATAGAGCGATTCAAAATACCTTTCCTCGAAATCAAGAGTTACCCCTATACCGAACCAGGCATCAGATTGTGTAGGATCCAGCTTTACTGACTTTTTATAGTATGAACGTGCCTCGTCCATGCGTTCGAGTTTCTCATAACATTCACCAATGGCACAATAAGTATCGCCACTAGGTGGTTCGTATTCAAATGTTTGCTTGTAAACTTCAATAGCCTCAGCATACCTGTCGAGATGAACCAGTGCATTACCCTTATTAAAATAGGCAGAAGCAAAATTATCTTTGATCAGAATGGCATAATCATAAGCATCAATCGACTTTTCAAAAAGATCCATCTTATTAAATGCATTTCCAAGATTGTACCAGGCGGCATAAGAATATGGCTCATTATCAATGTATTGCTCATAAAACTTAATGCTTTCTTCCTGCTTGTCCAAAACATCATAGCAGAAAGCAAGTTCATACAGTGCATCCTGATTCTCCATATTCTGCTGCAAACACTGTTTAAGGTAGATTACGGAATTCTCGTAATCGCCCATACTTTGGTAGACATAGGCGATGTGAAGCAATATCTCATCTGTACTTTCAGCAAGGGTCAGAGCCTTTTCATAATTATCCAGGGCATCCTGATGACGCTCCATACCCTCATAAACATTACCCCTGATCGTGTAAATATCTGCTTCTGATGGTTCCAGCGTTTCGGCCCTGCAAAGTGATTCAAATGCAAGATCGAACTGATTGGTTGCCACGTAAAGCTGGGCCTGCTTAATTGAAAACACTGCTGCGAATGGATGCTGATTAATGGCATATTCAGTAACCTGTAATGCTTTAATCGGATCATTTTTCTCAATATAGTATTCAATTATATTTTCGAATGCCTGAGCATCAAAAAAATACTGATCCTGATTACGGATCATCTCTTCATATCTTTCTACCGAAAATCTGGGATCTTCGGAAAAACCAAACTCAAAATCTTCTTCCATCCTAAAATAATACGATTAAGAACGTTCTCCCGGCTCAATATGTATAAACATCGAACCATTTTTATTTTAAATTAAAGCAAATCGTTAATTGTTTTGCTTTTATTTTTCAACATCCTGACAACCCAGAGGCTAATCATCTGAAAATAAATAAACAAGAGCCAGTTTTGGGGATATGATTTATCATGAAGCTTTCAAACTGCCCTTGGGAGAATTGCTTAACTTTACAAAAATACGAAATTTTATGCAAATAGATATTTTACCAGTTTTACACGCCCTTGGAATCCATGCGGTGAATGAAGCAAGCAGTACAGGGAAAGTTTGGTACAGCAATATGCCGCGTAATGTGCATAATATTTTTTCACCGGTTGATGGGAAAGAGATTGCCTCGGTAAGATTCTCAAATAATTTGGATTATGAAAACACAGTTCTGACGGCTGAGAAAGCGTTTAAGACATGGCGTACCTGGCCAGCTCCTAAGCGGGGTGACGTGATCAGACAATTAGGCGAAGCATTAAGGCAGCACAAAACTGATCTGGGAAAGCTTGTTAGCTATGAAATGGGTAAAAGTTTGCAGGAAGGATATGGCGAGGTACAGGAAATGATTGATATTTGCGATTTTAGTGTAGGTCTATCGCGTCAGTTATACGGATTGACCATGCACTCAGAAAGACCCTCCCACCGGATGTATGAGCAATGGCATCCGCTTGGTATTGTAGGAATTATATCCGCATTTAATTTTCCTGTTGCAGTTTGGGCATGGAATATGGCAATTGCTCTGGTCTGTGGCGATGTTTGTATCTGGAAACCTTCAGAAAAGACCCCACTGACGGCTGTTGCTTGTCAACATATTTTACAAAAAGTTTTTGAGGCAAATGACGTTCCTGAAGGAGTATCATGTCTTTTAGTTGGAGACCGTAGCATAGGAGAACTCATGAGTCATGATAAACGCATAGGCCTGGTTTCAGCAACAGGTTCAACCCGGATGGGAAAGGCTGTTGGAGCGGCAGTAGGTGCGCGTCTTGGCCGGAGTTTACTGGAACTTGGTGGAAACAATAGCATCATCATTTCTAAAGACGCTGATCTTGAAATGTCGCTGGTAGGTGCTGTTTTCGGAGCGGTGGGAACCGCCGGACAGCGTTGTACTTCCACCCGCAGACTGATTATTCACGAAAGTGTATATGATACCTTCAGAGATAAACTGGTAAATGCTTACAAGCAGTTGAAAATAGGTAATCCGCTTGATGAACATATGCATGTTGGTCCGCTCATCGATAAAGACGCTGTTAAGGCATACCTCAGTTCTATTGAAAAATGTAAAGCTGAAGGAGGCAATTTTGTAGTTGAAGGCGGAGTTCTTGAAGGTGAGGGATATGAATCCGGATGCTATGTAAAACCTTGTATTGCAGAGGCAAAAAATGAATTTGAGATTGTTCAGCACGAAACCTTTGCCCCAATTCTATACCTCATGAAATATAAAACTCTCGGGGAGGCAATCGCTATGCAGAATGCTGTTCCACAAGGGCTTTCATCGGCCATAATGACCTTAAACCTACGGGAAGCAGAGCAGTTTCTATCCTGCGCCGGATCAGATTGCGGTATAGCCAATGTGAATATTGGTACTTCTGGCGCTGAAATTGGCGGGGCTTTTGGTGGCGAAAAAGAAACCGGAGGCGGCAGGGAGTCGGGATCGGATGCATGGAAGGCTTACATGCGCCGCCAAACCAATACGATCAATTATTCGGACAAATTACCGCTTGCACAGGGGATTAAGTTTGATCTATAATCTAACCTGAGTTCGATTCCCTCAATTCCGCAAACGGCCTAACAAATTGATAATAAC
>CAYHGN010000149.1:0-7747 GCA_964356005.1 uncultured Sphingobacterium sp.
GGAAATCAGACTTACGAATTTACCTATGCGTCATACCAGTTAAATTCGTCAGTCAATTTCTGGTTGGCGACTGACGAAATCACTTTCCAACCGCCCATGTGATTTCGCAAGTCGGGAATTCCAGTAGCAGATAAATTACGCACTCCTTCTCTATTCTATCCAAAAAATTTCTAATTTGAATCCGATTTCAATCAAGTTTTAAAATTTTTAAATGACTACTGATTCCACCACCCCTGAATTAGCTGATGACGCTACTGTCAGCCCAGAAAAAAAGAACAACCTGAAACTGGTTATAGTTGCCTCATCAGTAGGTACACTGATTGAATGGTATGATCTTTTGCTGGCTGTGATCATGGCCAATATCCTATCGATGCAACTATTCCCTGCCGGTGGAAATAATTTCATTGAAACGCTGGGGATCGTGGCAACAACCTATCTGATCAGGCCCTTCGGATCATTATTGTTCGGAAATTTCGGAGATAAGATAGGACGTAAATACACTTTTTTGGTTTCTCTGCTTTTGATGGGTGGCGCCACTTTTCTGATCGGCTGCATTCCTACCTACGAGCAGGCAGGATGGGTTTCGCCAA
Source organism: uncultured Sphingobacterium sp. (assembly GCA_964356005.1). Classification (GTDB taxonomy): domain Bacteria; phylum Bacteroidota; class Bacteroidia; order Sphingobacteriales; family Sphingobacteriaceae; genus Daejeonella. The sequence goes on from CAYHGN010000149.1 coordinate 591, forward strand.
TACTGTTTTTAATTCTCAGGCTGATGCAGGGATTAGCTATCAGCGGAGAGTATTCCGGTGCGGTAATCTATGTCGCTGAACATTCACCGGCTCATAAACGCGGTTTTTACACAGGTTTTATACAGACTACTTCTTCCATTGCCCTGATTCTTGGACTTGTTGTTGTTTTTACGATCAAAAGCATTATGTCGGAAGAGAGTTTCAACTCTTTTGGATGGAGAATTCCATTTCTTTTTAGTGCGGTTTTAGTAATTGCGAGTTACTTTATCCGTCGTAAGCTGCATGAAAGTCCGGTTTTTGCCAAATTGAAAAGTGAAGGTAAGACGAGCAAATCCCCGGTTAAAGAAACCTTCAAAACCAAAAAGAATATTGGACTTATTCTGGCTGCTGTGTTTGGGGGTAATGCTGCTCAGAGTGCAATTATGCAGGTAAATCAGATCATTACTTTGTTCTTCCTGCAACGCACTGTTAAATTGGAAGATACTACCGCATTGCTGATTATGGCTACCGGTATTCTTCTTGCCGGACCTTTCTTTCAAATTTTTGGAGCAATAAGCGATCGTGTTGGGCGTAAAAAGATAATGCTGCCTGGAATGATTTTGGGATTGCTGGTAATACCTTTAATGTTTTACCTTTTCCTTGAACTGGGGAATCCACAGCGTTTGGATACTGTCCAGTACATAGACACTCAAACCAAGATCATTTTCATTGGACTGGTATTTATGCTGACCATTTCAGGAACGATGGTCTATGGTCCGATGGGTGCGTTTCTTATGGAAATGTTCCCTACTAAAATCAGATATACCAGTATGGGATTCGTCTATAACGTTGGAAATGGCGCAATTGGTGGATCTACCCCAGTAATTACAGAACTGATTAAGTCATCTGTTGTTATTGGGTTTGCGCTTTCACCCTTTGTCGGACTGGTTTATCCTCTTTCATTGATTTTAATTGGAATTATCGTCAATATCTTTTGGGTTCCTGAAACCTACAAGAACAACTTAACTGATTAAACGTAACTTATAATTATTTTTATGGCAGATAAATTAAGCAGGCGCAAGGTTTTAAGCAGTTTTGGCCTAACCGGTCTTGGATTGCTCGCATCCAATGTTCAGGCGGGTACAGTTAATACAATATCCCTGATAAAGGAAGGTGAAAATATTCTGTTTTATTCGAGTTTAACAGAGTTGAAAGAGAGTAATTCCCTGAAGGAAGGCAATATTGTGCAAACCGGAGGGTATTACCAGATTGGTGATGGTGGTCAGGGTACCTATATCGTCAGAGCTTCTTCTTCTGAATTCACTCCTGATGATGGTGGAATAATCGCTTTAAAAAAGAACCTGATTGCTGTCCTAATCAATGTCAGGGAAGTTAATTATAAGTTATTCGGGACTGTCAGCGACAAGAAAAATGATGATGGAGTACAGATCAAGGCAGCTCATGAGTATGCCAATAAGCATCATATTCCCCTTATTAACCTGAGCGGCGAGTATTGGTTCAGAGAGACAACCGCAATTGTGGTTAAAACAAACGTGGATTGGGGGCAAAGTATTTTTCATTTCGATGAAAAATTCAACGGAAAAGAGCCCCGTTTTAAGGTGTTGAGCGATGTTGCTCCTTATCCGATCGAACTTTCTGAGCAAGCCAGGAAATCATTGATCAGTCAATTAAAGCCTGGTGCCCAGGTTATTCCTGAACTGGCGCCATATAAAAACTGCCTCGTAATTGTTGCAGATTCGGGAGATATGATCGGACTAAGGAATCAGAGTACCGGAATCAGCAGAGGATGGGCCAGAGAAGAACTTTTCTATGTTGAGGAGCATGGTCGCATTGTAGGTGAAATGGCCTGGACCTTTAAGAATTATACCAGTTTGATGGCATATCCTGCAAGTGACAGTTATTTATCCATTTGCGGCGGCACATTTTACCTTTCGGGAGATAATGAAGGAAATTATCTGGAAAATGGAATTCGTATTGAACGGAGCAGAACCCTGGTATCGAATCAATGGGTCGGACTGGAACCGGGCAAACAGGATGTTGCTAAAATTCAGCGGAGTGGTTTTTATTCGCTAAAAATGGTTTATGATGTGGTTGTGGAAAATATCAGACTCATCCCATGGGAAAAAGACAGGCCGGGTGTGCCGATGGTACCTCAGGGTACTTACGGAATTTCGGGTAACCGCTGGATGAACGTTACTTTCAGGAATATCACTGCAGAAGGAAGTCCGGTTCATTGGGGTGTTTTCGGTACTAACCTGACCAAGAATTTTAGGATTGAGAACTGTATGCTTAACCGGGTAGATGTACATTTTCATTGCTGGAATCTCTATATCAAAGACAGTAAGGTAGGACAGCGGGGACTGACTTTAACAGGCGGAGGCGATCTGTTTGTTGAAAACACACTCGTAAATGCCAACGCATTCATTTCATTCAGAGCTGATTATGGAGCTAAATGGGATGGAGATATTCGTATAAAAAATTGCAGACTGGTGCCGCGTACAGGTGCAAGTCAGGTTTCGGTTTTGCAGTTTGTTACTGCTGATTTTGATTTTAAATATCCAATTGGATATGGCCGGACTCTCAGCATGCAGGATATGGTTGTTGATTTTACCGGACAGGAACAAAGTAAGGCTATATGCTGGCTCATGAAAACTTCGGAATGGGTTAACAATGCTGATAAGGTAAAACTGTTCTTCCCGGAGCAAATGGATATTAGTAATGTCAGTATTCGTGGCCGGAAGCAGGGATTGCGTTTGTTCCAGTTATATGATTGCTCAAAATATTATATGAATAGGGAGGGCTCCTATGACGAGGTCAGGATGGAAAGTAATTGCAGGATCCTTATCCGGAATGTGGATCTCGAAAAGTTAAATCCTGCTCCAAATAGTGCTTTAAAGGATAATGTTCATTTCTATCTGAATGATACTTCTTCTGATAAACGTCCGGATGCTTTATATCCTGAAATACGGTTTGAAGGCTGCCGGAATATGGATATTTATGCGGGAAAGGGAACTGCAAATCTGAGATTTGAGAATTGTTCTATCAGCCGGATCACAAAAGACCTCTCTCCTTTCAAAGGGCGTATGTCATTTACAAATTCTGAGTTCATCCCAGAAGTGGAACCAGGTGCTGAACGAATTTATGATCTGGATTCTGACTTGGGTGTGAGTTTTAGTGACTGCACTGTTTATATGCCTGAAAAAGCCGGACAAAAAATGTCTGAATGGCTGTCTAAAATTGGCTTTCTGCAAATCAATAAGCAGGTTCGTTTTAATCATTCAAATACACGTCTGGGAAATGATATTATTCAGTATTGTAAATCGAATTCAATTAAACTTAATCCAAATTTCATTGAGATGCTGAAAAGTCATCATGAACTTGAATCAGATAATATGAAAGCATAAGATGAAAGGGAAGGATTTTTCCAGAAGGAATTTTATCAGGAATAGTGCGGTTGCGGGAATTGGATTTAGTGGCTTAACTGGTTTATCCGGATTCGCAGAAGGCAGTTCAGAAACTGAAAATTCTGCGCCGGGTAAATCACCTATTAAATCCCTTGCCGGATTAAATCTGCAAAAACTCCACGACCGTTATCATGATGAACTTTTCAAGCGCTTTTTGCCCGCAATGGAAAGTTTATGTATTGATCATGAATACGGTGGGTTTATGTGTGATGTGGATATTGCAGAAAGGAAATTGATCAATACAATAAAGCGTGTCTGGAATCAGGGCCGTGGTATTTGGGTTTATTCATTTCTGTACAATAATTTCGAAAAGAAGCCCCGATATCTGGATGTCGCAAAGATGGCCATTGATTTTATTCTCAAACTAAAGCCAAAGGATGATAGTTTCTTCGATGGTACTTATACCAGGGAAGGTAATAGAATTTCAGGCCCCGGGGATATTTATGGAAATCTATTTGTTGCCGAGGGACTTGCAGAATATGCAAAAGCCAGTGGCGATAAATCTTACCTGAAGATTGCAAAAGAGATGATCTTATCATGTCTTGAGCGCTACGATCGTCCGGATTATGTTTATGACATAAGTTACGTGCCGGGTAAACCAAAAATACAGGGTCCACGCAACCTGGGCCACTGGATGATCTTTCTAAGCCTTTCTTCCCAGATATTAACGCAGGGACCTGATGCTGAATTAGAAAAGCTTGCAGACCGTTGTATTGATGCGATCATGAAACAGCATGTGAGTGAAGAATTTAATATTCTGAATGAGGTGCGTAATCATGATTTTAGTCTCCCAAAGAATGAATATGCCGATTTCGCTGTAATTGGTCATGGTATTGAAACGCTTGCATTTGTAATGGCAGAGGCTGTCAGGCGTAAGGATTCAAATCTATTTATTGCTTCGGAAGCGGCCTTCAAAAGGCATGTTGACGTTGCAGCAGACAAGTTGTATGGTGGGCATTTTGAAGTGCTTTATAATGCAAATACTTATTCATGGTCGCCGAGCAAATCGGCATGGTGCCAGCAGGAAGTTTCGATTGGAGCCTTATTGAGCATAGAACATACCGGAAATGCCTGGGCGCATGAATGTTTCTCAGAAGGGGATGCCTACATGCTGAAGAAAATGAGTCGACCGGATTATGCTTTCTGGACTTTTGGAGGAAACAGGAAAGTTGTAAATCCAAGCACAAAAACCATTGAGCATTATCATATGCCGCGTTATCTGATGCGGAATATGCTTGCCCTTCAGCGGATCATGAAACGCAAGGGGAAATTATCAGACCTTATATCCTGAAGTATTGTGCATAAAACCTGAACTTCCAAAACGGCAAGCTGCTATAATAGTACTTTTTGTACTATCCTAAATTTACCTGGATATTAATATTTTATGAATGATTCAGATCCTTTGTACTTAATTCATAAATCTGAGTTCGATTACCCATCCGGTTCGACGATCTGTTTTATGAATGACTTGTTTTATGTTATGGGCGACGATGCTTCAGAGATTCTTGTTTTAAACGATCATCTTGTAGAACTGAAGCGTGTTCCACTTTTTCCGAAAGATGAAAATATCAGGATCCCCAAAGCATTTAAAGCTGATATTGAGGCTTCAGTTGCGATCAGGCAAGATGGTGTTGACTGTATTTTGTTTTTTGGGTCAGGTTCAGTCAGTCCCCATCGTGATTATGCTTATCTTTTTGAACCTGAAAGTAAAAGTTTCATGAGGATTGATTTCAGTAGTTTTTATGATCAGCTAAGAAATCAGTTTGCACATCTGAATATTGAAGCGGCAGCAATGCTTGGTAGTAGCTTAGCTTTGGGTATCCGTGGTAACAGATCTAACCCGGATAATTATATTGCATTAATAAGCCTTGGTAAACTCTCCCCTAAATTCAGAAGAAAAGTACTTTTAAAGCTTCCAGTTGAATATACAGGAATCTCTGGGATGGATTATGATGGTGTGAGGGATGTTTTATTGATCACATTTTCTTCTGAAAATACCAGCAATTCATATGATGATGGGGCAATTGGAGAAAGTTATCTCGCTATCATTCAGGATGCCACTGAACAAATTCAAAAAAATGAACTGAACATTTCTTCTTTAACTAAACTAAGTGATTTAGGTACTGAATTCAACCTCCAAAAAATCGAATCTGTGGCCCTGACTGGAAATAATCGTCAGCTGCTGCTCGTTGCCGACAATGATCATGGTGATACCAATTTGTTCAGGATCGGATTTTAAATTTCAGCCATTCCGCAGATCACTACCTGGGAAATTGTGAACTGTCAATTCCTGGTATCAGCCTGATTGCATTCTTAAAATACACTTTCTTTAATACCTCATCACTCAGCCCCAAGCCATACATTTTCCAGTAAGCATGGTATTTTTTATGATAAGGAAAATATTCATCTTCCGTTTCAAGCACTCTGAAATAGGTGGTATATTCAGAAGGAACCCAGCTGTCCTTTCCGAACAGAATCCGGTCCTGGTATTTTTCAAAGAACTGCTTTGCCCGGCGAGGTTGCCGACCCAGTTCGGCAATAATAGCTCCAAATTCAACGTTCATGTTTGGATACTTATCAAGCAGGGTACCCAGAAAGTCTAAATTGTTTGCATACCATCCAAAATGGGCAATAATGAAATTAGTTTTGGGGTTATTCTTGATCAGATTGTGTTGTTGTTTAATTAATTCTTCCCATGAAAAACCATCTGAGGCATTTCTGTTTCTTCCGGGTTGGGTTAAAAGTTCCAGCCAGCGCTCATTTTGTTCATTAGGCTCATCCCAGAATTGTTTGGGATCTGCTGTATGGATTAAAACCGGTATTCCCAGCTGAGCACATTTTTCCCAGATTGGCTTCAGTCGTTGATCATCAACCGCAACGAGGACGCCTTTGTTGTCTTTGACAGAAAATCCAAGGCTTTTGAATATTTTTAAGCCTTGTGCACCTGCTTTTACATCGTCTTCTATCTGTTTTGCAGCTTTATTTCCGTGGTCACTTTCACCAATTCCTGAAAAATTCGGGTTGGCAAAAACGATTAAGCGACCCGGTTCTGCAGCTTTGGCATTTTTTACTGCAAGTGCAAGGAAATCTCCACTTCGGCCACTTAAATTCACCATCGTCTTCATGTTCAGCTTATCCATTTCGGAAAGCAAAGCTTTGAGATTTTGAGTGGGCATATTCCCCTGATGGTTATGTACATCAATGAATGGAAATTTAGCCCGGCTAAGAACATGCTCTGGAACCACCAGAGAGGAAGGTGGATTATAGGTTTCGAAATCTATTTTTCCTTTGTTGTTTTGGGCAAGTCCGCACTGACTGAATAACAAAAAAGCTAATAGATATATGGAATTCAATTTAAGTATTTGCATAATATTTATTTAAACCATGAAAATACTATAAAGCGGCTGGAATTCGCAAATAAATATCAGGGAAATCCTTAGCAGGATCGATGGCTGGTCGAGCCCAATGTCATTATTTAAGCCTTTATTTCCATTGCTGCCTGTCATGTCGAAGATTGTAGTACCTATTTTTGAAGACTGAATCAGATTCTTCGCTATGCTCTGAATGACAGGTTCCTCAAATAATGACATGGCGCATGCACTAACAAGGATTACTATCCTGACGAATTCAGGATCTCGCCAATACTAAAAAAATGCATGTCATCCGATAAAATCGGATCCAGCGAAAGCTGGA
>CAYHGN010000150.1:0-7739 GCA_964356005.1 uncultured Sphingobacterium sp.
CGTAAAATTAATATAAAACGCGATGGCAGAATTAGATACCTCCGGCGGGGGTAAGCATAAAGGCGGTAAAGTTAGAAGTAAGAAGCAATCAACACGTGTGGATTTAACTGCAATGGTGGATTTAGCTTTCCTTTTGATCACATTCTTTATGCTTACCACTACACTGGCTAAACCTCAGGCAATGGATTTAGCTATGCCTGATAAGGAAAAAGAAGATCAACAGGAATTAACAATTGCTGATAACAGAACAATGACTATACTTCTCGGCGCAAACAATCGTCTGGAATGGTATATGGGACTTGTTGATAAACCCCTGACTCCTCCCCAGGTTGATAACTATGGAAGAAATGGAATCAGAAAAGCACTGGTTGAAAATGCTAAAAAGGTTATAGCAGCTACTGGTGATCCAAGTAAAGGATTGATCGTATTAATTAAACCAAGCGAAAAGTCAAATTATAGAAATTTTGTAGACATCCTTGATGAGATGAAAGTTTCAAACATTGATAGATATGCAATTGTTGAGATCTCTGATCCTGATATTGCTTTATTAAAGCGTGATGGTATCTACGAATAGTTATATTAAACAAAATATTAACCCTTTAAAGAATTAAATATGTTAGGGTCTAAAATAGATTTATTCAACCCGCAATGGCTGGATGTTATATTTGCCGGGAGAAATAAAAGCTATGGAGCTTATCAGTTGAGGAAAGGTAATTCCAAAACGACAAGCCGAGCAGTGATTATTGGCTCTTTGCTATTTATAACTTTGGTTTCATTACCATTGATTATCAGGTATATCTCCGGAATATTGCCAGAAGAAGAGAAGGTCAAGATTACTGAGGTAGTTTTGGCACCTCCACCCCCAATCAATAAGGAAGAATTGCCTCCACCTCCACCGGAGCCACCTAAACCTAAAATTGACCAGATTAAATTCCCTCCTCCAGTGGTTGTTCCTGCAGAGCAGGTAAGAGATGAGGACCCTCCAACAGTTGAAGAATTGAAGGTTGCCGACCCTGGCCAGAAAACAATTGAAGGTGATCCGAATGCAGATATCGTAATTGATGAGCCTGTAGGTGAAGCACCAAAAGAAGTTGCTGTCATTGAGGATAATAGTATCAGGGATTTTGCAAGCGTTGAAGTACTTCCTGAATTTCTGGGTGGTATGGCCGGATGGGGTAAATATCTTCAGAAAAATCTGAAATATCCTCCAATGGCACGCGAGAACAACATAACCGGCCGTGTAATTATGAGCTTTGTAGTTGAGAAAAATGGTCAGTTGACAGATATCAAAGTATTAAGAGGTATTGGTGGCGGATGTGATGAGGAAGCTGTAAGAGTATTGAAAAATGCACCGGCATGGAAACCAGGTATTCAAAATGGTCGTCCAGTTCGTGTTGCTTACACTATGCCTATCTTCTTCCAGTTGGCAGGACAATAATTGTCTATGTCTTTCTCTGCAGAAGAAAAGAAAATACAGAAATCGCCCGCAAAGCGATTTCTGTTTATTTTAGGGCTTGGGATGTTTGCGCTTTACTTTGCATTAGGAGTCGCGATTATCTTCTGGAAGGATTTTCCAATCAATCTCGATTTCGGTTACAGAGTAGCTTTTGCATTACTGCTGATCATTTATTCTTTTATTAGGTTTGTGCGTTTATTGCGTTCTTAGTGAATAATATGAAAGGAATCAGGTATATTTTTTCAGCAGGTTTTCTGTTTGTTCTTTTTTCATGTCAGAATAAAACCGCTTCTGTTGAACAATCGTACACCAGTGGTTTTGAACAAATTTTGGTTGATGAATCATTTGCACCAATCATTGAAGATCAGGAATATTTGTTCGAGAGCACTTACGCGAACGCTAAACTGGATCTGGTATTGAAATCTGAGAATGAATTATTAAATTTGTTTTTAAGTGACAGTGTCCAGGTGGCAGTTCTATCGCGGCTTTTAACACCTGAAGAGACAAAGCATTTTGAGGGGAGAAATATAAAGATTCGTGTTAATCGTTTTGCTATAGATGGAATAGCCCTAATTACTAAGAATCCTTCAAAAGATTCTACTGTTCTTGTTCGGGATATTATTGAAGTTTTAAAAGGCACAGCTTCATCCATTAAAAGTTTGGTATTTGACAATGCAAATTCGAGTACAGTAAGATACTTTAAGGAACTTGCAGGCGTTAAAGAACTTCCTGGAAAGGGTGTTTATGCACTTAAGTCCAACGCCGAGGTAATCAGGTACGTTCATGATAATCCCGGCTCAATTGGAGTCGTAGGTGTAAACTGGATGGTACAACCTCCAACTGATCTCGAGAAGATTGTTGAAGGTTTAAAAATATTGGGAGTAAAGAATTTGGAAGGACAAGAAGGATCTGATGCCTTTTATAAACCTACCCAAAATGACATTGCACTGGGATTATATCCATTGACAAGGTCATTGTACATAATTAACTGTGAAGGTGGTGCTGGTTTAGGCACAGGTTTTGCATCATTTATTGCAGGTGAACGTGGACAAAGGGTTGTACTTAAATCTGGACTTTTGCCTGATAGCATTCCTTCACGGGAGATAAATATTATAAACTAAATTAAAATTGTAACATGATGAACAAGGCAGTAAAAATAACCTTGGGGTTGATATTAGTTGGTTCGGCAGCTTTTGCTCAGAGTTTAGCTGATGCCCGCAAGGCCATTGATGCGGAACAGTACCAGAAAGGAAAGGCTATTTTAAATACCTTAACCAGTACTCAGCCTACAAACGCCGAGAACTTTTTCTTTTTAGGTAATCTGTATTTAACAACCGGTCCTATTTATGTCCGACCAGACTATATAGACTCAGCTAGAACTGCATTCGGCAAGGGGATTGCTGCGAATGATGAATATGCATTGAATCATGTTGGTTTGGGTGCTGTAGATCTTGCCAGGAAGAGTAGCCCGAGAGCTAATTTTGATAAAGCAATTTCTCTTACTAAAAAGAAAGACCATACAACAGACTTGTACATCGGCCGTGCCTATGTCCATGCTCCGGTGCCAATGATCACAGAAGGTTTGGTTCATCTTGAGAAATCGAAATTGCTTAATGATAAGGATGCCCAGTTATATCTTGTATTGGGAGATGCTTATCGCGAACAACAAAAGAATAGTGAGGCATTTAGTGCATACAGAAATGCATTTGAATTGGATAAAACCTTTTTGAGGTCTAAAGTTGAATTAGGGAAGATTAACAAGTTAAGTAAGGCTTTTCCTGAAGCAATTGCTGAATTTAATAGTGTAATTGCACTCGATGCAAGTTACGGACCGGCTTATCGTGAATTAGCTGAGACTTATTTTGGTTGGGCATGGACATCTCAAAAAGAATATGCTGGTCGTATTCAGCAGGCACTGGAATTTTATGAGAAGTATATGGATTTGACCGACAGGTCTTTAGATTCCCGGTTACGTCATGCCGACTTTTTATTCCTTGCAAAAGATTTCAAAGCACTTGAAGCTGAAGCCATTGAAATGGCAAAGCTTGATAAAGTAAATCCGAGAGTTTTACGCTATCTCGCTTATTCTGCTTTCGAGAATGGAAATTTTGCTTCAAGCGCGCAAGCACTTAATGATTTTATTTCCAAGGTTGAGACAAGTCGTTTAATCTCACAAGATTATCTTTACCTCGGAAGAGCCCAAATGAAAGATACTACTATGTTCACTCAAGGTTTGGCTAATATAACAAAGGCAGTTGAAATGGATTCTACGAATGCAGCTGTAATGAGTGAGATCGGTCAGGCTTTATTTAAAGGAAAAAAATACGAAGCTGCAGCAAAGGCATACGAAATATCTATTAAGAACCCGGAAAGAGCTCTTCTTGATTACTACTATTTAGGGTCTTCCTATTATTTCAATTATGGTGCATTAAAAAATGCAAACCTGAATCCCGGGAAAGAATTACTGGTTAAAGCGGATTCTTCCTTTTCATATCTTTTGCAACGAGCTCCTACAACACAGATAGGTTGGCAGTATAGAGGACGCATTAATCGATTGCTGGATGATGAAAATGATAGCCAGGGTTTGGCTGTACCATTCTATGAGAAATACATAAATCTGGTTACTGTTGAAAAGCCCGAGCTTGCCTCAAAGAGTTCTACTGTACTTATCGAAGCCTACAATTACCTTGGTTCTGTTGCAGCCAGAAAGGATGGCGACAATGTAAAAGCCAAAGAATACTTCGATAAGGTTCTCGCTTTAGACCCGGCAAATGTCACAGCAACACAGGCTGTGAAAGCAATTGACGGTAGCAAGTAAAATATCGATAATATTTAGATAGAAGTTCCTGAACATTGTTTAGGGACTTCTTTTTTTTTATATTTGCCCAGCAAAAAACAATAATGGAAGCACAAAGTACTGCCCTAAACTATCTCCCTATAATATTTCAAATGCTTGTTGCCCTTGGCTTTGTAGTTCTGACAATGACTATTACGCATTTGGCTGGCCCAAAGCGTAAAACGAAAGATAAATTGGTTGCATTTGAGTCGGGGATTGAATCAATTGGAAATGCCCGCCAACCTATCTCAATTAAATATTTTTTAGTAGCTATTCTATTTGTTCTTTTTGATATAGAGGTTATTTTCATGTACCCATGGGCAGTTAACTTTCGCGATTTTGGAGTAAATGGTTTGCTGGAAATGTTTGTATTTATGGGGACGCTTTTGTTGGGCTTTATTTATATTGTGAAGAAGAAGGCGCTGGATTGGGAGTAACGTTTAGACTGTTTCTAAATAATGGTTTGAACAATTGAAAACATTAAATTCCTTAAATTTGGGCTCATTTTAGAATTTCTGAATTGAGCTTTTTCTTTTGATAAATTATGACTGAAGTAAATTTAGTAGAAGCACCTCCGGGTATTGAGGGATCAGGTTTTTTTGCTACATCTATGGATAAAGTAGTTGGATTGGCCAGATCGCATTCCTTGTGGCCATTACCTTTTGCTACCTCCTGCTGTGGTATTGAATTTATGGCAACCATGGGATCACATTACGATTTCGCTCGTTTTGGATCAGAGAGGCCCAGCTTCTCGCCACGTCAGGCAGATCTATTAATGGTCATGGGCACTATTGCTAAAAAAATGGGACCTGTATTGAAGCAGGTTTATCTTCAGATGGCAGAACCACGCTGGGTCATAGCAGTAGGTGCATGTGCCAGTAGTGGAGGAATATTTGATACTTATTCTGTGATGCAGGGGATTGATGAGATCATTCCTGTTGACGTATATGTTCCTGGTTGCCCTCCAAGGCCAGAAGCTATAATCGACGGGTTTAATAAGATACAAGAACTGGTAAAGAACGAGTCTCTTCGCAGAAGAGAGTCTCCAGAATATAAAGAATTACTACAAAGATACGGAATCCAGTAATGGGCAAACTTAATAATCAGCAAGTCATACAAAGCCTAACCTCAGCGTTTGGAGACAGGATTTCTGTTCCTTCAGAGCCTTATGGTTTTTTGACATTTGAAACTACAGCAGAAAGTATAAGCGAATTACTTCGATTTCTTAAAGAGGATACGGAGCTAAAATTCAATTATCTGACTGACATTACAGGTATACATTATCCTGAGCAAAAGCTTTCAATTGGTGTAATCTATCATTTGCACAGCCTGTCAAATAATGTAAGGGTCAGGATTAAGGTCTTTATAGATGGAGATGAACCGCACATTCCAACAGCCACTAATCTTTGGGAAGGTGCTAACTGGATGGAACGTGAAACTTACGATTTTTTCGGAATCCTATTCGATGGACATCCAAACCTGGTTAGAGTTTTAAATGTAGATGATATGACGGTTTTCCCGATGCGAAGAGAACATCCGCTAGAAGACCCGAATCGTGTTGATAAAAAGGATTATTTCTTCGGAAGATGACGAATCACCCCATATTCACAGATAACGACCCGCAGAAGGAAACGTTTGTATTAAATCTCGGTCCTACACATCCGGCAACACATGGAGTTTTTCAGAATGTGTTGGTAATGGACGGGGAGCGAATAATAAGTGGTGTATCAACCATTGGTTACATACACCGGGCATTTGAAAAAATCGCAGAACACCGTCCATTTTATCAGATCACCCCGCTTACTGACCGTTTAAATTATTGTTCCTCTCCGATCAATAATATGGGATGGCATATGACAGTAGAGAAATTACTCGGTATAGAAATTCCAAAACGGGTTGATTACCTGAGAGTGATTGTTATGGAGCTTGCCCGTATTTCGGATCATTTAATATGTAATGGGATTTTAGGGGTTGATACCGGTGCATTTACAGGCTTCCTTTATCTGATGGAAGAGAGAGAACACATATATGAAATTTACGAAGAGATTTGTGGTGCCCGACTTACAACCAACATTGGCCGTATAGGCGGTTTTGAGCGCGATTTTAATGATATTGCTTTTGCCAAAATCAAAAAATTCCTGATTAAATTCCCTCCAATTCTGAAAGAATTTGAAACCTTATTTAATCGGAACAGAATATTTATTGAGCGAACCTCAGGTGTTGGGGCTGTTGATCCTGAAACTGCACTGAACTATAGCTGGAGCGGACCGATTTTGCGGGCAACCGGGGTGGATTATGATGTGAGGGTTAATGAACCCTATTCTTCTTATCAGGATTTTGATTTTGAAATCCCGGTTGGTACAAGTGGAGATGTTTATGATCGATATATTGTACGTAATGAAGAAATGTGGCAGAGCTTAAGAATTATTGAACAGGCATTGCAAAAGATTGAAAAGGAACCAAAAGGTATTTTCCATGCGGATGTACCTGAATTTTACCTTCCTCCAAAAGAAGAAGTTTATAATAGTATGGAAGCTTTGATCTACCATTTCAAAATTGTTATGGGTGAGATAGATACTCCAAAAACTGAAGTATATCACGCGGTTGAAGGTGGTAATGGTGAACTTGGTTTCTACCTCGTTAATGATGGAGGTCGTTCCCCTTATCGTCTGCACTTCAGAAGGCCAAGTTTTATTAACTACCAGATGTATGCTCCAATGAGTGCGGGAATGTTATTATCCGATGCCATAATCAATATGAGTAGCTTGAACGTAATTGCAGGAGAATTAGATGCTTAGTGTAACTGAACAAAAGGAAATTGAGTTTTCATCAGAACTGATTAAAAAGTTCGATGAAATTATAACCCGTTATCCTCAGGGAAAACAAAAGTCGGCATTGTTGCCAGTGCTTCATTTGGTTCAGGCAGAGTACGGCTGGGTAAGTCCGGAGGTAATGGATAAAATAGCAGCATATCTTCAGATAAAACCAATTGAGGTTTATGAAGTTGCAACTTTTTATACCATGTTTTTTCTTCAACCACAGGGTAGATATGTTCTGGAGGTATGCCGTACCGGACCTTGTTGCCTGGTTGGTGCCGAAAAGATTATGAACCATATTGAAGAAACCCTTGGAGTTAAAGAAGGTGAAGTAACTTCAGATGGAAAATTTAGCTGGAGGGGAGTTGAATGTTTGGCGGCCTGTGGTATGGCTCCGGTCTTACAAATTGGCCCTGAATACACTTTTTATGAGCATTTAACAGATGAAAGTGTAGATAAATTGATTGAAACATTAAAGAATAAGATATGAGAAATGAGATGTGAGAAATGAGATATAAGACTGAGAATATTCTCAAAGTCACCATATCCAATCTCCCATCTCTCATCTTGATTTAACATGGCGCGCAAGTTATTATTAGAGAATATTAATGTTCCGGGAATTCATACTTTC
>CAYHGN010000151.1:0-7486 GCA_964356005.1 uncultured Sphingobacterium sp.
AAAATCGGTCAAGGCTATTCAGGCATGCATATACAGACAACGGATAACTGGCAACAGACAACTGAGAAACAAGAACCAGGAATCAAGACAAGACGGATATTTATTCGCTACTCAAGAACTTGCATTGTCAACCCGATAGCTATCGGGTTTCAACTCTCAACAAATTATAACAAGTGGCCTGGAAAAGCCTGAAATGGAATTTCATGAGTTTAGGAGGTTCCAGCCTTCGCTGGAATGACAATTCGAGGGGTGGAACAGGGAGATTCCGGCCTTCGCCGGAATCTGAGTGTTATCAATACCGGTGATTTTTGGAGTACTACGATCCTGACGAAGGTCAGGATCTCCCCAATACTAAAAAAATGCATTGTCATTCTGGCGAAGGCCAGAATCTCCTGCCCCTTAAATAATGACATTGAGCGAAAGCTGGAACCTCACTTTGTTTATCCTAAAATTTTGATAAAACAGGGAGAATGCTTTTAAAAAGGCTAAAAAATGTCCCATTTTAACTTATAGCTAGCACCTTTGACCAGAAGTTTAATTTTAACCGAACGAATGACCAATAATTCTCAATTCTCAACTCTCAACTCTCAATTCAATAACAACATTTCCAATACCAATTCGTTCATTAAAAGTGAAAAACCGCTCTGCATTTTCTGTGATCCTGATGCTTGTAATCATTGTGCTTAATTCTGCAATCGGTTTTGCCCAGCCTGAACCAATCCGGCTTAAGAATGAGAAAGTTCAAAATGCTAACTGGGATTATTATATTCAAAAAGTGATTGATGCGCGTGCTCCGGGACAGGTATTTGCTAATTTATGGTATAAAGATGTAAACGGGAAAATGAAAAGCCATTCAACAGATCTCAGCGGTAGCAGTAATAATTCCCTTTCTAACTTTCTGATCAATGGATTGCCCCGGAATTCCGAAGAAAGGCCGCTTAATATCCGTATTTTGGATTGCATGATCAGGGAAAGCAATGAGACTACCTATGTTTCAGGGCTGGTGACTTTAAAAGTTCAGTTTGAGTTTGAAAAGGATTGGGGAACTCAGCCTCTGACCACTTACAGCATGAACCTGAAATATACCCGTCCGGTTCAAAATTTGGAGCACATCGAACCGGCCTTAAGAAAGGTTCTTGGTAATAGTTTGAAGTATATCCATGTCTGGACTAAGAAGGAGTCTGCGACTAATATTCTCCTTGCAAAAGGGCTTAAAATTTCATTTCGTAATTATCAGGAGCAGGATCCTGATACTGTTTATTATCAAAAAGGAAGATCCTTGAGTTTTAATGACTTTCAGGCTAAGCCTCCTCAGAATACCAGATTTCAGGCAGCTATCTTCCCATCTTTTGGTTATGATATGCAGCGTGAATTTAAAGGCGGGCTCATCCAGGTTCAGGTAATTCTTAAAGTTTATATGATTAAAAGTGCTTCATGGGCCTTCCCAATGATAAAAAGTACCTATAGTTTGAACCATGAACAGCGACATTTCGATCTGGTTAAATTAATTTCAGAGCGGTTTAAGGCAAAGCTTCTTTCAGAAAAGCTAAATCCTGATAATTATGAGGGTATCATCAATTTTGAATATGTTGAATTCTACCGTGAGATGAACCGCTTACAGCAGAAGTATGATCAGGAAACCAATCATGGGATTAATAAGGCGAAGCAGGATGAATGGAACCGCTGGATTGATTCACAGCTTAATGCTGAGCTTATTGCCGGGAGGAATTAACATTGCTCAATTGATAAAGGCTTAGAGCCTGACAATACAATCATATTTGAAAAAGTTTGTTGAACTTTAAAAGTATATCTTTAATATACAATTGGTTCTATGAAAAAGTCAAACCTGTTTTTGGGAAAATTAAGCTTTGTGCTGACCCTGATTATTGCGATTGGAAGCCTCAGTTTTACATCGGTCACCCAATCATTTTCTATTAAGGACGAATATTCCTGCACCCCATGTGGCCAGTCTTGTGATAAGGATGTTTACTCTGCCAATGGAATCTGTTCCCATTGTAAAATGCCCCTGGTGAAAAAGTCTGCAATAAAATTTAAAACGATAGAACCATCGGAAATTTGCGCTTATATCAGCAAAAACCCTACCGTAATTTTGTTGGATGTCCGTACGAAAGATGAATTTGAAGAAAGGGTAGAGCCCAGGCTTGGGAGATTAAAAAATGCGATAAATTTACCAATACAGGAACTCGAGGCAAAGATGGCAACATTGGCCGCTTATAAAGACAGGGAAATTATAGTTTACTGCTCACTCAGTCGTAGAAGTCCGAGGGCAAGTTATATTCTTACTCAAAATGGGTTTAAAAAAGTGACCAATATGGCCGGTGGTATGAGTGCGATGAGGGATAATTCCTGTAAAGTTCAATAAAAAATTGCCCCCCCCCATTTATCAGAAGGGAACAAAAATTTAATCCCACAAATTACCCGGATATTCACCATCTGCCACAAGCCTGTCAATACATTCCTGAACAATTGGTTTATCTTCTGCGTATGTTACCCCAAACCATTGGTTTTGTGTTGGGATAACTTTAAAACTTGCCTGACCATTTCTGATCAGCTTTTCAGCGGCTAGCGGAATAAAAAATTCTGCTTTGGGATTATCAGTATTAGCCAAAGCAAACTCCTTGAAAATACCTGCAGATAATTCGAATATTTTTGGTGTGAAACCCCAGAAGTTCATAGAAACTCTTGAATTTGATCTGATTGGGTATTCCCGGCCTTCTTCTTCAAAAACGATGTTCTTGTTGCCGGCTTCATCTGGTTTAAAATATACTTTGACCCGTTCATGAATTTCGGCCAGGTTACCATCTTCATCCACTTCACATACTCCTCTTGAAACATAACCATGTTCTGAAAGTGTTTTATCAATCTGAAATCCGATCATAGAAAACTGAGTATCAGAAACACCATCAACCAGGAAATCACACATCTTCTGATAAGACTCACGGCCATAAAAATCATCGGCATTTATCACACAAAAAGGCTCCTTAACGGCCTCTCTTGCTGCTAAAACAGCATGTGCTGTACCCCAGGGTTTTGATCTTTCTATTTCAATATCGATGCCGAAAGGCTTCAGGTCAAAAGTCTGGAAAACATAATCTGTTTCTATCTTTCCATTTAATTTGGGTTCAAAAATACCTTTGAAATTCTCTGCAAACTCCTCTTTTATGACAAAAATTACTTTACCAAAGCCTGCTTTTATCGCATCATAGATAGAGTACTCAATTATGGTCTCTCCGTTTGGTCCGAATCCATCGGTTTGTTTCATACTGCCATATCGGCTTGCCATTCCGGCGGCCAGAATTACTAAAGTAGGTTTCATGCTTTGATTTGATTGTAAATTTGATCTTTTTTGGTTTAACCTTGAATAGTACAAAGATAAACGATTTATCTGTCCTTAATATCTTATACGGGGTTTTTTGCCGGTCAACATACCGAATAATCCTCTTACAATAGCTGTGCCGATTTGCCTGGTAATCGGAGCATTTATCACTTTCTCAAAGGTACTTTTCTCTGCTCTTGAATTAGGTCTATTTTCTATTTCCTGCTCTTTTATTTCTTCATCAGCAGCCATTTTTTCATTGATTCGCTGGGTAAGAATGTCATGAGCACTGATTGGGTCAATCACTTCCTGATATTTCTGATAAAGTGAACTGGATTGCATCAGGGTATCACAATCTGCCTCAGACATCGGTCCCATGATTGCTCTTGGTGGGATTAAATGTGTCGCCACCACCTCTGTTGGAATTCCCTTTTCATTCAGTACTGTAATTAATGCCTGACCTGTGCCAAGCGAAGTAAGCACGCGGTCAATTTCATAAAATTCAGATCGGGGATAGGTGTTGACTGTTTTTTTCAAAGCTTCTACATCATTCGGTGTAAATGCCCTCAAAGCATGCTGGACTCTGTTTCCCAATTGTCCTAGTACAGTATCCGGTACATCCATCGGACTTTGGGTACAGAAAAATACGCCAATACCTTTTGAACGGATCAGTCGGATGATCGTTTCTATCTGTTCAAGGAACGCCTTTTGTGAATCTTTAAAAAGCAGGTGTGCCTCATCAAAAAAGAAGACCAGCTTGGGTTTTTCAATATCACCAGCTTCGGGCATTGTATAAAAGATCTCGGCAAGCAGGCTTAACAGAAAGGTTGAAAACAGTACCGGCTGATTCTGTACATCTGAAATATTCAGAAGACTGATTACCCCTTTACCATCAACTCGGCTGAACATATCCTGTATATCAAATGATTTTTCACCGAATATCTGAGCAAGTCCCTGCTGCTCTATTGTAACTATTTTCCGGAGTATTGTACCTGAAGTCGATCCCGAAATACTGCCATAGCTTTCTTTGATCTCGGCGGCTCCGGGTCCGCTCGAAAGGTAAGAGATCACCTTTTTCAGGTCATCGAGATCAACCAGCTGGAGTTTATTATCATCGGCATATTTGAAAATTACTGCCATCACTCCCGACTGAGTTTCATTTAAACCCAGAATTTTTGATAGTAGCACAGGACCAAATTCAAGTACGCTCGCCCGCATCTGCGCACCTTGCTTTCCGGAAAGTGAATAAAGCTCGACGGGAAATCCTGATGGACTGTAGTTAATATTCAGCGCTGTAGCTCGTTCTTCAATTTTTGGGTTGGTAAAGCCCGCCTGATTCAAACCCGAGAGATCACCTTTTACATCCAGCATGAAGACCGGAACACCGGCATCAGAAAGCTGTTCTGCAATCAGCTGAAGGGTACGGGTTTTACCGGTACCGGTTGCACCGGCTATCAGTCCGTGCCGATTCATCATTTTTAAGGAAAGATTAACCTCTGCAGCAGCGATGATGTTGCCGTCGAGTATACCGGCGCCCAGATAAATACTCTCTCCTTTGGTGGTATATGAGGTTTTTATTTTCTCTGTAAAATTGGAAACTCTTTCCATAAAATTAAATTAAACGGGTTTTATTAAGGAATTGAGCTAAACTCAGACCAAATACTAAAGTAAAATAAAATGTACAATTGGGAAGTAGAATTATTTATTCTTAACATATTTCTCAAGCCATCTGTCCATTTCCCAAAGCATATGCATTAATGATTCTTTTGCCTGATAAGAATGCGACTCTGCTGGCAAAAGTACCAGACGGGCGGTAGCACCGTGCCCTTTTAAGGCTGTATAAAATCGTTCACTTTGCATTGGGAATGTCCCGGTATTATTGTCTGCCTGACCATGAATAAGCAGAATAGGGGTTTTTATCTTATCGGCATAGGCAAATGGCGACATCCGGGTATATACTGTGGGTGCTTGCCAGAAAGTACGCTCTTCGGCCTGAAAACCAAAAGGAGTCAGGCTGCGGTTGTAAGCTCCGCTTCGGGCAATGCCGGCTGCAAAAAGATCAGTATGGGCTAAAAGATTAGCGGTCATAAATGCACCGTAGGAGTGGCCACCGATTGCAATCCGTTTCCGGTCGGCAACACCCATTGCCACCAGATGGTTAATTGCGGCTTCAGCATTGTACCTGATCTGCTCAACAAAAGTGTCATTGGGCTCTGTATTGCTTTCACCAACTACCGGCATATCAGCATTATCGAGAATGGCATATCCCCGGGTTACCCAGTAAACAGGCGAAGCTTTGCCAATGATGCTGAATTTATGAGGAGAACCTTTGGTCTGGTCGGCTGCTGCTGCAGTCTTGAATTCTCTCGGATAGGCCCAAATCAGCACGGGAAGTGGCGAATCTCCTGTTTTGAATCCTGCTGGCAGATAAAGTGTTCCGCCTAAAGTAACTCCATCCAGCCTTTTATAGCTGATCAGCTGCTTTTTAACACCCTTAAGTTCAGGATATGGATCTGTAAAATTAGTTAAACGGTTATAACTTTTGTCCTCCAGGTTAATCCGGTAATAATTGGCAACTGAGTCGCTGGATTCCCGGCTATTGATCATGAATTTTCCATTGTTGAAAAAAACCGGCCGCTCATAATAAGGAGAAGCTGACCGGAATAAGGTATCCATCAGCTTGGTCTTGATATTGAATTTTTGAAGGAAAGGGCGATCGCCCTCGGGTGAGGCACCATCACTGATGGTGAAAATATTGACATTGTCGGGATCACTAATCCGTTTCAGGGCGTTGAACTCTGTCAGAAGTACATTTCTGTTGAACTCATTTTTTCTGGTTAGGATTACTCCCGGGTCTCCGTAACCATCTTCAAAATAGCGGTCATATAAATTAACCCTGAAGTTCACATTGGAAGGTTTAATGAATGATCTTCTCTCAAAACGGGTTTTCCACCAGCGTTCGGTCAGGATAGCTACTTTATCATCCCCCCAGACAATCGAATTGAAACGGAAATAACAATCGGCAAGTTTAAGCGGGTATTGATTGAAGGGAGCTTCCTGGGTATATACAACATCGCGAATTGTTGCCTGTTGTGCCGGATTGCCGTTGTCAAGGGCCTCTACCCAATAAAGAACTGATCCTTTATCGGCGCGCCAGCCGATTGCTCTCGGTCCTTTGGGAACTCCGTCAAATCCTGCAGGAATATTCTCCGCAAGTGCTGCTTCATGAAGTTTTTTAATCAGCTTTCCTTTTTCGTCAAAAATGGAAGTTGTAAAAGGGAAAGCATTTATAGGAACCTGATAGGAGTAGGGGCGTGTTATGTTCGCCATTAACAAAAATTTCCCATCGGGTGAATACTCCATCGAGCGGATGATAGCAGGGTGCATGAAATTGGCGGATTGCCCCTCCAAATCAACCTGCTTTAACTGGGATGTGAAGTAATGATCAAAAAGTTTTTCATCGTAGGGATTTTTTAATAAATCCTGATAGGTTGGAACGGGTGCTGATTTGCCGGTATTTTCCTGAATTAAAGGTTCTACAGGACTTGTATTTTGTGTAGATAAAGCAGTTCTGCCATCGGGAATGAATTTTGCAAGAATGCTTTTTCCGTCAGGGTGCCAGATAAAACTATTACCGTAAGTATTATTTATATAAAAGATGCTTAATCGATGTGCCTGAAGGGATTTCAGATCAGCTACCCATAATTCGATACCCTTTGTGCTATTGTGCAAAAAGGAAATCTTACTTTCATCAGGTGACCAGGTAATTTCTGACAGTCGCGGTTCATTTGGGAGTCCTGTAAATGTGTATTCAGTTCCTGAACTAACTGCCAGAATCTTTATACCCTTGTAAGTAGTACTGCGGCTTTTTCCGTTGTTTGAGGGATTTATTCGCTGTCCGGCAAGTCTTAGCTCAGTCTGAGATAATTCTGCAATAGAAGGAAGATCCTCCATTTCGAGCAAAAGCATCCATTCACCGTCAGAGCTGATCCTTACAAGCGGGCTCACCGGTGATTCAAATAAACTAAGAATTGGTTGAGGCGGCTTTTGATAGCCCTGAATATCCTGTGCTGAAGCAAGACTGCAAAATATCGTTAAAGCGGTAAGCAGGATGAAGATTCTTTTCATGTACCTGGTTGTTAGTTGGTT
>CAYHGN010000152.1:0-7169 GCA_964356005.1 uncultured Sphingobacterium sp.
GTCAGAAGGCTCAAATAACTCCTCATGAAAATCACAGCATGGCTAACCAGCCCGACTTTTCGCATCTCGCTGACCGTGGATCGCTTCCCTATATTTGCAAAACAGATTGAACTTCGGCAATATCCGTACCTTAATTCTTATTGTATTCGTAACTCTTTTATCAGGCCTACGCATTGTGCTGATAAGCGCCAAGCCAGTTAACACAGATACCGAATAATTTCTTATGTAGTTAAATTGTCCTCCACATTGTCACAAGCGTCCTCCCGTAATGGAAATACAGAAAGATAGCAAAAAGACTGCCTCGAAAATAACCGAAGCAGTCTTTTTGCATTGTTCTATAAAGACCAGTTATCCACCGGCGAAGCGCGCTTATGCGCCTTATCAACATCGATCTGGGCAAGCGCTAGATACTTCTTCACCATATCCAGAGTGGAGTGTCCAAGCAGTTTCTGAAGCGTATATGGGTCGCCGCCATTTCTCAAATACTGAATAGCAAAAGTGTGGCGAAAACGATGGGGATGCACGTTTGGCACACCGGCACGCTTTGCAAGAAAATTCAAGAACTTTGCCAACTGCCCACGGTCCATTCCACGACGTTGTGCAGTGATAAATAGTGGTTCATCGGGATCGGCTTCTGGGCGAGTGGTCAGGTATCGCCACAACGCCTGGGCAGTCCGCGGCGAGAACGGAACCGATCGCTCGAGCGCTCCCTTGCCAAACACCTGAATGCGAGTGTTACGTTGATCAACCTGCTTGAGCGTGATGTTGCATAGCTCGTTTGCGCGGAAGCCAGTATCGAGCATCAGCAGGAGGATCGCGCGGCTTCGCTCAGTATTGGGGAGCTCGTGGTCGCAATTGCGTTTGCCCGGGCGGGTGTATGTTTTGGATCGCAGAGTTGCTGACAGAAGCAGTTTGAACTCCGTCTCTGTGAGTGGAATAATTTCGCGCTGCTCCGGCCTAGGCGCCTGGACTTTATGTATTACATGCGTGGAAACGATCTCTTCGGAAACAGCCCATGTCCACATGGCAGCAAGTGCTATGTGATAGTGAAGCAGGGTCTTTTTCGTTATAACGTTTTTCTCTCTTTTGCTGCCTGGCTTTTTGATCGTGAAGCTGGCGAGGAAGGCTTCGACATTCTGCCGCGTGATCGAAGCAAACGCAACGTCTGGTCCAACAAAAGGCGTGAACTTGTTGAACGTGTTCTTATAGTCGCTGATCGTATGTGGGCTGAGATGTCGCGCGCCAATCGAGAGTAAATACCCCTGGATAACTTGTTTGAGTGTTAGTGGATTTTTCATCCGTGTGGTCTCCTATTGAAGAAAAAGTGTTTTGATTTTTGCAAAAAGTATTTCGATTTTTGCAAAAAATCTTTTTTTTTCTCCAACAGGCAGGATGAGTCATGTGGTCTTTGGTAGCGGTCTTTTTGCTTCCTCCGCTACCGTTGACCACATGTTCGTTTACTTTTACCGAACATGTGGTCTCGGGTTACGTTTTGTCGGGGTGAGAGGATTTGAACCTCCGACCTCACGGACCCGAACCGTGAGGACTAAATTGGCACATTAGACCTCACGGATAGGTCATTTTCGTAGCCGTGAAGTCAGGTAAATTAAGGAGCCGTGAGGTCTTTAGTAGCTATTTTTCGTTCCTTTTTGGGCGGAATATTGAATTCCGAGTAAGGGAAGTATATCGTTAAACTTCAATCGTGCTGATTGTTTGCCTTCATCCTGTTTGCCTTCATCCCCTAGTGGCGTGTTTGATAATTAATGTTACATAGTCGTAGAACCTTAAAAAACTATATACTTCTCATATAAAACCATCGGAGGGTTTCTTATGAGAAGACGCAGAACGATCCGTTTGAGTAAATCGGACCAGCAAGAGATTGAGCAATTAGTTCGCGATGGTCGGCGGACCGAACAACGAATTGTTCGGCGTGGGCAAGTTTTGTTGGTTATGAGGGATTCTAAAACAATAATAAGTGATTTGTGCAAGCGAGTAGGTATGACGCGCATGGGCATCTGGCATCTCTGTCATCGATATGAGAGCACAGGATTGGACGCCATTTACGATGCACCTCGTTCAGGTCGACCTCGAACAATCACGGCGTTGCAACGAGTAGGCATTGAACAACTGGCCTGTTGCGAGCCAGCTGGTATTGGACTGGAGCTAACACATTGGTCTACCCGCAGCTTGGCGGCTATCGCGATAAAACGGGGCTTGGTATCTCATATTGCGCAATCGACAGTATCGCTCATCCTTCAGGATGCAGACTTGCAACCTCACCGCAGCCGATATTGGATCACGCCCACGTTGAACGCAGAGTTCCTGAATCGTGCCAGTCGCATTTTGTGGTTATATAAAAGGATCGAGGCGCTCGAGGCACAAGGTGAAATTGTTTTGGCTTTAGACGAGAAGCCGAATATCCAGGCATTGCAAGGAGTACGTCCCACTCAACCAATGCGCACGGGCCAGATCCAGCGATTAGAATTTGAATACAAGCGGAATGGTGTCGTCAATTTCCTAGCCTTGCTTAATCTCTACAATGGCCAGATGCGAAGCAATTGTTTGGACAAAATGACAGTGAACATTTTTGTCGCGCACTGCCTCGTCTGTTGCAACCTTTTCATTCTTTTCGACGCATTCATCTGATCTGCGATGGCGGCCCCAGTCATACCGCGGCTGCAACCCAGTCGTTTTTGCGATCGCATTATGGTTCACGGTTGCGCCTCTTATTCACACCTGCTCATGCTTCTTGGCTGAATCAAGCCGAGCTTCTACTGAAAAGTTTCGATGTGCGTTATTTACAACGTGGCCAATGGGAAAGTCGCCAACAACTTATTGATCACCTCTTTGCCAGCACACCAGAATATAATCGACTTTGGGCTCGACCAATCAATTGGTCATGGACACGGAGAGACCTGCATAATTGGGTCCAGAAAAAGTCGTCTTGACTATGCAACATTACTTATCAAACACGCCACTAGTGGAGAACAATAAATGATATTTTTAATTGTCGCCATGCTCATGCTCACCTTTACTTGTAACTCACAGGTTGGACAAAAGAGAGTCATAAACTGTTTCTAATTTTCTAACCATTCTGGCGTCATTGTATAACAAGACTTTCTGTTGAGCAATTTTACCCATAGTTTTCCCTAACAATGGATTGTCTAGGAGGATTTGCAATTTTTCCGCCAAGGTAACCGAATCATTTGGACTAACGATAAATCCTGTTATTCCATCATCAATTAAGAATGAATTATCACCAACATCTGTAGCAATTACAGGTAATCCAGCAGCCATCGCCTCTAAAATGGCAAATGGCATTCCCTCATAACGAGATGGCAATACAAATACATCAACCGACTTTAGGATTTCACAAACCTCATTTCGAAAGCCCAGGAATGACACTCTATTTTCAATCCCACCCATCTTTGCTTCTTTTTGAAGAAAATCCCTCTCCACCCCATCTCCAACAATCAAGACCATAAAACCTGTATGAGTTATTGCCAATAACCTTACTGCATCCAATAATATATCAATGCCTTTTTGTTTATCCAACCTGCCAACAAAACATATAAGTTGCGTATTTATTGGCAAATCCATTCGTTCTCTTATTCGTTCCTTACTACAAGCGGAATCGAATAATTCTAAATTTACGCCATTGTGAATAAGACTCATTTTATTTCCAGACGCCAATCGTCTGGAAATTGTTTCTTCATATACCCTTCTCGAAACAAATGAAAGATGAGTAGCCAATCTATAGATATATCGCTTTGAAAATTGTAAATACAGAAACCGTTTTATTTTAGAGAGATTGCCCTCCCCGAGTACGTATTCGTAAAGCGGGATATGTACTGAATAAATTGTTTTTAACCTCAAAATAAACGCGGCGGTTTGCCCAGCTATAAATGCACGAGGATCATGCATGTGGACAAGAGCAACTCGATGTATTTTCAACAATCGAATTAGATGTAATGTAGCCTTAAAATCCACTACATGAGCAATGGTCCAGGGGATTACCTGAATACCATATTTTTTTGCCTTCCTGGAAAACTCCTTCGATGTAGACGCAAAAATTACCCAGCGAAATTGGATATTATCACTACGCTGAAACAAAGACAGCAAATATGTCTCCACTCCACCGAAATCGAGGAAGCCTGCATATATGATGGCAATATTAATTGGCACAGTCATAAATTTTCGCGTTTTATTCCAAGAAAATATGGATTATCTATTAAAATGTTTGCGCATCTTGCTCCCAGTTTGTTTGCCAAAAAGAGAAGTTTCCAACAGCGTATACTGGAAGGCTTTAATTGGAGAGCCTTTTGTCCATATTGATAGGCCCTATCTGGCTGATTGGCCCAAAATGCAATATGTGCCGCGCGATAGTATGCATGATGCATCGCCTCTTTTTCCAACTTTCGAACTGCATCAGGCAAATCAACCGAACTGAACAACTTAGTATATATTGCTAGTAATTCTTGAGAAAAGTTCCCTAGGTTTTTGATCGACTTCGCATCACGATGTACCCTCATCTTGGCAAGTTTTACGGGGATATAAGCGATATTGTGCCGCAAACCAGCCCGTATCCAATAATCATAATCCATAACATAGTGTAATGACTCATCCAAAAAACCTACGGATTCCAAAACTCGCCTACGAATAAATGTAGCTGGTTGTGGAATGTAATTTATTGCGAACTTGACTAACTTGGCGTAATCGTATGGAGCAGTAGAGTAGGCTTCTAAGAAGCCTTCAGCCTCATCAGTATAATCACAATCCCCATAAACAATATCAACCTCGGGGTATTTTTGAAAATATTCACTGACGATATCCAACGCTCCTAGCATATAAACATCATCTGCATTGAGCCAGGCGATGATATCACCTTTTGCCATCTTCATTCCCTTATTGACCGCTGCCGCTTGTCCCTTATCAGACTCAGACATCCAACGAATTTGCTGATAACGCCGACCATATTCTTCTAAAACAGAAAAAGTCCCATCAGTAGATCCTCCGTCTAGAATAATATATTCTAGTTTAGTGTGCGTTTCCTTCATCACAGAGTCTATGGCTTCTGTGATATAAGCACATTGATTTAAGGATGGAGTAATGATTGATAACAAAGAGACGTGTGATAACATTTTATGTGTCGTTCGATTAGTCATCCATATTGAGAAGCAGCATCAAGGTTGGAGTAACTCACAAGTTATACCTTGCTCTGTTATCAGGTTCAGATTTTTGACCGCAATTGAAAGCATGCGACTTTCGGTAGATAATGCAATTGCAGGATTATGACTTGAGAATTCAACAATGTTTTCCCCTGCTTTTAATGACAGAGAGACTGGGGTAAAAGCCCGAAAAGCCCATTCATCCCAATCGACATTAAAGGTTATAAACTTGTCGTCATTAACAAATAAGTCAACCTTGTTAGGACGCTGGGCAGAATTAATATCGCCCGTCAATGTAACAACTATAGGCGTATTGACAATTATCTTCAAGTATCCCTGCCCACCCGACCAAAGTAACCAATCAGAACCTTCTCTCTCGGTTCCATACCAACCTTGGCTAAATTGGAAAGCACAATCATGTACTACCCGGAATATCACGACTTGTGTATCTCGGTAGGTCTCCAAGAATTGAGGAGCATTATCAATATCAGTAAGGATTGACGGAAATTGCCCCGCAGTTGGTTGCTCAATGTGAAGATTCTTGCCAATTAATAAATAATCCGCCTGATATTTCTCCACTACAGCCCATACTTCTTCCTTAGAAGTTTGTTCTGGATTGAGATTATAGACGACTCGATTTGAGAAATCAGTTCCTAAAATACCATACGGGATTACAGAAAGCGAATACAATGATGATTCACGAAGAGATTCTTGTACCCATCTGTAAGCCCCTATTTCTGCATCAAATTGAGGCGAAATATGCTCATAGCCTGACAATCCGTATGGATATTGATAAGCTTTTTGCTGAGAATACATTAATATCACTATTAATAAGCAAATAATCAAACCATAGGTTACTCTAAACCAATCAGGTGTGCGGAAAAATATTATCCAACCATCTGCAGACTCTTCTATGATCAATCGCCACATTAAATTACGTACTCCTAAACTAATGAAAATAATTAATAAGGGAATCATAATACCGCCATATCTGATTTGCAAAGATGGGGGAGTAGGCCAAGTGCCAAACGGCATCAACCCAAGTATCAAGACACTCCCAATGAAAGCAAGTGAAATTACAAGGTAAGGCTTATCTACCGTATTGCCCCTAAAAATCCTTATTGCAAATAGGCCTGTTAAATTTACTGATAGGAGAGCAGAAATAATCAGAAACCAAAAAGGTCTATCAAAAATATGAAAATTTGACTGTAATAAATTCGTTATAATGTTGCGCTCCCATCCAATCCGCGCTAACCCGATATCATAGAACATCCCTAATACTAAATAATTTCTTATATACCAAAAACTACCCAAAACAACCGTAAGACTAACTAAGAGAATCTGTTCTCGACATAATTCTCCAACACCTCGTTTAAATCTATCAATTATGCTCAGACTAAAAACAAGACCCATAAACAAGATCAAATAAATAATTCCGGTAGGCTTGTAGCCAGTCATAAGCCCAAGAGCTATACCCAAACACACAATGAAAGAGAACTGTTTCGTCCAGCTATAGCGCAGCAAAAAATACAAAGCTGCTGATCCTAGAGCAATTATGGACACGTCGTTCTTGCCGATATTATCAAGTATGTCTCGAAATTCCGGAATTACACCCCAGGCAATCAGTGCCCCAAGATAAGTCAGTTCTTTCCATGGTTTCTCATCAGAACGCAAAAAAATTGAAAGGATACAAATTAAATAAACTAGACAAGCAATCGCATACAGAAAATGCATCCAACCAATTAGCGCTTCAGATCGCATAAACACTATTGGCCAAATAATCGATAATTCATACCCATATGGGTATGATACTCCGAATCCTGGATCGATTCGCCAGAACGTTCCGATTTGCCAAAAATGAATGGCATTAGGTAAATTAAATTGCACCACATCCCAAGATAGTGGATGAATAGCAGAGTAATGATTAAATAATGGCAAGTAAATGCCAATTGTTTTTTACAAGTTAAAAAGTGCCCAATTTATTATCGAAAAAGTACCCAC
>CAYHGN010000153.1:0-7117 GCA_964356005.1 uncultured Sphingobacterium sp.
CTAACCATTAGCATACTTCCATTACTTCCCAGGGTTTCATAGTCAAGGTCAACACCCAAAACGGCATTGGCGCCTAAACGGGCTGCTTGTTCCTGCATTTCGCGTAAGGCGATATCCTTGGCTTCACGCAGTCCTTCTTCGTATGATCCGGATCTTCCGCCGACAATATCCCTTATTCCTGCAAAGAAATCTTTGACAATGTTCGCACCAATAATGGCTTCGCCCGTCACAATGCCAAGGTATTTTACTACACGTTTTCCTTCGAGTTCATTTGTGGTTACTACTATCATGATGTTTTTTCTATTTAGATGATTAAGTGGGTGGAATGTTACAAAAATACCGATTTTGAAACTCTCTTCTTCAATTAATTGGGGGGGATGATATTGGATTATGGGTAATTAAAATGATTGAATAAAAAAGACTGAGCATTGGTATAGCCGTGTCGCAGAATAGCCCGGTGCTCTAGCTCTGGGTCAGGATCCGGTTTTGGTTAAAACAAATTAGAAGGGAGATAATGTTCTATCCATCGGGCTGAAGCCCAATCTATTTGTCCTTACCTATTGCAGAATGTTGGGCTGAAGCCCCAAAATTAACAATCTCACTGACCCCAGCTAAAGCTGGGGCCTATTGAGCGACCGCACTAGTGTCATAATTCAATAAAAATTCCCAATCCTGGTAAAGCCTTATCGCAGAATAGCCCGGTGCTCTAGCTCCGGGTCCGGTTTTGGTTAAAACAAATTAGAAGGGGATAATGTTCTATCCATCGGGCTGAAGCCCGAAAACGTACAAACTCATTAACTCCAGCTAAGGCTGGAGCCTATTTAGCGACCGTATTAGTCCATAATTGAATAAAAAAGACTGAGCATTGGTATAGCCGTGTCGCAGAATAGCCTGGTGCTCTAGCTCCGGGTAAAGAGCCGGTTTTCATTCCGGGCCAGTCCGAACTTTAAATAAGATCCTTCACATAATATGTATATATAGGATGTTAATTTGAAAAGCAAGGTCTATGCTTGTCGGGATCTTCAGCCGGGCTCTGCGCTGTAGCTTTTGCCATGGGAATTTGGATCATAAAATAAATTTGATTTGGGCAAAAGGCTGCCGCTTTGATCCCGTTTAGATGGCTGGGATTTTGCTGCTATTCATACTTGCCGGTTTGCTCAATAACCTGGTGCTTTAATTCTGGGTTAGGACCCGACTTTAGTTAAAAAACATTCGAATAAGTTAATGTTCTGTCCATCGGGCTGAAGCCCAATCTATTCGTCCTTACCAATTGCAGAATGTTGGGCTGAAGCCCGAAAACGTACAAACACATTAACTCCAGCTAAAGCTGGAGTCTATTGAATGACCGTATTAGTTCATAATTGAATAAAAAAGACTGAGCATTGGTGTAGCCATTTCGCTCAATAGCCCGGTGCTTTAGCTCCGGGTAAAGATTCGGTTTTTAATCCGGGCCAGTCCGAACGGAGTTCATCCGGGCGGGCTTCAGCCCAAAACTTCTGCTACCAGAACGGAACAAATACCAGTGCTTTAGCGCCGATGAAACAGCCGAAGAGCAACAGGCCCTGCTTTTCAAATCATTAAAATCCCCTTAAAACAAAACAATAAAAAAAGCCCGGAGTAATTGTATCAATAAGCGGTATTTAACAAACCCTCTTGCTACAGCAATTTCTCCGCAACTTCCTTCCAGTTATTAACCCTTTCATAATCGGTTAACAACAAATTATGCGGGGATGAGAACAACAGTTTTCTGCCTTCAAAATCTTTGAAGTTCTTGATGCGGTCGTCGATGAGGATGTCCACATTAACGATTTTATGTCCGCAGAAAATAATATTTTGCCATCCGATAAAGGGAAAATGCTCTGCCAGCCATTCATATTTATCCTGCAAGGAATTGGGAAATTCCATGGCTGCCGAAACAATGAAAACATCATATTTTTCCTGAAGCTGTTTGAGTACTTCAACACTATCGGGTAGCACAGCAAGATCCCGAAAAAAGCCCTTTTCATTGATATATTCGTACAATTTCATTTTGCCATGTTCAGGAATATGATGATAAACTTCGTTTCCGGGAAGTATTTGAAGATCGAGCGGGACACCGTAATCACGGTTAAAAAGATGTATAAATTTGGCTAGCGGATCGGCAATAACTTCGTCCATATCCACTGCTATTCGGAGTTTTCTTTCAGACATGCTGCAAAAATAGGGGTTTTACATTTTTTAAATGTTATTTTTTTAATATCTTTGCAACCCCGCAGAATAGACTCCGGGAATATGTTGAATACATAAATATTGAAAAATGGCAACTAAAATCAGATTGCAAAGATTCGGTAAGAAGGGAAAACCTTTTTATCACGTAGTGGTAGCAGACGCCCGTGCTCCAAGAGATGGTAAATTCATCGAAAGATTAGGTTCTTACAATCCAAACACAAATCCTGCTACTATCGACATCAATTTCGATAAGGCATTGGATTGGGTAAACAAAGGAGCTCAGCCTACAGATACTTGTCGGGCTATCCTTTCTTACAAAGGAGTAATGTACAAGAAACATCTTGAAGGTGGTGTTAAAAAAGGCGCATTAACTGCAGAACAGGCAGAAACAAAGTTTGCTGAGTGGTTACAAGGCAAAGAAGGCAAGATCGAAGGTAAAAAAGAAAGCCTGACAAAATTGAAAGATGAAGTTAAGAAAGCAGCATTAGCAGCCGAGGCTAAGAAAAAGGAAGAAATTGCCGCTGCAATTGTTGTAAAGAACACTCCTCCCGCCGAAGAAGTTGAAGAAGAACTTGCTGAAGAGCTTGCTGAAGCCCCTGAAGTGGAAGCAAGCGAAGAAGTTGCTGAAGCACCAGTTGCCGAAGTAGTTGAAGTGGCTCCGGTTGCTGAAGAAGCTCCTGTAGCAGAAGTGGTTGATGAAACTCCGGTTGCCGAAGAGGCTCCTGTAGCAGAAGTAGTTGATGAAACTCCAGTTGCAGAAGAAGCACCTGCAGCAGCAGAAGTTGATGAAACTCCTGCTCCTGAAGCAGCAGAGGAAGCTCCTGTGTCTGAAGAAAAAGCATAATCAGCTTTTAGACTTTAAAATTTAAATAACGTCATTGCAAATGTTTAATCGGCATAAACTCATTTCTGGGCTAACCGAAGACATGTTCGCAATGACGTTTTTGTTTTCACAGCAATGAAGATCGAAGACTGTTTTTATATCGGCTATATCACCAAAACCAAAGGTTTGAAGGGTGAGGTACAGATCTATTTTGAGTACGATGATCCGACAGAACTGCCGCTCGAATCTGTTTTTGCTGAGATTAATGGCAAACTGGTCCCCTTTTTCATATCTTCTTTTAAGCTTCAGAATAACCAAACTGGTAACTTTTATTTCGATGATATTGATAAGATAGAAAAGGCCGAGGCCCTGGTTCGTAAAAGGCTCTATCTGCCCAATAAATTAAAACCGGTACGGGAAGATGATGAGTTTCTGATCACCGATCTTAAGGGCTTTATTGTGCATGATGAAACTGCCGGAGAATTGGGTGAGATCATCGAAATTCATGAGTATCCCCAGCAATTTGTTGCAGTTGTTCCTTATAAATTTAAAGAGATCATGTTTCCTCTGAATGATGATCTGATTGTGGAGATTGATGAAGAGAATGGGATTCTTAAAGTTGATCTGCCAGAGGGACTTATTGATCTTTATTTAGGGGAGTAACATGGGTTCGCGTGAGCCCCAGTTTAGGTTCATCCGTCAAATCGTTTCGATGCCAGCTGTAGTGTGAGATTAATAGTACTTCGGTTGCAATAGATTATATATAGATAGTACTAACCCAAATTACAGGTCAACTGTAAATTTCAAATGTCTTCCAAATCCCTCACGTATTATTCTCATTAGTGTTGAAAGTCGGATGTCGCTAGCATTATTCTCAATTCTGGAAATGTAGGTTCTGGTAAATTAACAAGACTTCCTGCTTCATGACCTTATTTTTCCTCATTAATTTTGCAGAATTAAGCATTTTGCGGATTTTTGCATGAATTGATTTAATAAACGCAAATAAAATTATTTTAATTATTAAATTTAAGCAGTGAATCCTTTAGTTGGATCCTGGGGCATTGTATAGAGGTTTTTTAGGTAAGTACTTGATTTGAAATTTTTTATGAATAGCAATATCGAAGTCCTGTATAAGATTGCCGGGAAACCTGTAAGAAATATTATTGGATTAATGTCGGGAACTTCCTTTGACGGATTGGATATCGCCTGGTGTGAATTCCACGGAAGTGGCCTGAATACC
This sequence comes from uncultured Sphingobacterium sp., assembly GCA_964356005.1. Taxonomy (GTDB): domain Bacteria; phylum Bacteroidota; class Bacteroidia; order Sphingobacteriales; family Sphingobacteriaceae; genus Daejeonella. Next base: position 4,272 of record CAYHGN010000153.1, read on the forward strand.
CTTGTAAAGGTCAGGAAATTTACCACTAAAGAGTATAAATCCGACTTTAAAGAAGACCTCAAAGCTGTCTTCGCTAAAAAAATAGCAAATCTCGAACAGATAACCCTGCTAAATGATTTTATTGGCAGCTATTATGCCGAACTGGTCCTGGAATGTTTGAAGGATTGGGGTATTTCCGCTTCAGAGATTGACCTGATCGCCAGCCACGGACAGACCATTTATCATGCTCCCAGGCATCAGCATGGGATCGCCAGATATTCAAATGCTACCCTTCAGATCGGAGACGGGGATCACCTTGCTGTGAAAACCGGAATAATTACAATAAGTGATTTCAGGCAGAAGCATGTTGCAGTTGGCGCTGAAGGTGCTCCATTGGCTGTTTATGGTGATTATCTTCTGTTCTCCAGCCCTGATGAAAACCGGATTATGTTAAATATCGGTGGGATTGCGAATTTTACTTTTCTACCATCAGGACATTCGACCGGCTTTTTTTCTTCTGATGTTGGTCCGGGGAATACCCTGATGGATCAGTTTATTCAGTTGAAATATCCCAGTAAATATTACGATAAAAATGCAGAAATAGCTTCTGCAGGAAAGGTTAATGAAAGTCTGCTTGAAGCCCTTCTTGATCACACCTTTTATAATGCGGGATACCCTAAAACCACCGGACCGGAGCTTTTTAGTTTAAACTACCTCAACAATGCCCTTTTAAAATGCGGCATGGAAAATAGTTCAAACGAAGATATTATGGCTACGCTGGCGGCTTTTTCTGCCAGGGGGATCATTATGGCAATTTCTGAATGTGTTGCAGGAAAGGGTCCTTTTGAGATCTATTTAAGCGGAGGTGGGATGTATAATCCTCTTCTCGTAAAGTATGTGGAAGAGCATTTTGGCCGAAAGCTGAAACTGACCTCAGATTTGGGTATTGATCCAGATGCTAAAGAAGCAGTGTTGTTCGCCGTCCTTGCAAATGAAGCTGTTGCCGGAGGCAAAACCTCTTATGGTGACCATCCCGGGGTGCCTTCCATATCGATGGGCAAGATCAGCTTTCCTAAATAATGAAAGAGAATTTTACTAACCATTTAAATAAATAATCAATATGAAAAAAGCGTTACAAACGTTTGTGAACCGCCGGTATCTTTTTGCAGTGCTGGCAATGGTGTGTTATAGTCAGATGGCTATGGCACAAAATTCGAGGTATACCCTCAAGGGTGTAATCACCGATGTCCGAAACAAGGAACCTCTTCCTGGAGCCGTAGTAAAATTAACGGGAACTTCCCAGGGAACGTCAACCGATATTAACGGGGCCTATAACCTTGTCCTGGATGTGAAAGAGGGCAGCTACCCTATTCTTATCAGCTATACGGGTTATAAATCCATTACAAGAACCGTTCTGTTAAATCAGAGCAGCACCACATTAAATGTTGAGCTTTTTGAAGACGCGCTTAGTCTGGATGAAGTAGTTGTTACAGGTACTTCGGTTGCAACGAGCAAAAAGCAATTAGGGAATGCCATCTCTACGGTTTCTGCAAAGGAGCTTGAGGGAGGTGCAGCTACCTCGATCGATCAGGCTTTAGCCGGAAAGGTATCGGGTGCGCAGATCTCCCAGAATTCAGGAAATCCTGCGGGCGGTATCAGTGTGCGCCTCCGTGGTAACAGTACGATATCCGGATCAAGTGATCCGCTGTATATTGTGGATGGTGTTATTGTGAATAATAGTTCATCAGAGCTTCTTGACCTTGGGGGCTACACACAAAACCGGCTTGTAGATATTAATCCTGCAGATATCGATCGTATAGAGATCATCAAGGGAGCAGCCGGGGCTGCAATTTACGGATCACGGGCAAGTAACGGGGTTGTACAGATCTTTACCAAAAAAGGTAAATCTGGAAAGCCGGTTATTAATTTTACCACTCAATTTCGTGTTAATGAACTGAGAAAAAAACTTGAAACGAATGAACATCCATTCCGGTTTACAAACACAACCGCATCAGATTTAAGTCAGGTTCCTGTAACCCGTTATGACCTTCAGGATCTGGTTTTTAAGACAGCCTACGGTTCTGAGAGCAATATATCTGTTTCGGGCGGTACCGATAAAACGCAATACTATGTTAGTGGCGGTTTTTTAGGTAATCAGGGGATTATTAAGAATACTGATTTCAAAAGGGCCACAACCCGCTTAAGACTGGATCAGAGGTTTAATGATAAGATCAAATTGAGCATGGGTGCCAGTTATTCCTTCAGCGGAAGCGCCGAAATACCGAATGGGGGTATCAGCTCAGCTTACGGTGCTTTAACCGGATTTATTTTCGGTAATAACTTCATAAACCCGTATCCCGATGCGGCAAGCGGTGTTTATCCTTCTCTTGCCCCAACCGGTTTGTTAAGGACCAATCCGCTTGAAGCAGTGAACCGTTTTGATTTCAATCAGCAAACAAGTCGTTTTATTGGTGATATTCAATTAAATATTGAACCAATCAACAACCTGTCGATCAATTATACATTAGGATTCGATAATTCTACCCAGCTTGCAACAGCGTATATTCCAATAGGTAACACCACACCTACGAATAATTCCGGTTTTGCCAGAAAGGGTGACAGGCTAAACCTGCTGCTTAATAATGATGTGAATGTGGCTTATCGTGCTAAACTTGGATCTCAAATTGAATCAACTACATCGGTTGGAGCAACAGCTCAAACGGAGCGTGTTAACTTCAACACAATCACCGGAACCCAGCTTAGTCCTGTCAGTCAGGCGGCATCCAGTGGTGCATCCATCACAACGAGTGATATAAAATCTACAATCAATATTTTAGGATTTTATGCTCAGCAAACTTTTGGGTTCA
>CAYHGN010000154.1:0-6965 GCA_964356005.1 uncultured Sphingobacterium sp.
AAGTTGCCTCCTTTTATTCTGATGTTTGTTTAGATACAAAGATATGAGCCCGGCAGAAGGGTCATTTGCCTTTTGAAATAAACCCGGGTGGCAGCTGTAGCGTTTTGCCAGGCAGATTTTTATACTTCAGAGGCATTTCTAGGCAAAAACTACGGCAGAACACGGGACTAGCAGCACCCAAGAGAAACAGACCCTGCTTTCTAAAATAATAAAAATCTTCAACCTAAATTTACCATCAGAATGATTTTCTATCGAACTCACGTTAAATAATGACATTTCGCGTGCGCTCAATGTCATTATTTAAGCATTCAAGATTTCTGTTTGGTACCGTTTTTCCCGTTTGCCCTGTAGAGGCCACATGTTATAATAGATTAGCCGACCCCCGGTGGTCGTATGTCTACCATTACCACATACGACCACCTTCGGGGTCGGGATTTTTTCATTGAAAATTGTTCTATAAACATGTGACCCATTCTGGGTCATCTATAAATATGCGGCCTTCTTCGGGGTCGACAGAGAAAATTTCGAATCGAAAGAGCAATCGGTAGGGTTGAACTCACGTTAAATAATGACATTTCGCGTGCACTAGCAAGGGATTGGAGACACCAAACCTACTTATTTTGCATCCCATCTCACATCTCCCATCTCATATCTTTTTACCGGCTTAATCGGGCAACATATTTTCCAATAATATCAAATTCCAGGTTTACAGTGTCACCAATCCTGAGGATCTTCATATTGGTATGTTCATAGGTATATGGTATTATCGCTACAGAAAAAGAATTTTCTTTTGAATTAACAACAGTCAAGCTTATACCATTAACACAGATTGAACCCTTTTCAACGGTAATGTTACCGATTGCCGTATCATAGTCAATGGTATATTCCCAGCTGCCATTCTTTTCACTTACTTCAGTACAAATACCAGTCTGATCAACATGGCCCTGAACAATATGACCATCAAGTCGGCCATTCATTTGCATACAGCGCTCCAGATTCAGCAAATCTCCTTCTTTAAGCTTACCGAGGTTTGACTTATTTAATGTTTCTGATATAGCAGTCACAGTATGTGTGCCATCAGCAAGTGCTACAACGGTTAAGCAAACTCCATTATGGGCAACAGACTGATCTATCTTCAATTCGTTTGAAAGGTCAGATTCAATGATTATCTGGAGATTATCCTGATCCTTTTTCAGATTTGAGACTCTGCCTATTGTTTCTATGATTCCGGTAAACATTTTTTATATTCTAAGATTAATACGTTTTTCTTTTTTTGTGCCAGGCAGATGCATTAGAAGCCTGATCAGTACCAGTGATTGCAAGTTTGTTTTGCATCATAAACTCCGCTCCAATCAATGCCGCAATCGTTGCTTCTTCCTCACTTTCATTACCTAAATATTCAGGAAGGAAATACTTGCCCACAAAATGGGTGTCAAACTTCCCGGAAATAAATGCTTCATGTTGCATCACAAACTTTCCGAATGCCAATGTGGTCTGAATTCCGGTGATGCGGTATTCATCTATTGCTCTGATCATCCGTTCTATGGCTTCAGTCCGGTCTTTCCCATAAGTTACCAGTTTTGCAATCATCGGATCATAATAGATAGGTATTTCCATGCCCTGTTCAAAACCATCATCTACCCGCACTCCCGGGCCTTTGGGAGTTATATAGGTTTGGAGAATGCCAATATCAGGGAGAAAATTATTTGAAGGATCTTCAGCATAAACCCTTACTTCAATAGCATGTCCCCGTATCTTTAGATCTTCCTGTTTGAAACTTAATTTCTCGCCTCTCGCTATTTTGATCTGTTCCTTTACGAGGTCAATTCCAGTAATCAATTCCGTCACCGGGTGTTCAACCTGCAAACGGGTGTTCATTTCCAGAAAGAAATAATCAAGGTTCTCATCCAGAATAAATTCTACGGTTCCGGCTCCTATATAATTACAGGATCTGGCCGCATTTACAGCGCTTTCACCTATTTTGTGTCTCAATTCTTCACTTAGGATTGATGATGGAGCTTCTTCAACAACTTTTTGGTGTCTTCTTTGAACTGAACAGTCGCGTTCAAACAAATGAACAATATTTCCATAATTATCACCTAGCACCTGTATTTCTATGTGCCGTGGAGAGGAGACATACCGTTCAATAAAGACAGATCCATCTCCAAACGCAGATGTGGCTTCAGATACAGCCAGATCCATTTGCTCTACAAAATCAGCAGGCTTTTCTACAATACGCATTCCCTTTCCTCCGCCACCGGCTGCTGCTTTGATCAGGATAGGAAAGCCAATTTCCTGAGCTCTTTGTTGAGCGATCTTAATATCAGTTACTGCTTCCTCCGTTCCCGGTACCAAAGGAATATTATATTTCGTAGCTGCAGCTTTTGCCGACAGCTTATTGCCCATGATTTCCATCGCCTCAGGTGATGGTCCGATAAGTATCAAGCCGGCATCCTTTACCATTCTGGCAAAGGCTGCATTTTCTGAAAGAAAACCATAGCCAGGATGGATACCCTGAGCACCTGTTTTCATACAGGCTGCTATAATTTTTTCACCCGAGAGATATGATTGAGAAGAGGGAGCCGGCCCAATACAAACAGCCTCATCGGCATATCTTACATGTAGTGCATTACGGTCGGCTTCAGAAAATACAGCTACGGTTTTTATTCCCATTTCCCTGGCTGACCGCATGATGCGTAGTGCTATCTCTCCCCGGTTGGCTATCAGGATCTTTTCCATGTACAAATGTATTTATTTAGGTGCTATGCTAATAAGAGGAATTCGATTTCAAAGAGTTCAGTGTATTTTCTTTAAGACATTAATGGTATATTCAATTTGATCATCACTGATATCCAGGTGTGTTACGAACCGGATCATTTGTTTACCGAAAGTATTACACTTTATACCATAATGTTTTAGCTTTTCAACAAATTCATCCGGATTGTGTCTTTTGTCAAGCTCAAAGATTACAATATTCGTTTCTGCGGGCATTATGCTGCTTACAAATGGTAAACTGATGAGTGTTTCAGCCAATATTTTAGCATTCTTATGATCCGTTTTTAGACGATCTACATGATTGTCGAGGGCATAGATTCCAGCCGCTGCCAGATAACCTGCCTGTCGCCATCCGCCACCCAATGCTTTGCGAATCCTTCTTGCACGATAAATGGTTTCTCTGCTTCCCAGGAGTAAGGATCCGACAGGTGCACCCAGGCCTTTTGATAGACATACGGATATCCCATCAAACATTCTTCCATATTCTTTCGGATCATCCCCCGACTCAGTCAAAGCATTAAATATTCTTGCGCCATCGAGATGCAGATAAATGTTTTTTAGGCGACAAAGGTGGTAGATAGGTTCGATCTGATCCAATGTATAGAAACTTCCACCACCCCGGTTTACTGTATTTTCAAGGACAACCAGGCTGGTTTTTGGATAATGAACATTGTCAGGATTTATATGAGGCTCAATAAGCTCGGCATTAAGCCTGCCCCGGTCTCCATAAAGCAAACGAACAGAAGCCATTGAATTATAGGCAATTCCACCTCCCTCATAACGGTAAACATGTGCTGTTTCATCACAAATCACCTCTTCCATCGGATTGGTAAAACGTTTGATCGCAATCTGGTTTGTCATGGTGCCGGATGGGCAAAAAAGGGCATCTTCCATACCAAATATTGCTGCAGTTTTTTCCTGCAATTCATTCACAGTTTCATCTTCTTCAAAAACATCATCTCCAACCCTTGCACTAAACATAGCCTCCAGCATTCCTTGTGTTGGCCGCGTAACAGTATCACTTCGCAGGTCAACGATCATTTTATTCTCATTCATGCCTAAAATTATATTTTATCCTTGTCATAAGGAATTATTTTCGTCAGATTCAACATTTTATAGTTCAAATTTTTTATTACCATTGAAAAAGAGGAGATTTCTCTGATATTTTATTGTGTACTCTTGACAATTAGTATAAATTCATACATTTAGCTTTTTAAAAATATTTATAAAACTATGATCGTTATTGCAGATGGAGGGTCTACCAAGACCAATTGGTGTTTATTGAATAATTCTGGTCAAAAAATCTATTTTAATACTGAAGGATACAATCCATATTTTGTTAGCGCTGAGTATATAATAAATTCGCTCAGGAAAGGATTACCAAGCGATCTCGATCTTTCTGATATTCATGAAGTGAATTATTATGGTGCCGGTTGTTCAACTGAAGATAAGGTACAGATAGTTGAAGAGGCTATGTCAGTAGTATTTAATAAAGCCAGTATTTATGTTGGACATGATCTTCTTGCTGCAGCACGTGCTTTACTAGGTTTAGATAGTGGTTTTGCCGCTATTTTGGGCACCGGGACAAATACTGGTTTGTACAATGGCAAAGATATTTCTTTAAATATTGACTCTGCGGCCTATATTCTGGGCGATGAAGGTAGTGGCTGTGATATTGGTAAGAAAATACTCAGGGATTATTTAAGGGGTTATATGCCCGAAGTGGTCAGAGAGCGTTTCTGGGAAACCTATAAACTTACCCCTGATGAAGTGACTGACAATGTTTATACTAAACCATTGGCAAATCGTTTTTGTGCCAGCTTTGCCAAGTTCGTTTATGACAATAATGTTCACGCAGAATATTCAAGAAACATTGTAAAAACATCTTTCGTTGATTTCTTTGAAAATCTGGTTACCCACTATCCTAATTATAAGGATTATACCTTCAACTGTATAGGTTCTGTTGGATATAATTTCAGGAACGTGCTTGAGGAAACCGCTTCCGAATATGGAATGAAAGTGGGTAAAATTATCCGCTCTCCAATAGATGATTTGGTACGGTATCATGTTGAATTGGCGCCAAGGGTGCGGTCCGGATCAGGTCTGGACTGACAGCGGATCAGGTCTGGACTGACAAGGGATCAGGTCCAGACAGTGTTGAGCTAATTTACCGCTGTCATTGCGGGCTTAACCCCAATGTCATTATTTAAGCATTCAAGATTTTTTCATTGAAAATTGTTCTATAAACATGTGACCCATTCTGGGTCATCTATATATGCGGTCTTCTTCGGGGTCGACAGAGAAAATTTCGAATCGAAATAGCAATCGGTAGGGTTGAACTTAACCTTGAATAATGACATTGGGCTTGACCCGCAATCAGTTCTTTTTTGCAAGATTTTTATTATTCCTCCGGTGCTTAATTTGGGGAGGCCTATTTTTATCAGGCTCTCCCGCAATAACACTGATATTACCATCAACTTCAAGTATAGCAAGTTTGACATGTTTATATGAATCAATTCCGTGTTCTCTTACAGCTTCTTCTAGTTCATCCATACTGATACTCTCCCGATGAAGGTGAGCAATATCAATTATGCCTTGATAAATCAGAATGACCGGTTTGCCCTCGATCATGTTCTTTACTGATGATGAGCGGTACATGATAAGTTTCATCAGATAGTTTAAACTGAATAATACGCTGGCCGCAATGAGTCCTCCGGACAAACTTGAATTGGATCCTACCATCGAATTTTGGACTGAGTTACTGATCAAAACGATAAATACCAGGTCTGTTGTTGAAAGCTGCGACAATTCTTTTTTACCAAAGAATCGTATAGCAAATACCATAAAGAGGTACACACCGATGCACCTTATGATAATTTCCAGGTAAGGATTGATATCCATTTTAAAAAGTTAAAGTTGACTGCCCAGTAGAGGTCATTTTCGCTTCATGTTCAAGCAACCATTTTTTTCGCCATAATCCTGCTGAGAAACCCACCAGATCGCCATTACTGCCTATCACCCGATGGCATGGAACAACAATTATCAGATTGTTGCGGCCATTGGCCGAGGCAATTGCACGTATAGCCAAAGGATTTTTCATTCTTTTTGCCAGGGCTGCATAACTTATGGGTCTGCCAATATCGATTTTCCTGAGTTCATCCCAAACCTTTTGTTGAAAATCAGTTCCGGGTTGAGCTATTGGAAAATCGAAATGCTTTCTTTTTGCTTCAAAATAGGCAGTAAACTGTTCTTTAGCCTTTTCAGTAAGATTACTTGGGTTCTCCACAGGCAATTCAGCAGGAAAACCTAGGGCACAAATTTCAAGCTCATTGGCCTCAATGACCAATGGTCCAATTGGACTATTTAGTATTGAAAAAAACATGACACAAAGTACAAAGAAATATTCGATTCATTTATTGAACAGGAATGAATACCCGAAACTGAAAAGCAAATTCTATATTTGTTGAAATGGATTTATTGAATCAGGTTAAATTTCTGATCCGTAAGGAAATCATGTTGGAATGGCGTTCAAAATATGCATTGAATGGCATTTTACTCTATGTGGTTTCAACAGTTTTTGTCTGTTATCTGGCTTTCCGCGAGATAACAAATCCGCCAACATGGAATGCCCTATTCTGGATCATTATGCTGTTCGCCTCAGTGAATGCAATTACCAAAAGTTTTATTCAGGAAAGCAGGGGAAGGCAATTGTATTACTATACAATAACCAGTGCACAGGCGATCATCATCTCCAAGATTATTTATAATATCTTTTTGATGCTTTTGCTTTCTGCTATCGCACTAGGTTTTTATACTCTGGTATTTAAAAATTTGTTGGGAGATCCTTTATTCTATTTTTTTGCAGTTTTGTTGGGAAGCATCAGTTTTGCATCAGTTTTTACCATGATTTCAGGAATCGCCTCCAAAGCAAACAACGCGGGAGGGCTAATGGCAATCTTAAGTTTCCCGGTAATAATACCCCTTTTGGTAGTCCTGATTAAGTTATCAAAAAATGCAATGGACGGATTGGACAGATCGGTATCCTATGATGAAATCGGTGTGCTGATAGCCATAAATATCATCGTGATCACTACATCTTTATTGTTATTTCCTTACCTGTGGAAAGATTAATTTAATTTAAAAATGCTCTTTTAATTAAACAATAATTTCTGATTTTGTTTAATCAATAA
>CAYHGN010000155.1:0-6952 GCA_964356005.1 uncultured Sphingobacterium sp.
AATACAACTTTACCTGCCCCTTCGTCTGTCATACCTCAGGTACCTCTGTTAAAAAAATGTGACAGGAGGTTCAGATTTAAAGCAAATTCGCTTGGGCATGAGTTTGAAATATATTATAACGAAATTAAAGATGATGATTACATCGGCTCAAATGTTTTGCTGAATAATCAAACTGACCTTAAAGATGGCGAACAAAATAATACTGCCGCTTATGCCTTATTGTACTATATCGAAAAGCTTTCAGAAAGTATTTCTTCGAATCTTGGCGATTTTGATATAAAGATTTTTATCAGACGGCAGACGGACCTTATCAGGGTTGCTGAATATTTGAAAAATTTAATTAGCAAAGCTAAGGCAACAAATATCAGCATCCTGACTGAAGATATAATTGACCATCTGGATGTACTGATTTACAACTGTAAGCAAGTTCAGTTTTTATCATTATACCGTGATTATTTAATCCGCTTATTTTCTGTCCTTCTACAGCAGAAATTTGCATTTTTTATCAGAAAGCATCCGGGAATACAGCATAAAGCCGGTGTAAGCATAGGGGGCACTTTTATATTAGTCTATCATGAAGAGGTAATTGAACCGGAGAGAAAAGAAATCACTAATGTAATGGAAAAGAGGTACGTAGAGTCGTCAGATTCAACCCATTCAAAGTCAGGTGAAGAAAGTTCAAATACGTATATAGCAATTGATCCTGAAGATGATGACGATCTTTTTTCTAAAAAAGACGTAGAAGTGCTCCGGGAACTGTTTGTCGAAAAGGACATTAACCAGAACTTAGAGAACTTAATTGGCGAAATAGATGATGGAACTGTAATAGCTGATTTTTATCTGCCTTATCTGTGTTATTCTGATTGTCAGCCAATTAACTTTATTATAAATGAAAGTAAACCGCCAGCGGAGAAGCTTAGCATTGATATAAAAATTAAAGAATTCTGTTCTGATGATAAACAGGCCTATGCGGTATTTGTTTCGCCTGAAGGTGGAACAGCAAGCGGAGAGGGTATAGTTACAGCTGCCGATAATACGGTTACTTTTCAGCCATCAATCGTTGATCTTCAGACCGGTACTCAGAAAAGTATAAAAATTACTTATACAAAAGATGGAGAAACCGTTTCAGTTGATGTTTTAGTTTTTAAGAAGCCAATTGCTGCATTTGACTTTAAAGGAGACCTTAATGTAAATGAGATAAGCTTTATCAATAAATCTCAGTTTGCTGACAAGTTTGAATGGGATTTTGGTGATGGTGGAACATCTGATGAGAATAGTCCAAAGCACACCTATACTAACGGAACCTTCACTGTTAAATTGAAAGTAAGCAATGGAATATGCTCAAATACCGCGAGCAAAACAGTAGATATAAAAAGTCCGGTTGTGAAAACCTGCTTGCCTGTGAGCCAGATAATTGAAGCATTTAAGAATTTAGAGTCCATTGATCTGCAACTTTTTAGAATTTTTGTTAATGCTTATCCTTCTTATCAGGATATTGCTGCATTTTTTAAAGAATTTGAACAGATTTCTACTGAAGAAACCGATAAACAGATTGAATTCTTGGCTGTTCAGGAGATAAATGCCAGAATTAATGAATGGCTGGAAAAACTGATTGAACTGGTACTGAACAGTGATTTGCAGTTAATTGCTGCAAACTTATACAGGATCCTCGAAAATCTTACCATGTATATTTCCTGTATTCAGAAAGAAGATGTGAATTCAGCTAAGGTTTCCATGGCAGGTACATTTGATTTAATCATCAGTCAGATCGAAATGATCAAATCACTTCCTGACCTTTCTGATCCTTTGAAAGAGCTGATAAAGACCCTTACAGAAGATCTGTCTGCTGAGTTGACAAGGATCAAAGACAATAAAGAAGAGAGCAGTAAGCCTGTTTATTTTGAAATAATTCAAAAATTACTTGAGCTGATAAAATCAATCAATTTATAAAGTGACTTCAATTAATGGAAATATTATCCGGAAGCAGATCATTGATGTAATTGTCAATGCACCGGTTAATGGTTTTGAGTTTCAAAACGAAGTTCAAAGCCTTTGCCGTCTTAAATTGAAGACCGGACTGGAAAACTTAATGCTAAAATATGATTCAATGGAGGATGTAATCCGTATTGATCTGTTGTTTGCAGAGGTTGAATACAATAGTTTAGCGGATTTTCAAAATTTGTTTGCAGAGAAGATACTGGCTGAAATTGAAAAGCAACTGGATGAAAAAATAAGTTATTCCTATGCATCAAATACTGATTTAAATTGGTCAAAAGCAGACAGATTGCTCAATTTATTGGTTTTTTATCTCCGCAAAGGGTTTTTACCATGGTGGAGCACTGTTAAAACATCATCTGATTGGCAGGGACAATTAAATAAGCTTATTTCTAAGGAAAATGGACCCGCTGACTGGACGATACTTTACCCGGCACTTAAAGAAAGTGGGGTCAGAACGCGGTTATTGGAGATCCTTAACCAGGAGCAGTTTTGGAAATTAATTGAGAGTTTAACAGAAGTTAACACGGGCAGTCTCAGGGCTGATTATGAAATTATCCTGAGCACTTTTAAGAACACCAAAGAAAAGCACATTTTTGGACAGCTTTATAAAAACCTTTTATTATACTCAATTTCCGTAGCCAGGAATGGCAAAACTCTTATTGATTTGTTTTCAGGTATCCTGACCAATGACATTGAATTAAAATACCCTGAGCTGCTTTCCTTAATTATTATTGATAAGATTAATACGCCTGCATTGAGAGATTCTGTGGTTAAGGCAATGCGAAAATCTGTGAATAATCCTTTGGAGATTCGCATAAAAGAAACAAGATCAGCTGATAATACAAAATTTGAAAAAAAACTGCCTGCCGAACGCGGCTTCAAACAAGATAGCCCAACAGAAAAGGAGGAAATTTATATTAATAATGCCGGCTTAATCATTGTTTCGGCCTTTTTACCGATGTTTTTTAATGATATCCGGTTAATTTCAAAAGCAGGAGTTTTAGACAGTAATAAGGCAATCGCAGTGATGCAATATATTGTCACTGGCCAGGATGAATATGAAGAATTTGAAGCAGTGTTAGCTAAAATACTATGCGGAATAGAAATAAGTGATCCGATTTCAAAATATAGGTTAAGCAGAAAGGAAAAGCATAAAGTAAAAGACCTGCTGGAATCAGTTGTGGAACATTGGGCAGCATTAAAAAGTACATCTGCAGATGGATTAAGAGGCTCATTTTTACAAAGGGAAGGCAAATTGAATTTTAAAAATAATAATTGGGACCTGAAGGTTAAACAGGAAGCTTATGACATGCTGATATCCCATATTCCATGGAATATCAGTCTGATAAAACTGCCCTGGATGAAGGGTATGCTCAATGTAGAGTGGACTTAACAATAGATGTATTATGCAGTATCCTAACAAAACAATTAAAGAAGGCGAGCCCGATAAAACAATAGTTTTAGCAATCCAGAATCGTTTGATGGAGCTTGGATTCGGCTCATTTGAAGGAACAGGAGTTTTTGGCTCCAAAACCAAAGCTGTTGTGAAGCAATTTCAAGCTACTCATCGTGATGATATGGGTAATGCATTAGAGGTTGACGGTAAGGTAGGAGCCATTACCTGGGCGGTTCTTTTCGGTACGGTTAGTGTTCCGGCTTCTATTGATGCGCCGAATATCATGCTTACCCAGGCCATACAAATTGCCAGATCACAGGTTGGGGTAATGGAGGATCCACCTGGAAGTAACAGAGGTGCTGAGGTCAATAAATATCTGCATTCTGTAGATTGTCCCCCGGGATCGTACTGGTGCGCAGGATTTGTTTATTGGTGCTTTAAGGAGGCAGCCAGAAACCTAAACAGAGAAAATCCGCTTTATAAAACAGGAGGATGTTTAATGCATTGGAACAATTCGCAAGGTAAAAAGATTAGAGGTGCCGAAGCGGCAAATAACCCTTCATTGGTTAAACCAGGGCAGGTGTTCATTATAGATCATGGAAGTGGCATGGGACATACGGGTATTATTGAAAAAGCAGAAGGCGGATTTATCCATACAATTGAAGGAAATAGTAACCCAACAGGAAGCAGTAATGGGATTGGTGTATTCCAGCTTCAACGAAAGATTGTAAAAATAAATAAGGGTTTTATAGAATATAATTAAAGCCTGATTAAAACAGACCAGCAAGGTGTTCGCAGCTCCAGAAAATACGTTTAAAAGCACTAGTATTGCCCGGAAACAGGCAGATACAAGTACTGCTTTTTTTCGAAAATCTGATGAGGCAGGCTTTTTTGGTGAAAAAGGCTCAACTGCATTTTTTGGTCCGGCTGTACAGGCTAAATTAACTATCAGTCAACCGGATGATCCATATGAAAAGGAGGCAGATCAGGTAGCCGAAACGGTTATGCGGATGCCCGAAACTACAAGTCAGATTGCCGGAGGCACCGATGAAGAAAAAGTACAATTAAAAGAAGAAGAACGGGATGAAGAGATCCAGCCAAAACTTCAGGTCCCGCAAATAAGTGCAATCCAGTGTAAGGAGGAGGAAGAAAGTCTACAGGCAAAATTTTATAACAGCCTGCACAGAAAAAGTTACGACGAGAATTTTGAGTTTAATGATGCCGGTAACGAGGGATCTGGTGAACAGTATTCGATCAATAGAAAATCTATTTCTTTATTTCAGTCAAATGTAATACAACGCAGCGGGAGAGGTCCCCCGCAAACTTCATCATCTTTTGAACATACATTAAGCAGCTCCAATGGAGGCGGAAGTGCTATGTCCCCTGAAACCAGAAGTTTTATGGGAAGCCGTTTTAACGCCAACTTTGACAGTGTGCGTATCCACACAGGCAGCACAGCAGAAACGCTGAGCAGCAGTATCCATGCCCAGGCTTTTACGCATGGCAATGATATCTATTTTAACAGCGGTAAATATTCTCCGAATACCGCCGGCGGAGGCTTATTGCTTGCCCACGAGCTCACTCATACCATCCAGCAAGGTGCCAGTAAAACCAATCAAACTTCACCTGCAGTTGCAAGGAAAGCAATTATTCAGCGAAGTACCGGTACAAATTCCTCTGTTCCTCAATTAAATAATGCCCTTGCAAAGGCTAAAGGAGAAGAAGGTAAAGTCAATGCCAACAAGGAGGGACCAGATGGCTATCGTGAAGGCTGGGAGCGATTATTAGAATATTTCAAAACAACATTCGGCGAAGATAAGGTCATAAGCGGAAGCGGCGGAACTGCAGTAAGCGGTGCAGTGAGTGAGATGGATATAAAGAAAAAGCGGCAGGCAATGGGCATGCGTCCCAATCAGCCAAGGCCAAGTACTGATGACAGAGTGATGCGTGATGCCATGCCAAGCTGGTGCGGTATATTCGTATTCTGGGCATTAAATAAAGGCGGAATCCCTATGAAAAAATGGGAGCTTGGAGGTCGTATGGTTAACCCTGATGCCGCAAGGACACCGGGAGAAATGCCCCAAACCGGTGATATTGCCTATCGCAATCAATTTTCTCATTTTGCAATTGTAGAGAAAGTAACTGGCAGTACAGTTACTACTGTCAACGGAAATACATCCGGTGAAGACAACCTTGGGGCACAGGTACAAACCCGTGATCATCCAATATCCGGCTGGACCGCATTTTTCGATCCTATAAAATTAAAAACCGGTGCTCTGGGTGATGGCGAAGGGGCTCAGGTTGAAGAAAAACCAAAAACTTTAAAAGAACTCAGGAAAGAGCTGTTCAATATCGACAGAAAAGAAGATGCTGATCAGGGTGAAATAGTGGGTTCAGGTGATCATACAGATATTCAAACCAAACCTGAGTTAAGCGATTGGAATGTTAGTGGCACAGGTAATCTTGTTCAAACCCAGAATGCCAATCTTAGCCAGGACAATGAAATTCAACTCAGAGAAGAGGAAGAACAAGAGGGAGAAAGATCCGGGGGCCGGATTGAACATAGTTTACAAAGAAAAAGGACTTCAGCTATACATCAGTTACCTTTTAATAAGGCTGATAGTTTTACTCAACGCAAGGAATCAGCAGACCTGACTAATTCTACTTTAGCAAATGACAGTTCAAATTATTCGTCCTTTATACAAAAACAGGAAGAAATCTCAGAAAATAACCGTGGGCCGCCGGTTTCGCAAAGAACAAATGGAGTCTCAATTCAGTGCTACTGGTTTGATGATGCGTTTTCCTCTGTAACTTCATTTGTTGCTGACACACTCGAAGCAGGCAAACGTATGCTGCTTAATGAAGCCAGGGATTTTGTAATGGCTATACCTGGTTACCGTGCTTTGCGGGTGATTTTGGCTGAGGACCCGATCACTGGTGAGCAGATCGAACAGAACGGTCATACTTTCATTGAAGCAGCCTTTGATATTATGCCTGGTGGCCGGCTATTACATCAGAAATTGAATGAACTTGGTGCATTAGATGAGGCTGCTTTATGGGTTGATCAGCAGATAGTTAACATTCATTCTCTGGTGCAGGGTGTAATTGACAGAGTTAGCCGCTTTGTCGATGGAATAACCATGGAACGTCTCGCATCTCCGCGCCAGCTGTTTGAAGAAGCAGGGAATATAATTTATAATACAATTCAGAGTGTAATCGATTTTGCAGTCAGGACAGCTACAGAATTACTCGAAACTATTAAGCGCTATCTGCTTACTCAAATAGTAAACTTCATAAAGAACAGTACGCCGGCTTATCCTCTCCTTACCGTAATTCTTGGTCAGGATCCGATAACAGAAGAAACAGTTGCCCGTAATGGCACTAATATCCTGAATGCATTACTTGAATTAGGCGGAGAAGAGGGAATTGCCCAGCGCACGAAGATGCAGGAAACCGGCACATTCCAAAAGGTTGCCGACTGGATTGACCGGGGAATAGGTGTGTTTTCTGATGCATACCAGCAAATCAAAACGGGCTTCCTGAATATATGGAATACTG
>CAYHGN010000156.1:0-6931 GCA_964356005.1 uncultured Sphingobacterium sp.
TCCAGCTTTCGCTGGATCCGATTTTATCGGATGACATGCATTTTTTTAGTATTGGGGAGATCCTGAATTCGTCAGGATCGTAGTGCCTGAAAAAGCCCCCTGCATTAAAAATAGAAAAGTGATAGAAATCAGATTCCGGCGAAGGCCGGAATCTCCCTATTTCACCCCATGGGCTGTCATTCCAGCAAAAGCTGGAACCTGCTAAATCTTTAGGGAATTCCATTTCAAGCTTTCCCCGGACACTAATTATTTTGTATCCTGCTATTTTTCATCTACAAGACGTTTCCTGCATTCGTCGAGTCTGGCTTTTTCAGATTCTGAAATTTCAGGCATTTTCATATTCATTTCTTTAAAGGTATCAACGATAATCCTGCTAATTGCAATTCTGGTAAACCATTTCTTATCAGCAGGAATAACATACCATGATGCATGATCTTCGGTAGTTGCTTTGATAGCCTCTTCATAAGCAGTCATATACTGATCCCACTTTTCGCGTTCATCAATGTCGGCTGATGAAAATTTCCAGTTCTTTAAGGGCTGATTAATCCGTTCCAGAAATCGCTTTTTTTGTTCCTCTTTTGAAACATTCAAAAAAAACTTCAAAATAACAGTACCATTCCTGCTAATGTGTTTTTCGAAGTTCCGGATACTCTCATACCGGCTTTTCCAGAATGCAGCATTGATATCTTTGACACTCTCAATTCCCGCAATACCCTCATTCACAACATATTCAGGATGAACCTTGCAAACCAGAACATTCTCGTAATGTGAACGGTTATGTATACCGATCCTGCCCCGTTCAGGGAGAGCTTTGTTGTGGCGCCATATAAAATCATGATCAAGTTCCTCAGCACTGGGCTGTTTAAAACTATAAACCTGACACCCCTGCGGATTTAGTCCACTCATGGTATGTTCAATTGCACTATCCTTTCCTGCTGCATCCATTGCCTGAAAAATGATAAGCAGGGAATTTTTATTGAGAGCATACATTTCCTCTTGCAATAAGTCCATCTCATCCCTGAGTTCATTTAATAAATGGATCGCTTTTTCCTTTTTATAATCTCCGGAAAATCCGGGATCATGATCCTTCAGGCTGAAAGGTGTACCTTTTGCAATTCTGAATTGTTTAATTAGAGCATCCATATAAAAATCTTTGCTGGCAATTTAAAACATTTTTTATCCCTTTAACGTTATTTTGGCAGTATTTAGAAATTCTTAGAAATTTGCCCCATATTAATGATGATTTCCTCATATTTACCCTATGTTCAGAAGAATTAAAAACAAGCCTCTTCGTTATTTTTCAATAGCTTTTTACTTTATAATCCTATTTTTTTGCGCCCTTGAACTTAATTTTTTGTGGTTGTTTGGCTATTCACCCTCAATAAAAGATATTAAAACTCCTAACATTAATATAATCTCAGAGCTATATACCGCCGATGGAAAATTAATTGGAAAATATTTCAAAGAAAATCGCACGCCCGTTGAATATGACAGTATTTCTCCGGCAGTAATCGATGCTTTGGTTGCGACAGAAGATGTACGATTTTACCAGCATAGTGGTATTGATGTGCGGTCCCTGATCTCAAGTTTGATATCTACCGCTACCGGCGACCGGCGAGGAGCCAGCACAATTACCCAGCAGCTTGCTAAGAATCTTTACAGTACCCGGAACAGAAAATCTCAGGGATTGATCAAATATATTCCACTCGTAAGGACAGTGATTTTTAAGTTAAAAGAATGGCTTACTGCATACAAACTTGAAAATTATTATTCCAAAAATGAGATCCTGACACTGTATCTCAACACGGTGCCTTTTGGCAATAATACCTTCGGAATAAAGACCGCAGCGAAACGTTATTTTAATAAGAATGTAAACAAACTGCAAGTCGAAGAAGCCGCCCTCCTTGTCGGGATGCTGAAAGCAACTACCACTTATAACCCTATCCGAAATCCGGAAAAGGCACTTGAAAGAAGGAATACGGTGCTGAGTCAGATGGAAAAATACGAGTACCTGAATGCATCGGAGTTTAAAAAGTATAGTAAGCGCCCACTTAAACTAAATCCAGGAAGTTTGGATGAAGGCAGTGATGGTGGATCCTACCTGAGATCAGCAGTTTCCCGATACCTTGAAAAATGGTGTGAGGACAATGGATATGATTTGTATGGTGATGGTTTGAAAATATATACCACTATCGATTCCAGACTGCAGCGGTATGCAGAAGAAGCTGTGAACAGTCATATGAAGTTATTGCAAAGAAGATTTGAGGATGTTTGGGGAAATGAAAACCCCTGGCGAACATCAGACGGAAAAGAAATTCTTGATTTTCCAGAAAAAGCGGCACAAAGACTCCCCTATTACGAATTCCTGAAGAAGAGATTCAACAATAACCTTGATTCAATAAATTATTACTTGAACAGGCCAAAAAGAATGAAGGTATTTAATTGGAATGGAGAAAAAGAAGTCCAATTTTCAACAATAGATTCAATTAAATATTATGCTAAAATCCTGAATACAGGAATGATGACTCTTGATCCTTTCAATGGACATATTAAAGTGTGGGTTGGTGGTATCAATAATAAATATTTCAAATATGACCATGTAAATCAGGCCAAAAGACAGGCTGGATCAACATTCAAACCCTTTGCTTACCTGGCTGCCCTCGAATCAGGAATGAATCCCTGCGATAAATTTACTGATGAGGCGGTAAGGATTCCCTATTCAATCAAAAGAGGGGAAACCATTTACTGGGAACCAAAGAACGCAGATTACAGATTTTCAGGAAGGCAAATGTCTTTACGCTGGGCTATGGGTAAGTCTGTTAATTCAATTACAGCCCAGATCACCGAAAAAGTTGGTGCTCAAAACGTAGTTAAATTTGCGAAAGAATGTGGAATTGAAAGTGATCTGAAGGCTGTTCCCTCAGTTAGCCTGGGTCCGAATGATGTCAGTGTTTTTGAAATGGTTAAAGCCTATGGTACTTTTCTGAACAAAGGAGTTAGAACCGAACCCATACTGGTAGAAAAAATCACAGATTCTGAAGGAAACCTGATAGAAGAGTTCGAAGCTGAGAAAAAAAGAACTCTTACTGAAGAAATTGCATGGTTGATGATTTACATGCTCAGAGGTGGAATGGAAGAGCCTGAAGGAACCTCACAGGCTCTATGGGAATGGGATTTATGGAAAAACAATAACCAGATAGGTGGTAAAACCGGCACATCATCTGATTATGTAGATGGTTGGTATATGGGGGTTACCAAAGATCTTGTCACTGGTGTATGGGTTGGTGCTGATGAACGAAGTGTACACTTTAAATCATCCCAAACAGGAGAAGGGTCAAGAACGGCACTTCCAATTTTCGGAAAATTTATGGAAAAAGTCTATAAAGATGCTTCTCTGGGGATAAAACCAGGGCCATTCCCTAAACCCGGAGTAGAAATTACAAGGGAATATCAATGTGAAACAGCTTATAGTCGGCGAGATACAACAGTTATAGACTCTGCATATATTGATTCTTTATACATTCCATTTGAATCTCCGGATACAGCAGAAACCCCAAATCTAAATATTAGGAGCACAGTAAGCCCCAAAGTTCCGGATAATAAAGGAACTCAATCACAGGAAAACAAACAGCCTGCAAACCCGAAAACAGAAACTCCAGTCGAGGCTCAAAAAACCCGAAAAGAGATTAGGGAAGAACGGAGAGATAATAAAGCAAAACAAAACAATTGATATATGATTTTCTGATCTTATATTTTAATACTCTGGAAATCAAAATCATAAATTTTACGTAATTTAGAAAAAGTCCATTTCATTATATTGTATGAGAGAGCGTAGTATTTGCCGAAAAATGCCATCATTTTGGCTGATTATAATCTTATTTACAGCCATATTATTCAGTGCCACTACTGATGTAAAGGCTCAATATTTTGGTCAGAATAAGGTCAGATATAAAAATCTGAAGTTTAAAGTTTATGAAACCCCTCACTTTGACCTGTATTACTATCTAAAAAATGATAGTCTGGTTCAGCGTTTTGCGAAGGAAGCAGAGGTTTGGTATGAACTGCATCAGCAGGTTTTCAGAGATACCTTTCTAAAGAAAAATCCATTTATTCTTTATTCAAACCATCCTGATTTTCAACAAACTACTGCTTTGATGGGTGAGATTGGGGTTGGAACAGGTGGTGTTACCGAAGGAATGAAGAATAGGGTAATTATGCCTATTTCCCAATTAAATCATCAAACAAGACACGTTTTAGGTCACGAGCTTGTACACGCTTTTCAATATCACACCCTGATAGAAGGCGACTCAACCAACCTGGAGAACATAGGTAATTTACCTTTGTGGATGGTAGAAGGTATGGCAGAATATCTTTCTGTTGGCAAGCAGGATGCGTATACTTCTATGTGGATGCGGGATGCATATCTTAACAAGGATATTCCTTCTTTAAGAGACCTGACTACATCTAATAAATATTTTCCATATCGTTACGGACAAGCATTCTGGTCGTACATAGGGTCTACATACGGTGATACAGTTATAGTCCCTTTTTTCAAAGAAACTGCAAAATATGGTTATGAAATGGCCATTCGCAGAACCTTTGGATATGACGAAAGAACATTATCCAGTCTATGGAAAACAAGTGTAGAGAATACCTACAGACCTTATCTTAAAGACACTGCCCAAACCCCGATAGGAAAAAAGATAATTGATGATAAGAATGGTGGTGCAACGTATAACCTGGCTCCGGCAATTTCACCTGACGGAAACTATGTTGCTTTCCTTTCAGAACGAGATTTGCTTAGCATTGATCTCTTTCTTGCTGATGCCAAAACCGGTAAAATATTAAAAAAGCTTTCCAGTAAGGCAAAAAGCGGGCACATTGACGAATACAATTTTATAGAATCGGCAGGTGCATGGTCGCCGGATAGTAAAAAATTTGCATTCAGCGCATTCAGTGCCGGCGTCACCAAGCTTTTGGTGGTAGATATCACAAGTGGCCGTGTAATTTCAACTGAAGGCATGGGTAGTGTTGAAGAGTTCAGTAACATTACCTGGTCACCAAATGGAAATGATGTTGCTTTTTCGGGCTTGAAAGAAGGACAAAATGATCTTTATCAGTTTAACCTGAACACTAAGGTCCTGACTCAGTTAACAAATGATAAATATTCCGAATATCATCCGAGCTATTCAAGAGACGGACGTACAATTGTATTTAGCACTGACCGTACAACATTTGACAAATCATCCATAGGTGTGGATATTACAATGAACCTGGCTATAATTGATATTGCAAGTAAATCAATCAGCGATCTGCAAGTCTTTGATGGCGCCAATAATCTGAATCCTCAATTTTCAGGTGATAACAAGAGTATCTTTTTTCTTTCCAACAGAGATGGTTTCAGAAATCTATACCGTTACTCAATTGAACAAAAAACTGTTGAGCAGTTAACAGATTATTTTACAGGAATAAGTGGAATTACCGAGTACTCCCCTGCCCTAAGTGTTTCCAAAAATGATGATATTCTCTACTCTTATTACAGAGCTCAGAAATACACTATTTATAATGCAAAAGCCGCCGAATTTAAAGCAAAGGAAGTCGGAGTTCAGGAATTAAACTTTGATGCAGCTGCCTTACCTCCTGCCAAATCTGTAGGTGTAAATATTATCAATGCTAACCTGAATAATTTTGAGCGCTTTGAAAGGATACCGAAAGATTCGATCCGAACGATAGCCTATAAGCCAAAATTCAAACTTGATTATCTTTCAAGTAATGGAGTCGGAGCTTCTGTAGGAAGATTTGGAACCGGACTTGCCAGTGGTATTCAGGGCGTTTTCAGTGATATACTGGGCAGAAATCAGATCTTTGCAACCGCAGCAGTAAATGGCGAAATTTATGATTTTGGAGGGCAGGTAGCCTATGTAAATCAGGAAAGCCGGATTAACTGGGGTGTTGTAGGTTCACACATACCATATGTTTCAGGACAAGTTTCCGCTGCTGTAGAAAACATTCCGGGTGTAGGGCAAACCTATATTGAAAATTATGACATCATCCGCACATTCGAAGATCAATTTTCTGTATTTGCTTCCTATCCATTTTCAAGAAACCATCGTTTTGAAGCAGGAAGTGGCATTTCAAGGTACAGTTATCGCATAGACCGATACAGTAATTATTATGATTATGGAAGTGGTTATCCAATTGGTAATGACAGGAAAAAACTATCCAGGGATGATGCAGCAGCATTTTATGGTGTATTTTTTGACCCTTTTACCACCATACAATTAAATGCAGCTTTCGTCGGTGATAACTCCTTTTCTGGAATGACAGCCCCTTTGGATGGTTTCCGCTATAGATTTGGGATAGAAAATTATCAGGGCGACTACAAACTGAATGCGATAACTGCCGATGCAAGAAGATATGTCAGATTAAAACCAATAACTGTTGCAGGTAGAATTTACACATACACCCGTATTGGTCGCGATGAAAACAGACTTTATCAAATGTATGCAGGTTACGGCTATCTGATTCGGGGTTATGATGCCAATTCATTTTACAGGAATGGAACATCATCCAATACCGGTCCTGGAGAATTTGATATCAATCAATTGGTTGGTTCACGTATCGCTGTAGCTAATTTTGAATTACGACTTCCATTTACCGGACCAGAAAAACTGGCGGCGATAGAATCAAAGTTCCTCTTTTCAGATCTGAACTTGTTCTTCGATATGGGACTTGCCTATGATAACGATTCAAAAGTCGCTTTCCGCTCATCCCCACGGACTATTAATGGATATATGGAACGTATTCCGGCAATGAGTGCGGGTGTTTCACTTAGAGTCAACGTATTTGGATACTTCATCCTGGAGCCTTATTATGCTATACCTTTCCAAAGAAAAGATGTAAAGACGGGTATATTCGGACTAACGTTCGC
>CAYHGN010000157.1:0-2071 GCA_964356005.1 uncultured Sphingobacterium sp.
ATCGAACTCACGTTAATATAGACTTGTAAATGTTTCATAATCTAACCGGTTTATGAACCTATTTTGCAACCAGCAATTTGAGTGTCTTTTCAATGCCATCAAACTGCATCTTGTAAAGATATACTCCTGATTGGAGTTCAGAAAGATCAACATCAATACGATAAGTACCCATTGCAAGAATTTCTCTGATTAATTCCCGAACCGGCTGACCAACACTATTGTATAACATCAAATTTGTAAGTCCCGGACGACTCAGGCTAAACTCAATTACTGTTTGATCGAGTCCCGGGTTTGGGAAGTTTTGTCTCAGCAAAAAACCGTTGGCAACAATAGTGCTTTCAGATTTGTATAACTCATCATATTTTTTTTGTGCTGCCCCAGAACTGGCTTGAAGATCAGTCAGTGAATCTCCTCCTATCAATGCGAAAGCTATTTTAACAATTCCATTTACCGGGATTGTAAATGGTCCATAACCACTGACGAGTAGAATATCATAACCATCAGGAGTATTCTCCCCCAAACCTGAATTCTTAATTCCAGATGAAAGTGTCTGATATTTCTCGGCCATACTAAACTCACCATCAACAAGAATAAGATCCGCAGAAACCTGATTTGCAATGGGATAATATACAGCTTGCCCGGTTTCGCTAAGAAGTTTAACACCTGCATAGTGAGATCCACCATGCCTGCCATAAACATAGGCCAATCTGTTAGGAGCATCATACTTCGACACATCCCTGCCAATTACATCGACATCCCAATCCGAAAATAAGCCCGCATAAATATCCTTTAAAACGGTTTGCCCGGAATTACGAATCTCATATTCTGAGATTAAATATTTATCATCCTGCAGGGTTGAGTAGGTCGTCTGGCTATGCCTGATATCCAAATTTAATCTGTTTAGACTCCCCGAATCATCAAACTCCGAACGGCCCAAAAATGCGGCATTTGTATCCTTATCTTTGAAAACCCTTAACTTTTAAACAAAATGTTCATCTGATATTCCAAAACCCGTCCTGATATTATTTGACACCGCTGATGCAGAATTTCCGATCATCAAAGAAGCTTCTACAAGTAAAGGTTCAGACTTATAAATAAATCCCAAACCATCCTCGCCATTACTGTCTGCATAACCTATACGACCATTACTGCTAATAGTAGAACTGATTTGATTCACCTTCACATTCATAAAATCCCGTGCTAAACGCACCTGAAATTGCTCTGAACTCTGATAATTACTACCTGAAGTATAATTTAAACTAAAATTGACAAGTTCATTATCCGGTGTGCCCGGCCTGACATATACCCGAAAAGGACCAATCATTGTCTTTAACTCTTTAGTCCCAATGTTGCTCAGCAAATATTGCTGATTTATTATCTGAACATTTGGGTTGGGACAGTAGCTTTATCACAAGTCCGGAGGCCGGTGAAAGAAAATTTTTGATATCCAGAAAAATTGTCAAAGTGTCTCCGGCAGGGATTGATCCATTACCTTTATCGTTTAGTGTAATTTTCTGATATTTTATTGAAGGTAAAGTCTCCGTTAGCGCCCTGTATACATTTAAGCGGCCATGTCCCAACTGTCCTGCAAGTCCCGGATTAAGTTGATCAATATTGTCTGCACTAACTTTCAATTGTTCTGCTACTTGAGACATATCAAAAGCTGGGAATCTCGACCTGACCAGTGCTGCCGCACTTGAGACCATTGGAGTTGAAAAAGAAGTTCCTGAAACCCAGCCATATTTATTCCCGTTTTTACTTGAATAAACCACTCCAGGGGCCGATATAGAAATATGACTACCATAACTGGCAAAAACATTTTTTTTATCATTCAGATCTACTGCCGACACACCAAGTACCCCTGTATAAGCTGCCGGATATTCCGGTTCAGCAGTATTGGAATTTCCTGCACAAGCAATAATAAGGCTGCCCTTAGCTATGGCATAGTTCACAATATCCTGACCAAAGGAAGATTTATTCGGCCCACTGAACGAACAATTTATAATATGGGCACCGTTATCAGCAGCATATTTGATCCCTTCATAACCTTTGTAAATAACAGTAGCATTGT
>CAYHGN010000157.1:2171-6868 GCA_964356005.1 uncultured Sphingobacterium sp.
TTATCAGCAGCATATTTGATCCCTTCATAACCTTTGTAAATAACAGTAGCATTGTAAGCGATACTTGCAATACCAAGTCCATTATCAGAAACAGCCGAAGCGATCCCACTAACGCTAACCCCATGATCAGTTGAATCACTGTTAACATCCGGATTATTATCCACCTGTGGGTTAGAACCACTGAGTCCAACAAGGTCTATTCCCGGCAATAAAATATTTGCTTTCAGATCAACATGGTCCATATCAGTACCTGTATCTACAATAGCAATGATTGTGTTAGAAGAATTTTTTATCAGATCCCATGACTGCTCAGCCTTCACCTGTTTAAGCTGGCTTTGAAAACCCGAAAAAAGCGGATCATTGGGAGTATAGGAAACATAATGAATGTAGCTTGGCTCAGCATACTCAATATTAGGATTCCTAAGTAATTCATTGATTAGCTTCTCTATTCCCTGCTTTGAACTGAACTTCAATTCATAAATCCTTTCCATCCCTACAGTATCCGGGATTGACATTCGCTGAATCGCCTCGACACTGATTGCTTTTACTGAGTTTTTAAAAAGCTGATTTAGATTAAGCTCGGAAGCTTTAACTGTAAGGCTTCTCAAGCTTGAAGCAGAACTTACAGATCTTATCTGAGATGCAGAAGTCCCCCTCCTGAATTTAACGATGATCACATCTGGCAAATAGTCATTTTGACTTATTCCCAGTGGCAACTTAAATGAAATCTTTCGGCCAATTTCAGCACCATTCTGGCCGAACACTGCAAGAACGTGGATACAAAAAAAAAGCAATAAGAGTCTCTTCATTGGTAGGGTTTACCAAAAATAGTAAAATCAATAAAGAATGCACAAAAGCTGCTCTTTATAATATACTGATAAATGTGAGATTTAACACCAAATTAAAGTCTATCATTTTTGAAACTTTCTCAGGTGTCATTCCGTACACGAGCATAGGATTTATTAATATTTCAGAATATGCCTTACGAACAATTAAAAAAGGTACTTTGTATCAACGACAATGAAGTTACATTGTGGATCCAAAAACAGATTCTCAATAAATCTAAATTTTCGGATGAAGTTATTACCGCATTGAATGGTTTTGAAGGTCTTGAGTACTATAAAAACCTGATAAAAGGGAATACTGAAAATCAAACTGACTTTCCGGGTCTGGTCCTTCTGGATTTACATATGCCAGTTATGGACGGATGGGAATTTCTTTATAATTTCTCCTCAGAAATATATCCGCATTGCAGGAATACCAGGGTAATCATTACCTCCTATTCAATTGATGAGATTGATTCTGATCGTGCCAAGAAATACCCCTTTGTAGTCGACTTCCTGACCAGCCCACTGAGTGTTGGTTATCTTGAAAGTCTTCCAAGGTCAGTATTATCGGATGAGTTAGTGTAAATTGTGAATCTAATTTCGTCGCAAATTTCTATAAATAGTCCTAATTAACCTAGTTATGGACATTCCCTACTGCACTTGAATACATGATTAGAGCTAAATAAGTTTATATCTCAACGACCTATCATCTTCCCAGAAACAAATAGCTTTCCCATTATCCAGAATATAAATTTTGGGAGAAACACCGGAACCAAGTTGTGTAATTTTTTTTGTATTTAGATTAATTGCACTCAGTATCTTTTTATCTTGCCAGACAATATAGATCTCTTTCTTCTTTTGGGCCATACTTACATCACGACCTGTAGCAAGTTTCAACTCTGTCTGATTTTCTGACCAGTAATATACATCTCCATTGCGTCGCCAGGCTGCAGAAACCTTTCCTTCAGAATTAATAGCTAAACTACCGCCATCCATCGGACAAGCATTTAGCTGCCATGTACCAGTCCCTGATTTTGCTGCCTCCGAAAAAGATTTGCCCTTGTCGTATGAAACTGAATAATAGATATCTCGTGAACCCATTAACCAGTTGCGAAAACCAACGACAAGCTTATCACCACTAAATACAATATTCGGCTTACAGCACTCGCAAACATGCTTATCGGGTGATTTATAAACCAGGGAATTAGCTTTCCATTTAGCAGAATGGCCGT
Source organism: uncultured Sphingobacterium sp. (assembly GCA_964356005.1). Taxonomy (GTDB): domain Bacteria; phylum Bacteroidota; class Bacteroidia; order Sphingobacteriales; family Sphingobacteriaceae; genus Daejeonella. Next base: position 4,231 of record CAYHGN010000157.1, read on the forward strand.
TAATAGAAGAAAAATAGACACTGTTACTGCCCCCCTCCCTGATGTCAAGCCAAGTGGCGTAAAAATTATCCTCCTTATCGGCTGCAATTGCCATTAATCCTTCAGGAGCAGAACCTTTTTTATCATTAATATTTGTAATTGGGATCCATTTGCCCTTGGAATGATCAAGCCTGTAAGAATGAATAGTTCCTGATTTATCGATTGCACTTATGATTGAAAAATTCTTAGAAGAGGCAATTTGCGGACCTCTTGTATTCCCCAAATGCATTCCGGGCAGTTCAGCAACAAGCACTGCTGAAGAAAAACTGATTCCATTATTGTTTGAAGTAAGACAATAGATCTTTTCTCCGTTCCCGTACGTAACGCGAATGACTCCTTTGGAGTCAATTGAAAGATTTGGTTGCTGCCCCTGAATTATTGTTTCAGGTAAGGCTGAATGCCCCCAAACCGATATGTAAAAAAATACAAATAAAAAAAACACCTTCATATCCTGAGTTCATTTTTAATGAATCTAATACAAGATATGAAAGTGTTTAATATAAACCTGTAAGGTCGATGAATCTATTATAATTGCACTATAATGTTCACATCAGAATCAAGCTTATTACGGGTTAAATCCAACTGATTTTCCAGATCGGTTACATTATTCTGAAGATCCAGAATAAGTCCCTCACGGCGTTGAATTTCCGTAGCATTGAGATTTACCCTGCTGGTGTTCAGATTAGTTTTTACCCCTAAAAGTTTCTCGACTGCATACTTTAGAAGCGCTTCACTGTAAGACATGGTTTCATAAGTTTGCTCATAGGTATTATAAACAGTTTCGCGTGATTTTATATATTCACGTGACCAGCGGTCGGAATAATTATTGGAACAATCCCCTAATATATCACCATGATTCAAATGTGCCTTTACTGCATTTTCAGAAACATTTATAGTCACAGAATTACCCGAATCGTTCCCTGAAGGATTATGGCATATGTTAACTTTCTTTTGATTCTTTGGATGTTTGCGTTCTGCCCAATTTTGAATGCCCCAATCAATATCGATATCCCTCTTACCATTCATCTTCTTGCTATTCCCATTTCCCCTTTTAATCTCCCAGTTACCATCTTCAAATCTATCATTGTTTTTCCCTGACTTGTCTTTACTGTCATTATACTGACCATTGGACTTCTCATCCTTCCATTTCTTACTTTTTCCTTCCCGATCATCATCATATTTACCCCTATTATCATCATCCTTATCCTGATTTTTATCATTGCCACGGTTTTTATCACCCTGGTTCTTATCCCTGCTCTTCCCAGTTTCATCGTTTTCTTTACTCTCCGATTTCCCTTGTCCATTTTTATCCTTTTGAGGGTCAGTAAGCGCTAAAAGTGTTAGCACAATTAATGGAAGGATACTTATCCTTAAAATATTATTTCCTTTTTTCATGATATCTTTTATTTAGCAGTTTCAAATTCTTTGTCAACTTTTTCTAAAGAAGCCTCAAGCTTTGCGTTTTTATCTTCAAGATCTTTTGTGCTTTGTTCAAGATCCCTTGAAACTGAATCCATGACAACAACTTCTTTCTCCTCAGATTTTGTAGCGTTATTAGAACAGGAGCCCATAAAAAAAAGACCGATGGCCAGTACAGGGATTGAAGCATAGTTAATTAGCCTTTTCATATTGATTTTCATTTAGTTACGAATAGTAACTACATAAATCAAGCCAGTTTTCGACAATTCAAAAAATGATGTGGCACAGCAATTGATTTGTTACCGTATGTCTATTATACACTTAAGAAAAAATATCATGAAAAAATTAATGATCATTAGCTGTATTGGCCTTGCAATGGGATTTACATCCTGTAAGAAGAACAGCGACGAGGGTATGACCCGGATGAATGTTAAGATCACCGATAGTCCCGGTGCTTATGAAGCCATTTATTTAAGTGTGAAAGAAATCCAGATTCTAACATCTGATGGAACAAGCACGCTGGCGGTTGGCCCTAACCCTTTTAATATTCTTAATTTCAGAATGGGTAAGGATACACTTATTGCTTCACAGGATATACCCTCAGGAAATATTCAGGAAGTGAGACTTGTATTAAATGATTCAGGGAATCAGGTAAAAATCAATGGAGTTACCTATGCATTGACCACACCAAGCGGACAGAGTTCAGGAGTAAAATTAAAAGTTCAGGAAAGTCTGGTAGCGGGTGTTGCCTACACCATGTTACTTGACTTTGATGCTGCAAAATCAATTGTTCAGACAGGAAATGGCAAATACATCCTAAAACCTGTGATCAGAGCCATACCCAATGCTGTTTCAGGAGCTATTACTGGCACTATTACACCTTCAGCTTCAAATCCAAAGATCTATGCGATCGCAGGAACTGATACACTGGGAACTGTTAGTGATGCGACTGGTAAATTTTGGTTCCCTGGTGTAGCTGCAGGAACTTATAAAATTGAGATTCAACCGGTTAGCCCTTACATCAATAAAACTATTGAGAATGTTGCAGTAATTACAGGATCTGTAAAAGATCTGGGAACTATCACTATCTCTCAATAAACTCAATCTATATATATAATAAAGGGTACGCTGGAGTACCCTTTATTATTTTTAAATCCTTTCTGCTGTATATCCTGCCTTT
>CAYHGN010000158.1:0-6769 GCA_964356005.1 uncultured Sphingobacterium sp.
CCTTCTGCGGAAGGCCTTCCAGGAATCGCCACTGATTTCAAGCCAACCTTCAGTACCATAAAATAGGTTTCCAACCTCCTGCCCCTTGCTTCCCTCATGATTGGTATAACGTCCACGAGTTTCGAACTCAAGCATAGTTCCATCATTATATTTGAAAGAGCATGTCTGCGTGTTAGGTGTTTCCTGGAATGTCTTGTCATGGCCATAAGTCTCTACTCCACCATATACCAATTTTCCTGGAGTCCGCTTATCAGGTTCGCGTTCGTCTTTATTAAAGCCATAAATACCTCCTGTAGAATATATCGATACGGGATGTTCATGTTTATTTAAACCCCATCGGGCAATATCAAGTTGGTGCGGACCGGTGTTGCCGGTATCTCCATTCCCGGTATCCCAATACCAATGCCAATTGTAATGGCTTTTCTTTACATTATAAGGCCTGTATGGAGCGGGGCCAAGCCACTCGTTGTAATGAAATGAAGAAGGAGCAACACTATCCTTTGCCATCCCAAAGGAATCACGAGCCTTATAGCATAGAGCACGCGCCATATAAACCTCTCCAATTCCACCTTCATGCAAAAATTTTATTGCTTCCCTTATTGTATTGGTCGAGCGGTTATTTAATCCAACCTGTACTCTCAGATTTGTCTTTCTGGCAATCTCAATCATCTTTCGCCCCTCCCATATATTATGAGAAGCAGGCTTTTCAACATAAACATGCTTACCTGCCTGACAGGCCCAAATAGTAGCCAGAGCATGCCAATGGTTTGGTATTACAATCGATACGGCATCAATTTCTTTGTCATCAAATACCTTCCTCATATCCCATTCTTCTTTAGGTTTAATCCCGGTTTGATCAACAACCATTTTAGAACGTGATGGGAAAAGCAATTCATCAGCATCACAAATAGTTTTAACAATAACATTATGGCTACTTTTCATACCACACCAGCTGTTGATGTGAAGAGAACCCTGGTTACGTATTCCAATAACTCCAATGTTAATGCGGTCATTCGCTCCGAGGATAGATGCATAAGATTTGGCGCTAAATCCCATGCCACCGATTGCAATTGCGCTACCACCCACCAGACTCTTTTTGATAAATTCTCTTCTAACTGTCATAATGATCTATTTTTGTCCCACAAAGCGGTACAATCTGTACCTAAATTTTTGTAATATTTGCTTTTAACTTGTTGAAAGATTCCAGGTGTTGATGCATTGCGGCTATTTTATCTTCAGGATTTGTAGAACTTCCTTCCAACAATAACCAACCTTTGTAATTTATACCTGCAAAAAGATTAAAGATTTCCTGATAAGGGTAATCATTCCTATTCAATTCATGGATATGAACTGTATCCCCAAACCACTTTTTAACCATATTAAAATTCTCTACAAGACCAGCTCCCGATACATCAGGTGGATTACAATTCCAACAAATTTTAACATTTGGTTCAGTTACCTGATCAAAAATTGCTTTCATATTGGGCAATAATTCGGTGAGGGAGCCATGAGCTTCTACTCTAATTAATTGTCCAAAATCCTGTGCATACTTTCCAACTTCATTTAGCGAAGCAGCAATTTGGGCGATCGTTTTTTCGGGGGATATCTGCGCCGGCAAGCCATTGGGCTTAACTTTTAAACCCGTTGCGCCAATATCCTGACAAAGCTTTATATAGTGCTTTGTCTGTTCAATATTTTGCCTGAGTATTTTTTGATCAGGACTATGATATTCGTAGTTAGAACCATAGCCTAAACAAGTTACAGGACTGTCAGAAAACCTCTTTTTAACTTCTGCCCGTTGTATCGCATTAAGGTTTGATTCAACACCATGAGCATGCTGGGTGCGAAGCTCTACGCCAAGTAAACCAGTCTTGGCACAATTTGCGATCAAGGTTGGTAAATCCCAATCTTTACCCCAGAGGTAGGTCACCAATCCGGGTTTCATCAATAAATTTTTAGAATTTGAATGCAAATAATTGGAACAGGCCGACAATTGGTTCATTGCCGTCAGGGTGACACCTGCAGCTAAGCTTTTCTGTATAAAAATACGCCGGGATAAATTTTTATTCATCATAGATTGCTTAAACTTAATTTTCCTATGAACATAATTTGTGCTTTTACCCTAAAAATTAATATCCCGGTATTAATGCGAGCTTATTAATAAAAATCAATTCGCATTTATTTCAATCAACCTATTCAAAATTATTATTGTAGCGGGATTCAGGAATAGGGAATTGCGATTGAAACATTTTGAAAAATAAATTATACTCTTAATTGCTAAAACAAATTAGTAATAAATTATCTCTAAAATCATAAAGTCAAAAATTAATTTGACTTACAAAAAATCATTTAAAGAAAGAATTTCTTCGATTTAATACATCCAATTATTTTAATCGCAATTATCATTTGACCCTTAACAAATTTGTTCAATAGTTAATTCGCCCTATCTTTACATTATGAATATCCTCTTACTTGGTTCGGGTGGACGCGAATGTGCTTTCGCATCCAAAATGGCAGAAAGTCAGCATTTATCTCAGCTATATATCGCTCCAGGAAATGCTGGAACATCGGCCTATGGTAAGAATGTAAACCTAAAGCTTACAGATTTCGAAGGGATTGCCAATTTTGTCCTAAAAAACAATGTTGAGATGCTGGTGGTTGGCCCTGAAGAGCCATTGGTAAAAGGAATTCATGATTTTTTCCTTGAACGAAGTGATTTATCTCATATTCCGGTTATCGGTCCGCAGAAAGAAGGTGCTCAACTTGAAGGTAGCAAAGATTTCTCGAAGCGGTTTATGATTAAACATGGCATTCCAACTGCAGCATTCAGATCATTCACCAAAGCCAGTCTAAATGAGGGCTTAAATTATCTTGAAACTCAGAAACTTCCAATCGTGTTAAAAGCAGATGGATTGGCTGCCGGTAAAGGGGTTCTGATTTGCGAAACTCTGGAAGAAGCAAAAACTGAGCTAGGAGCGATGCTCGCCGATGCAAAATTCGGGGAAGCAAGTAGCACGGTGGTTATTGAAGAGTTTTTATCAGGAATAGAACTTTCTGTTTTTGTTTTAACGGATAGTATATCTTATAAAATTTTACCTGAAGCCAAGGATTATAAACGCATTGGCGAAGGCGATACTGGTTTAAATACCGGCGGCATGGGTTCCGTTTCTCCTGTACCTTTTGCTGATGCAAAATTTATGCGCAAGGTAGAAGAGCGGGTTATCATTCCTACGATTGAAGGTTTAAAAAAGGATAATATCCCTTATAAAGGCTTCATATTTATTGGCCTGATGGCGGTAAGTTCAACAAATGGCAAAGAGCCTTTTGTAATTGAGTACAATGTACGTATGGGCGATCCTGAAACTGAAAGTGTAATTCCAAGAATTGAAAGCGATCTTATTGAGCTGTTCATGGGTGTGGCTGATGAAAACCTTACTGAAAAAGAACTCAAAATCTCTCCTCAATTTGCTGCAACGATAATGATTGTTTCGGGTGGATATCCTGGAGAATACCTGAAAGGAAAAACACTATCAGGTATTGAAAATTTGAGGAATTCTGTCGCCTACCACGCCGGGACAGAACTGGAAAACGGTGTTGTAAAGACCAGTGGTGGTAGGGTAATTGCAATCACCTCGCTACAGGATAATTTGTTTGATGCAGTTCAGAACGCAACTGCTGATGCAGGAAGGATCTATTTTGATGGCAGGTATTATCGTCCTGATATCGGTGCCGATTTGCTGTAGCTTTGTTCTCCCTAATCTTTACAATTTTTGAATAAATTAACTGAATGGAAATTTTATTTCTTTAAAAGAAATAATTCATTTAATTTATCCAACAGATCAGGTCCGCGAAGGTCGCGACCAATGATTTTCCCATTCGGGTCGAGAAGGAAATTCCTTGGAATACTGCCGACTTTGTACAATGCTGCCGCTTCGCTTCCCCAGTATTTCAGGTCGGAAACATGCTGCCAGTTCAGATTATCTTCACGGATGGCGGCCATCCAGCTCTTTTTATCCCTGTCGAGCGAAACCCCAAAAACGGTAAAGCCTTTATTCTTAAACTGATTGTGCGCATTCACGACATTCGGGTTTTCCTGTCGGCAGGGCCCGCACCATGCAGCCCAAAAATCAAGCAATACATATTTACCTTTCAATGAGGATAGCGGAACTGCTTTGCCAGAAGTATCGGATAATGCAAAATCGAGAGCAATAGCACCCACTGAGGTTTTCTTTTCAGAGTCGATATAATCCTTTACCAGCCTGGCGGTAGAACTTTTTTGAATCTCAGGATTCAGATTCCCCAGCATAGTGTCCGCTTCAAAGAAATTAAAACTACTACCGGCAATACTCGGAATCAGCAATATCGAGGCGAAAGCTGATGGATTATCCATCACAAAAGACCGCTGAAATTCTACCAATTCCCGGTTAACATCCCTGAATGGAATCCGATACAGGGCGGAGATAGAATCAGGAGAAATCCCTGATTGTGATTTTAGTTCTGCATCTTTTCCAATTTGGTTTAACTTTTCCAAGTAGGGTGCTTGTCCAAGACTCAAGCGCTGCATATCATCCTGAGCTTTTGAACCGCTAATAAGCGCATCATTAAGTCCTCCCTTGATCTGGACATAGATATTACCATAATCAAGAATGAACTGTTTCGTTGTAGCCGGATCCTTTTTAAAATCCTGATCTATTGAAAGAAAAACAGGAACAGGCTCTATGAAATCCCCCTTAATGCTAAATTTACCGTCCAGAACATCCACTTTTTGAAGCTTCGGCTTTACATTACTGAAAAAGGAAGTTTCTGTAAAATACAGGCTTTTAATCTCCGGGTTGGAGACTGTGCCATTAATTGAATAGGTCGCTTGCTGGGCAGAACTAATCAGCGGACAAACAAGAAGTACTGAAAAATATATGATGTATTTGAAATATCTCATGTGCTAAAAAACGTTATTCCTGCAAAATTAGTACTTATTAAACGATAATTTCCTTTATAATTGAGTGAAACATGAAGGTAAAGTATGTCTTGAATTAAGAATGATAAAAATGAATACCCCGAATACAAATTATCCAGAAAGCATCCGAAATAAATTCAAAGAAATATTTGGGCAGGAAACCCTGATCATCCGTTCGCCGGGAAGGATAAACCTGATCGGTGAGCACCTCGATTATAATATGGGTTTCGTATTGCCTGCTGCGATCAATAAGGCAATCTGGCTGGGTATCCAGAAACGAGAGGACGATGGGATTAGACTGTACTCGCTCGATTACAATGACAATTACCACACCAATATCGATGGCACCATTCCTTCAGGCAAACTCTGGCCTGATTATATTCTTGGCGTTATTGAACAGATTCAAAAATCACATTCTTTAAAGCACGGCTTTAATCTGGTATTTGGTGGGGATATCCCACCCGGTGCCGGATTATCTTCTTCTGCAGCTTTGGAATGTGCGACTGCATTTGCTTTGAATGAACTCTTCGGACTTGATTATGAAAAAATGGATTTGGTGAGAATCGGACAAGCGGCAGAAAATGAATTTGTAGGGGTAAAATGTGGTATCATGGATCAGTTTGCGAGCGTTTTTGGCAAGAAAGAGCATCTAATCCGACTGGATTGCCGGAGTTTGGAATATGTTTATGTGCCATTCCATGCAGATGACAATAAAATATTGGTATTTGATACGAGGGTAAAACATTCTTTGGCAGATTCAGCCTACAATCAACGTCGTGAACAATGCGAAAAAGGTGTGAGCCTGATACAGGAATTCCATCCGGAAGTCATGAGCCTGAGGGATGCCAGTCAGGAAATGCTCGATACTTATGTAAAAGCAGTTGATGAAACTGTTTATCGCAGATGTACTTATGTAATTTCAGAGATCCAACGACTTTTAAATGGCTGCAATGACCTCGAAAAAGATGATCTGATCAGCTTTGGCAAACGAATGTTTGAGACCCATGCCGGACTGAAAGACCTGTATGAAGTTAGCTGCATAGAACTCGATCTGCTGGTTGATCTGGTCAAAGACAATCCCGATGTTATAGGTGCCCGAATGATGGGCGGAGGTTTTGGGGGTTGTACGATCAATCTTGTAAGGTCGGAAGCCGCAAATGACCTCATAAAAAAGGTTACGGATGCTTACTATTCTGAAACAGGAACTGAAATGTTGGTTTATGAGGTAGCAATTGAAGATGGAACGAAGTTAATTGATAATTGACAGTTGATAATTGATAATTAAGATCAGTGCTTAGCTGTTCGGCATGTTCCGAAGGGCATGTCGAATACACAGATAATCTGGATTTGCAATCCAGACTCATAGAAAAATCTATTTAATCACTGTACTTGTACCCCGAATCACAAAGCACAGTAACAACATTCAATGCTTGTTCCTTGGCCAGCAAATACTTTTGCGCCGCAATTACATTCGCAGCAGCCGAATAACCTACATATAAACCCTGATCTGAGGATAATCTCTTTTTCATATTCATCACTTCTTCATCACTTACTGTAATAAAATCATCTGCCAATGCTACATCCCAGTGTGGTGGGATTAATCCGTAGGCAGTACCCTGAATGATATGCTTTGGATCCTCAACTTTCCCTGTTTTGAGGATTGCTGCCTTTTCAGGTTCAACAGCAATGCATTTGATATTTGGATTAACCGATTTCAGGTATTTGGAAGTCCCAATGAATGTTCCCCCACTACCTACTGATGCGATAAATACATCAGCATCAGGCAGATCTCTGAAAATTTCCGGTCCGGTATGA